>NZ_JBEZZR010000032.1:0-103358 GCF_040639325.1 Actinoplanes sp. NPDC023936 | reverse complement strand
GCCAACACCGCAGCCACCACCACCGACGAAGCCGTCGACCAGGCCGTCGCCCTCGGCGCCACCGCCACCGTCGCCGGCCTCACCACGGTCAAGGAAAGCATCGAGAAACTCTCCCAACAGGTCCACGGCACGATCGACATCGCCAACGACACCATCAGCCAGGCCCGAGCCGTCGCCGAAGGCACTTGAAGGGGTAGCGGCGGGGGCAGCACAGGGCCGCCCGCACGTTCTCCGCGAAAACCCAAGCGCCTGACCAAGAAGGAGCGACGAAGGAGAGCGGCAGCGCGACGCGTCGCTGAGCAACAGCACGCCAAAGCACCGCCACGCCGATACTTGACTCCGACTGCGATCGGAGCAATGGGAGCGACGACAGCGGTCGCCTGGTCGCCGTGGCAGGAATTCATGCCGGTGCCGGTGAAAGCGGTAGCCGGTGTGGTGATTGCTGCGATCGCTGCCGTCGCTGCGATCCGATCTTTCGTCGATGAGCTGCGGAACAACCGAAAGGACTGATGGTGGGAAAGATTGACTTCAGTGTGGAGCCGCTCGTACGCGAGGCGCTTGGAGCGGTTGTCGGCAAGGACCTCGCCCGCCTGCAACAAGCTCTGGGCGCGTTCACCAGCGATGAGGCCGCTATTCACGGTCTGAACCTCGCTACCGCGGTGTCGCTCTATGTCCTGTACGACCTCAACGAAGGCGTCCGGTCGACCAACGAGGAGCTCGCAGAGATCGCAGGAGAGGTTGCGACCGCTGAAAAGTGGGTCGGCCCAGCCGAGGACGAGGTCAACAAGTACCTTCAGGCAGCTCACTCCGGAACGCGAGTCGATCAGATCCTGCCGATGGAACGCGTGATCATCCTTGCTTACGTCATCGCGGCCAATCTCCTTGCCTCGTACTGCGATGAGGGCGAGCACTGGTGGGATTTCCTCGATCGTGCTGAGGCCGCGATCGAAGCCACGCCGGAGCGGTGATGTTCGTGATGCGAGGTCGTCATGAGATGGCCTGAATACGCTGAACTCGCGCGGCGGCTCGCCGATGCGCGCAGCCAGGAAGAGGCGAGGTCTGCGCAGGTCCGACAGCGTGCCGTCACCGGCCGGGCCGAGGTCGACAAGCTCAAGCGGCGGCTGAACGTTCAAGGGGAACACCTCCTCGGTCTGGCGCAGCGGTTACGGGAGCCGCATCCGTCGTTCGGCGGCGCGGCGCGGACTGGACTGAACGACGTAGATGAAGCACTTCGGCGTGCCTGGGACGCGGTGAACCAGGCTGACGCTGAGGCCCGGAAGGCCGAGGAACGCGGCATGCGGCCTGCCCTCCTCCCGACGATGTCGCCAGTAGGCCGTAATGCGCTGGTCTACTCCGTCGCGGCGTTCTGCACGTGGCTGGTTGCCTGTGGTCTGTTCATCCTCGCTCCGGCCGACGGGGCTTCGATAGGAACGTTGCTGTGGTCGGTGTGCGGCCTGCCCGCCATCGCGTATTTCGCCGCCTACATCGTCATCTCGGTGTTCGGTCGGCCGCGTGCGCAGGCGCTGGGCGACGTCGACCATTCCGCGCGGCTAGGCGGGCTGATCTGCTTCGGCGGGAGTTTCCTCGCCTGGATTCTCGTTCTGGCGGTGACGGCGCTGATTTGAGCCGCCGTCTACGATATGGACATTTCGCTGCATCGCTGTGAAACTAACAGCCCGCGCTGGCATGTTCACGCGCTTCCGAAGCTCGCCGACGAGACCATCCGCGACCTCAACATCGACACGCTCGCGAAGGCGATCCGCCGCGCCTGAATCACCGCCACACGCGCCCGGAGGCCACCGGAGAACACATTCTTGCGGGGGTGCGCGAAACTATCGCCGTGAGCAGCGCGCCATCGATGTACCCGTGTCCCCACTGCGGCACGGCCGCCTCCGCCAAGAGCGGCTGTCCCGGCTGCGGCCGGGGGCCGGATGCGGACGCCCTCGAGGTGATGCGGCTCGACGGTGAGCTGGCGGACATGAATCAGCAGCTCGACGCGGCCATGGCCACGGTCACGACGCTGCAGCGCCGGATCACCGACACGACGGTGCAGCGCAACGCGGTCGCCTTCCGCGTCACGAGCGCGGTAGCCTCCGAGAAATCGCGGGAAACGGCGAAAAATCGGACAAGCGACGCGAGCGCTGTGCCTACCGTGAGCGCCGCCGGCTCAGCGGGCACGGCGCCCGCCGGCGCGGTCGGTCGCACGACTCCGGAACCCCGTCTCACCACGCTGACCGTCCAGAATGTCCTCTTCATCCTCGGTGGCCTCCTCCTGATGGTCGCCGCCGCCGTCTTCACCGCTGTCGCCTGGGCCCAGGTCGGCGTCACCGGCCGCGCCGCGATCCTGGCCGCCGCGACCGCCGCCGTCCTGGCGGTGCCCCCGTTCGCGGTGCGGCGCGGCCTGACGGCCGCCGCCGAGACGCTCGCCGCGGTGGGTCTGCTGATGATCCTGCTGGACGGCTACGCGGCCTGGGCGGTCGACTTTCTCGGGGTCCGGGACCACGACCCGCTCCGGTACGCGTCCGCCGTCTGCGCCATCACCGCGGTGACAGCGTTCGCCTATGCCCGGCTGACCAAGCTCCGCGGCCCGACGATCTCCGCGCTGCTCGTGGCGCAGCCGATCCTGCCGCTGCTGGCCCTCTCCGCCGAGGCGACGCTGACCGGCTGGTCAGTCACGCTGAGCGGGGTGACCGCGCTGAACCTGGCAGTCGTCCACCGCCGCCGCTACTCCCCCACCGGCATCGGCATGGTCGCCTACCTGTGCGCCTACGCCGCCGGCATCGTCGCCGCGCTGATCGCGATCGCCGCGCTGGCCGCCGCGGAGTCGGGAACCGCAGCGGCCGCGGCCGGTGGCGCGCTGGTGCTGGTCACGGCGCTGGCCACGGCCGCCGCGACGCTCTCCGGGCATCGCGAGGCGCAGACCATCACCGCCGGACTGCTCACCCTCGCGGTGGCGGTCGCGGCGGGCGGCTGGTCACTGTGGGTGCCGGACGGCACGCCGACGTCAATTGCGGAGGGTACGGTCGTCCTGCGCCTCTCCATCGTGGCGTTCCTGGTCGCCGCCGTGGTCGCGGGGATCGGGCGCCTCCTTCCGGACGCGGTCGCCCGGGGTCCCCGCGCAGCGGGGCTGCTCGTCGCGGCGGTGCCGGGCCTGGGCGTGACGGGCGCGGCGGTCCGGGCCGCGGCGGACAGCGCGGAGGCGGCGCTGCCCCTGCTGGCCGCGCCACTGGACCGGGCCGTGTCCGGGCCCGGCCGGGAGACGCTGGTGGCGGCGGTCGCGGTGCTCTGCGCGTACGCAATCGTGCCCCCGGCCCGGCTCCGCACGGACCTGGCGCTGACCGCCCTGGCCGCAATGGCGCTGCTGGCGCCGCCGGCGTTCGGGCTGCCCTGGTGGACCGCCCCGATCGTGGATCTGGCCGTCGCCACGGGCGCGCTGGCCCTGGCCGCCAGCCGCACGCGCCCGCCGGCCCTGCGGCTCACGGTGGCCGCTCTGCTCACCGGGCATGCGCTGGTCGTGAGCCGGGGCGACGCGGGGGTGAGCGCGGCAGCGTGCGCGGTGGTCGCGCTGGTCGGTGCGGCGACCGCCTATCGGGTACGGTCCAATCCGCTCCGCTCCGGCCTCGGCGCCTGGTCGGCGACCGTCAGCCTGCTGGCCGTCCCGCCCGCGGTCTGGCTGACCCTCCTGGCCGCCGGCACCCCGGTCACCTGGCAGGTCCGCGCCGAACTGGCCGTGGCCACGGTGTTCGTCGCCGCGGTGCTCGTCACGGCGGTCCGCGGAGTCCGGTGGTACCGGCCGCAGATCCTCGGCGTGACACTGCTGCTCACCGCGGTGCTGCCGGTGATCGCACATGCCGGCTCGGACGCGCCGTCGCTGTACGCGGCGGCGTCCCTGCTCCTGATCGCCGCGGCGGTCCCGGATCGCCCGGCCCTCACGCCCGGCGCGGCCGCGGCCGGCGACGGGGCTGTCGCGGGCGCCGTGCTCGCCGCTGTTCTGCCGGTGCTCGCGCTGCTCTATGCGACCGGGCCCGACCTCGCCGTCGTGTTCGTGGAGCAGTACCGGGCGCTC
The DNA here is from genome assembly GCF_040639325.1 of Actinoplanes sp. NPDC023936. Classification (NCBI taxonomy): domain Bacteria; kingdom Bacillati; phylum Actinomycetota; class Actinomycetes; order Micromonosporales; family Micromonosporaceae; genus Actinoplanes; species Actinoplanes sp. NPDC023936. The sequence continues at coordinate 99,292 of NZ_JBEZZR010000032.1, read as the reverse complement.
GGCTCCTTCTGGTCCGGTACCGCTCCGGCGACCCCCGTGACCACCTGGACCTCGGTGATCGCGCTGCTGATCACCGCCGGGGCGGCCGGGCTGGCCGCCTACCGCCGCGCGTCCGGGCCGGCCGCCCACCGCCGCACGCCGACGGCTGGGCCGGCTGCCTACCGCCGCACACCGGCGTCCCGGCTGTGGGCGGCCGCCGGGGCCGCGGCGCCCGTCATCGCGATCGTCCTCCCGCTCGCCGTCGCGGCGTCCGCGGGGCCGTGGCCGTCGGTGCCCCTGGCCGGCCTCGTCACCGGGCTTGCCGGGCTCGTCGCGCTGGCGATCCGGCCGTCGCCGGCCACGCTGCTGAACGCGCAACCCGCCTCCCCACCGGTCGTCACGGTCTCCGCCGGTCACGAGGGCGCGCCCATCTCCACCGGTCACGGGGCCGAGCCCATCTCCACCGGTCACGGGGCCGAGCCCGCCTCCACCGGTCACGGGGCCGAGCCCGCCGCCACCGGCCACGGGGGCGCGTTCGTCTCCGCCGGCCACGGGGGCGCGTTCGTCTCCGCCGGCCACGCGGCCGCGCTCGTCTTCGCCGCGCTGGGACTTGCCGGGCTGGCCGGCACCACACCGGTGGCGGGGGCGATGCTCGCGGCGTTCGCGCTGGTCACCGTGGCTGCCGCGGCCATCGGAGCGGGCGGGCGCGACGAGCTCGTCCGGGTCGCCGGCTGGATCTGCGGCACGACGTCGGTGGTCGTCGTCGCGTACACGGCAAGCGAGATCGCCGGTCTCGACGCCGGCGGCGCGGCGCTCAGCGTGCTCGCCGCCGCGGCCGTCGCCGCACTCTGCGAAGCCGTCCTGGCCGCGCGCCGCCCCCGGGAAGCGCCCGCCGCCGCCGCGGTCGCGCACGCCTCCGCCCTGGTCGCCCTGCTGATCGCCGGGACACCGGGACGCGCCGCTCTGATCGCCACGCTCTGGTCGGTGGTGCTCGGGCTGCGCGCGCTGCGGCCCGGCAACCGGTTCGGCCATCTGCTGGCCGCCGGCGGAACCGTCCTGCTCGGCTGGTGGCTGTTCCTGGCATCCCGCGACGTCGGTGTCGTCGAGGTCTACACGCTGCCGGCGGCGGTCCTCGCCCTCGGCGCCGGCTGGCTGGCCCGCCGGCGCCGGCCGGAACTGCCGTCGTGGACCGCGTACGGCCCGGCCCTCGCCGCCGGGTTCCTGCCCACGCTCGCGCTGATCGGCGGGGACGGCACGCAGTACCCGCGCCGCCTCCTGCTCGGCATCGCCGCCGTGGCCGTGGTGCTGGTGGGCGCCCGGTTCCGGTTGCAGGCGCCGGTGGTGACCGGTGGCGTGATGCTGGTGCTGACGGCGCTGCACGAGGTGGTGCAGATCTGGGATCTGCTGCCCCGGTGGGTGCCGCTCGCGGTCGGCGGCCTGCTGCTGGTGGGCATCGCCACCACGATGGAACAACGCCGCCGGGACGTGGCCCGGGTGCGTGACGCGGTGGGGCGCTTGGGGTAACCGCGGGAGGCGGCGGGCTCCAGCGCGATGCGGCGACCGGGTCTCTTAGATCCAGCCTCGTTTGCGGGCGGTGCGGGCTGCCTCGTGACGGTTCGCGGCGCCCAGCTTGCCGGCCGCCGCCGACAGGTAGTTGCGGACCGTACCCGGGGACAGCGACGCCCGCCGGGCGATCTCCTCGATCGGCGCGCCCTCGGCGGCCAGTTGCAGGACGTCGGCCTCGCGGGCGGTCAGCGGGCTGTCGCCGGCGCTGATCGCCTCGGCCGCCAGTTGCGGGTCCACGTAACGGCCACCGCCGTGGACGGTGCGGACCACCATCGCCAGGTCGGCGGAGGACACCGTCTTCGGCAGGAAACCGCGCACTCCGGCGGCCAGGGCCTGTTTGAGGTGGCCGGGACGGCCGTGACTGGTAACGATCATCGTGCGGCACTCCGGGACCTCGGTACGCAGTCGATCGGCGACCGTCACCCCGTCCAGGTCGGGCATCTGCAGGTCGACGACGGCCACGTCCGGTCGCAGGGCTCGGGCTGCCGCGATCGCCTCGGCGCCGGTGGCGGCCTGACCGACGACGATCAGGTCGTCCTCGAGGGCGAGGAGCGCGGCCAGGGCGCCCCGGATCAGGTGCTCGTCGTCGGCGAGCAGAATCCGGATCACGCCATCCCCTCCACCCGTCGTTCCGCGTCCGATGACGGCACCGGCTCCGCGTCCGACGACGGCACGGGCTCCGCGGACGGCAGGCGCACCACCACCCGGAAACGGTCCGGCGTCACCGAGCCGGCCTCGACCGTACCCCCGGCCTCCCGCACCCGCTCCGCCAGCCCGGTCAGTCCGTTGCCGGCCGTCGCCGCCACCCCGCCCGCGCCGTCGTTGGTCATCGTCAGCGCCACCTCGCCGGCCGACCGGTCCAGCTCGATGACGCATTCGGTGGCGCGGCTGTGGCGCAGCACGTTCGTCGTCGCCTCCCGGATCGCCCAGCCCAGCGTGCTCCGGGCCCGCGGCCCCAGCCCGTCACTGTCGCCGATCACCCGGCAGGCGATGCCGGCCGCGCCGAGCAGCGAGCGGGCGCCGGCCAGTTCCTCGTCGAGCCGCGCGGTGCGCAGGCCGCTCACCACGGCGCGCAGCTCGGCGAGCGAGTCCTGGGCGATGCGGCGCACCTCCAGCATCTCCGCCACCGCCTCCGGACGCCCGCGTTTGCCGAGCTGGGCGGCGAGTTCGGCCTTCAGGGCGACGACCGAGAGGGTACGGCCGGCGACGTCGTGCAGATCACGGGCGAACCGCAGCCGCTCCTCCGCGACGGCGAGTTCCGCCCGCACGTGCTGGGCGTCGTCGAGCTGCCAGATCACGTCGATCGTCCACACCGTGAACCGCTCGGTGGCCAGCAGGAACAGCGGGATCAGGAACAGCGCCAGGTACGGCCCGAACGCGCCCGCGTCCGCGTAGATGCCCGGTCCGGCCGCCACCAGCCAGCCGAGCAGCGCGATCGTGGTGACGGACCGCGTGGGGAGCAGCGGATCCAGCGCCACCAGCAGGGACGCGAGCAGCACCATCGTGACGAACGCCCACGAGCCGTCGGTGAGGTCGCTGACCGGGACGGCCGCCGCCACGGCCGCCACGGTCAGCAGGACGGCGGCCACCAGGCGGACGCGGGGTTTCGGGCCCCGGCCCAGGCGGTGGTCGATGGACTGGTGCAGCAGCACGGCCGCGGCCAGGCCCTGCGCGGCGGCCAGTCCACCGGCGAGCACCGCGAGCCCGCCGGCCGTCGCGTCGAGCTCCCCGACCACGCCGAGCGGCACCGCGGCGAACAGGACGTAGAGCGAACCTCGCATGGTCAGGTCGACGCGGGCGGGGCGGGACCTCGGCATCATGACTGTCAACCTATCGGCGGGGTTCCCACCGGAAACTCCGGCGCACCGCGATCAGCAGGGCCGCGATCCAGGCGACCAGGATCGCCGCGGGCAGCAGGGCGTCGCCGAGCACCGCGGCGAACCCGAGCGGCGCCGCCTCGCCGGTGGTGCCGAGCCAGCCGAGCCGCATCAGGTCCACGACCGGGCTGAGCGGCATCGCCCGCAGCACCGCGGACACCACGCCGGGCGCGTCGTCGAGCACCGGGTAGAGCATCGAGCCGATCAGGCAGCCGAGCAGCACCGGCATCGTGGTGACCTGGGCCGACTCGGCGGTCTTGGTGAACACCGCGGACACCGCCGCGAGCAGCACGAACACCACCACACCGCCGGCCACACCGAGCAGCAGCAGCGGCAGGTTCACCGGGACGGGCAGGCCCAGCAGGATCGCGCCGGCCCCGGCGAACACGACCATCTGCGCGGTCGCGACGACCACCATCGGCGCGGCTATCCCGGTGAGGATCGCGGCGTCGCTGAGCTCGCCGGCGCGCAGCCGCTTCAGCACCAGCTCCTCGCGGCGCGACACGTACGTGGCGACCAGGTTGTAGTAGACGGCCGCGAGCAGCACGTAGCCGAGCAGCGACGTGACGACCAGGGCGGCCGCCGACGCGCCGCCGGAGTCGGTGATGCCGGAGGTGGAGACCGCCGCCGCGATGATCAGGGGGACGGCCAGCGCGCTGAACATGGCGCTGCGGTTGCGGCCGAACAGCTTCAGCTCGGCGAGGCCGACGGAACGGACCCGGACGGTGTTCATGCGCGTGCTCCTTCGCCGGCCACGGCCAGGAATGCCTCTTCCAGGGATGCCGGGCGGGCCTCCAGGCCGTCCAGCTCGACGTCGTGACGACGCGCCCAGCCGAGCAGCTCGGTCAGCGTGGTCTGCAACGTGTCGGTCCGCAGTGTCACGGGACCGTGCTCCGCCCGTACCCTCGGAAGGTCTTCTCGCAATCCCGGCAGCGCCGGCAGACCCACGCCCGCGGGCAGCGCGAACGTGATCCGCGCTGGGTGGGCGGCCACCACCTCGCCGGTCGAGCCGGCCGTCACCACGACGCCCTCGTGCATGATCGCCAGCCGGTCGGCGAGCTCCTGCGCCTCGTTCAAGTAGTGCGTGGTCAGCAGCACGGTGACCCCGTCGGCGAGCAGCGCGCGCACCATCTCCCAGGTGTCGCGCCGGCTCTCCGGATCGAGGCCGGTGGTCGGCTCGTCGAGCAGCAGCACCTCGGGACGGCCCAGCACCGCGAGCGCGAGGTCGAGACGCCGCCGCTCGCCGCCGGAGAGCTGCCGCACCCGGACCCGCTCCCGGCGCCGCAGGTTCACCATCGCGAGAACCTCGGTGACCGGGCGCGGATCGGTGAGCGTCCCGGCCCACATCGCCGCCGACTCGGACACTGTCAGGTCCGGCGGCAGCCCGCCTTCCTGCAACATGATCCCCAGGCGTGGGCGGAGGACCTTTCTTTCCCGGTACGGGTCATGGCCCAGCACCCGGACGTTCCCGGCGTCCGGCCGCCCGAATCCGGCGACCAGGTCCATGGTGGTCGTCTTGCCGGCGCCGTTCGTGCCGAGCAGCGCGAACAGCTCGCCGCGCCGCACCTCGAAGGAGACTCCCCGGACCGCCTCGAAGCCGCCGTATCGCCGCCGCGCTCCGCTGACCTCGACGGCCCCCGATGTCGTTGTCGTCATGCCTTTGAGTCTCGGGGCGCTCCCGCGGTCCCGGCAGTGCGCCGCTTCACGACTTGCGATGACAGATGTCATGCGCGCGGGCCGCGAAATGTAACGCCGGCCTGCAACACTTCCGCAATGACGACGCGTGTGGCCATGTGGTCCGGGCCGCGGAACATCTCGACCGCGATGATGCGCAGCTTCGGCTCCCGGCCGGACACGGTCGCCGTCGACGAGCCGCTCTACGCCTACTACCTGGCCGCGACCGGGATCGATCACCCCGGCCGGACGGCGATCCTGGCCAGCCAGCCGCAGCGGTGGCAGGACGTGGCCGCGGAGCTGACCGGTCCGCTGCCGGGCGCCCCGGCCGTGCACTACCAGAAGCACATGACCCACCACCTGCTGCCCGAGGTGGGCCGGGAGTGGCTGGGCGTGCTCACCCACGCGTTCCTGATCCGCGACCCGGCGCACGTGGTCGCCTCCTACGCGAAGGTGCGCGGCGAACCCACCCTCGACGACCTCGGCTACCCGCAGCAGCGCGAGCTCTTCCGCGCGTTCGGCGGCCCGGTCGTCGACGCGGCCGACGTGCTGCGCGACCCGGCGGCGACGCTGCGCCGGCTCTGCGACGCGCTCGGCATCGGCTTCGACACGGCGATGCTGGCGTGGGCGCCGGGCCCGCGGCCGGAGGATGGGGTGTGGGCGCCGCACTGGTACGCGGCGGTCGAGCGGTCGACCGGATTCGCCGCCCACGATCCGTCCCCGGTGGAGGTGCCGGAGCGGCTGGTCCCGCTGGTGGAGGCGGCGCAGCCGTTCTACGACGAGCTGGCCGCCCACCGCCTCTGACCCTGCGGAGGCGAGCGCGCCGGGCGGCCCGGCTCTACGCTTCCTCCAGGGGTGTTCGGCGCCGCCGCCGAACAGGCAGGAGGACGCCGAACATGACGGTAGATCCCGCCACCGTGGACACCCTGGAAGCGTTCCACCGATGCTGCGACCAGCTGCGCGGGCAGCGCTCCTACGCCGACCTGCGCCGGGCCGCCCACCCCGAGCCGCTGCCGCCGGCCACCCTCAGCAACCTGCTGAACGGGCCGTCGATCCCGACCAGGGTCACCGTCGTCACCTTCCTCACCGCGTGCGGCGTGCACGGGGCCGCGCAGGCTCCCTGGCTGGCGGCGTGGGAGCGGGCACGCAGCGGGCCGCGCCCGCGGGCGAACCGGAGCATCCTGGTGCGCAAGGCCCGGCCGCGCCTGCTCGGCGTGCTCGCCGCGATCCGGGTCGGCGGCGCCGAGGGCGAGCTGCCGCCGTACGTGCCCCGGGACTTCGACGCCGACCTGCGGACCGCGATCACCGCGGCCGGCTCCGGCGGGTTCGTGCTGCTGATCGGCGGTTCGTCGACGGGCAAGACGCGGGCGCTGTTCGAGGCGGTGCGGGCCGTCTTCCCCGACTGGTGGCTGCTCCACCCCACGGACGCCGAGCAGCTCCGGGCGTACGCCGCCGACCCGGCCGAGCGGACGCTGATCTGGCTCGACGAGCTGCAGACCTATCTGCAGAATCCCGACGGGCTCTCCGCCGGCACCACCCGCGAACTGATCACCGACGGCGCCGCGCTGGTGGCGACGATGTGGCCGGGCGAGTACCACATGCGCACGGCCCGGCCCGAGGACCGCAAACCCGACGTGTACGCCGCCGACCGCAACCTGCTCCAGCTCGCCCAGGTGATCCAGGTGCCGGACGCGTTCAGCCCGGCCGAACGCCGCCGGGGCGAAGCCCTCGCCGGCACCGACCAGCGCATCCGGATCGCGCTCGACACGGCCGACGCCGGTTTCACCCAGGTGCTCGCCGCGGGACCGCAGCTCATCCAGCGCTGGGAGAACGCGCCCGAGGCCGAGTGCTACGGCAAGGCGGTCATCACGGCCGCGCTCGACGCCCGCCGCGTCGGGTTCCGCCACCCGGTCACCCGCGAGTTCCTGGAGGCGGCCGCCCCCGCGTATCTGACGCCGGCCCAGCAGGCCTCGGCGCCCGGCGACTGGCTCGACCGGGCGCTCACCTACGCCACCACGCCGCTGAGCGGAGCGGCCGCCTGCCTGACCCCGGCGGCCGCGGGCATGGGCGTGCTCGCCGGCTACCAGAGCGCCGAGTTCCTGTTCCAGCACGCGGCCCGGGTCTGCCGGGCGGTCGACCTGCCGGAGGCCGCCTGGCAGGCCGTGGTGGACCACCACCATCGGGCCGACACCACCCGGATCGCGTTCCACGCCGATCGCCGGGGACAGGTCGGGCGGGCGCTGATGCTCAACCGGACCGCGGCCGCCGGCAACGACACGCTGGCGATGCGCCAGCTCGCCGATCTGCTGCGGGAGCAGAACAGCGCGCCGGAGGCGGAGCTGTGGCTGCGCCAGGCCGTGGATCTCGGCGACCGGCACGCGATGGTCGACCTGGCCGACCTGCTGACTGCCGACGGCGACCTGGACGAGGCGCAGAGCCTGTTCCTGCGGGCGCTCGAGGAGGATCACAGCGACGCCTGGACGACCGGTTACTACGGCGTGTGGCTGTCCGGGCTGGGCCGGACCGAGGAGGCGATCACGTGGCTGACCCGGGCCGCCCACCTCGACGACGCCACGTCGGCCTGCAACCTCGGATTCATCCTGGCACGGGAGGGCCGGACCGAGGAGGCCGAGACGTGGGCGCGCCGGGCAGCCGCGGACGGCCACATCGGAGCGCTGGACAACCTCGCCAAGCAGTTCAAGGAGCGCGGCGATCCGGAGCAGAGCCTGGCGTTCTCCCGCCGGGCGGCGGAGCTGACCTATGCCAGGATCGAGTCGGCCCTCTTCCCGCAGAAGTGGCGCGGGGAGTCCGGCGATCTGGGGGCCTCGAACGCGATGCTGCGGTACGCCGAGGCCCTGCTGCACGCCGGCGCCCTCGACGACGCCGCGATCTGGCTGGAACGCGGGGCCGGCCTCGGTGACGGGCGGGCGGCCCGCCGGCTCGCGGATCTCCACCAGATGCGCGGCGATCCCGCGGCGGCGCAGCGGTGGGCGGCGCGCGCGGCCCACCTGTCCGCGGAAAATTTGCGCCGCCGGGCGAACCGGCTCCGGATGAACTACGGCGACGAGGGCGTGCTCGTGCACGTCGAGATCATCCGGGCGTACGCCCGGGTCCTGGAGGACAGCCAGGATCGTGCCGGCGCCACCCGGTGGCGCACCCTGGCCGCGAGCCTTGCGACGGGCGGCTAGGACCAGCGGCTCAGCGTGCCGCCCGAGTGGCGCCGGCGACGTGATCAACGGGCCGGCCGGCTGGTAGCCGGCGGGTGACCGCGCAGGCCATGAGCATCATCGGTTCGGATCGTCAGTCGTCGACGGCGGCGTTTGAGCTGTGGCCAGTGCCCGGAAGGCTGGGCGGAGCAGTTCGATGATGCGGTCGGGCGACGCGTCCGCGAGCCCGCTGAACTGGAGGAGCCAACGCTCGATGATGACGCCGTGGACGATCGCGCTGAGCAGGCTGGCGCGGAGGTCGGCGTCGTCGGCGGGGATCGAGGCGGTGATCTGGTTGAGCTGGGGGCCGGCTGCGGCTCGATACCGATCGGCGGCGTCGCCGTGGGTGAGCATGGACCGCAGGACGGCCAGCGAGGCGACCGGTTCGCTGGCCAGGCGGCTGGCCAGCGAGTCGAGGAGGGCCTCCACCGTCTCTTCGGCGCTGCCGTGGGGCAGGTCGCCGGCCGGGACTTCGGCGGCGCGGGAGAAGAGTGCGTCCTTGGTGCCGAAGTAGTGCATGACGAGGCCGGCGTCGACGCCGGCGGCCTTGGCTACGGCCCGGATGGTGGTGCGGTCATAGCCGAGCCTGGCGAACATCTCGCGAGCCGCGGCGAGGATGTTGTCTTCGGTCTGGCGGCGTTGCTGCGCTCTGGTCCACCGCGGCCTGGGATCGGTCACCTGTTCATTCTACGGTTGTTGACCGGTCCGGCCATTCGTTCTACGGTCGTTCAATCAACGTCTGTTCAATGAGGAGGACCACGATGGCGACGTCGTCGCGTGCGGTCGTGGAGGAGGTCCTCCGAGCAGGCCGCGAGCTGGACATCGAAGCGTTCGTGGACTCGATGGCCCCGGACGGGTACATCGAGTGGCCGTTCCGGCCGGCCGGGGTTCCGGGGCGGCTGCAGGGACGTGCCGAGATCCGCGATCATCTCGCGAGGACAGCCGGCAGCCTTGTCACGTTCGACGAGTACCGCGACGTGGTGATCCACGAGACGGTCGATCCCGAGGTGGTCATCGTGGAGTACGAGGCGCATGGGACGGTCGTCGCTACCGGAGCGCCGTTCGTGCAAACAGTGATCGCGGTGTTCCGGGTTCAGGACGGCCAGATCGTGTCGTACCGCGATTACCTCAACCCGCTGCCGCTGGCCGAGGCACTGGCCGGCGCGACGGCCGTCCCGTAGGAGACGCGGGCGAACACGCGGCAAGGCCGATCAGCAGGGCGGCCAATCCCCCAGCGAATCTCGACACCATCCCCCGCCGACCCCGGTCCGATGTGTACGGAGCAGCCAGCATACCGCCCCCGCCCGGCCGGGCAAGATCTCGGCGAGGCCTCCGGTCAGGGCAGCAGGCGGACCCCGTGGGCGGCGGCGTGCTGCTGGTAGAGGCGGGCCACCCGGCTCGTCAGCGGGCCGACCTTGCCGTCGCCGATGTCGCGGCCGTCGATCACCGTGACGGCGGCGATCTCGCCCATCGTGCCGGTGCAGAACACCTCGTCGGCGGTGTACATCTCGGTCAGCGAGATGTCGCGCACCGTCGCCGGGATGCCGTGCTCGGCGGCGAGCCGCAGCACCGTCTCCCGGGTGATCCCTTCCGGGCACGCGGCCGTCGACGGGGTGATCAGCGCGCCGCCGGTGACAGCGAACAGGTGGGTCGCGTTGGTCTCCGCCACGAAGCCGCGCTGGTCGAGCATGAGGGCGTCGTCCGCGCCGGCGGCGGTCGCCTCGATCTTGGCGAGGATCGAGTTGAGCAGGTTGGCGTGGTGGATCTTCGGGTCGAGGACGTCCGGGCCGGGGCGGCGCACGCTGGACGTCGCCAGGCGCAGGCCGGTCGTGTCGTACACCGGGGCCTTGAACTCGGCGAGCACGATCAGGGTGGGACCGGCCTGGTTGAGGCGCGGGTCCATGCCGCTCGTCACCTTCACGCCGCGGGTCAGGGTGAGCCGCACGTGCACCCCGTCGTGCATCTCGTTGGCCCGCAGCGTGGCCGTCACCGCCGCGATGATCTCGTCGTCGCCGGGGATGCCGGTGAAGCCGAGCGCCGTCGCCGAGCGCCGCAGCCGGGCCAGGTGCTCGTGCAGCCCGTAGATCGCCCCGCGGTAGAGGCGCAGGCCCTCCCAGACCGCGTCGCCGCCCTGCACCACCGAGTCGAACGGTGACAGGCCGGGCCGGCTGCGGTGCAGCAGCTCCCCGTTGACCCAGTAGCGAATGTCGGCGTTCCGCTCGTCGTAGCGCTGCAGCATCGGCCGATCATACGACCGGCAGCACTGACGCTGTTTGACTGAAACCCGCCGCCCGACAGTGCGCCGATGCGGCCGCACCCGGTAGTGCGCCGATGCGGCCGCGCGTCACGGTCGGTCGCCGCTGACCGTGGAGCGCTGGGGGTTTGCGTCATTCTGCAGGGCCCGGGGCGTCCGCGGGTTTCCGCACAGCGCGGGGTTGACCGCGGATGCCGGCACGCTGGGTGACAACGGTTCGCGCTGACGGGCGGCCCCGCCCTGGTTTCCGGCGGGCCTGCAGCGGTGATGACGCACATCGGGACCATTGCCGCGGCCGAGCGCACTGACGACCAGCCGGACCAGCTGGTCCAGCTGGCCGTCAGTGCTGTTCTCGGCCGGTGTGGATCGTGGAAAGGCGTGGCCCGGCTGGCGCTCAGTGCTGTCCCGGCCAGCTGGCGAGAACACTGACAGCCAGCCGGGCACGACGAGCTGGTCACCAGTGCTGCCGGAGGCCTCTTCCGAGAACACTGAGCGCCAGCCCGCCCGCACCACTCCACGATCGACAACCGGAGCGGTGCCCATTCACGTCCCTACCAGGCGACGACTCGTCGATCAGCCAGCACGGTCAGCACTGACGACCAGCTGGACCAGCCGGACCAGCCGGCCAGGGCGGCCGCGCCGGCTCTGATCACGGCTGGCCGGGATCGGCGCCGGTGGTCATGTCGCCGGTGGCGGGGGTGCCGGGCTCGAGCCGGTACCGCAGCAGGACAGTGCCGCGCGACGAGGTGACCGGCGGCTCGGCCAGGGCCAGGCTGGCCGGCACCGCGCCGCCGTCGAAGACCTTCTTGCCGACGCCCAGCACGATCGGGTAGACCCACAGGTTGAGCCGGTCGAAGAGCCGTTCGCGCAGCAGGGTCTGCACCAGGTTCAGGCTGCCGATCACGTGGATCTTCTCGTGCTTGTCCCGCAGCGCCCGGATGTCGCCGGTGCCGACCCGGGTGGTGCCCGCCCAGTCCAGGGCGGGCTCGCCGCGCGAGGCGACGTATTTCGGGATGCGGTTGAACAGGCCGGCGATGTCACCGGGCTGCTGCGGCCAGTACGCGGCGAAGATGTCGTAGGTGCGCCGGCCCAGCAGCAGCGCGTCCATGCCCTGCATGCCGGCCCAGACCTGCTCGCCGTCGGCCTCGTCGATCAGCGGCGCCTGCCACCCGCCGAACGGGAAGCCCTCCGGGTCCTCCGCGGGGCCGCCCGGCGCCTGCGCGACCAGATCGAGGGTGGTGAACAGGTCGATCGAGATGGTGCCCATGGTGCCCTCCTGAGCCAACGTGGTGACCGTCATGGGCTCAGACCGGCCTGACGCCGCGAACTCATCGGTCCCCCGCGCGCCTGATACGCCGTGACTCAGCGGACGATCGCGGCGTCGGTCCCGGACGCCAGGGCGACGACCTCGGCCGCTGTCGCCATCGACGTGTCGCCGGGGGTGGTCCTCGCGAGCGCGCCGTGCGCCGCGCCGTACCTCACCACGTCGTACCGGCAGCCGTCAGCGTCCCGCAGCGGCAACGACGGCACCGACGCCTCCGATCAGCTCGCGGACCCGGTCGAGGTCCGTGTCGCGGGGCGCCATCCAGGAGCCGCCGACGGCCAGGACCGACGGCAGCGCGAGGTACTCCCCGGCCCGTCCGGGAACGTCATCGGATCACCTTCTCCAGAGCGGCTTCCAGCCCGGCGGCCCGGATGGCCCGGACGTGGTCCGCGGTCTCCTCCGCCAGCCGCGCGTCGCCGAACGGGAACACCCCGTCCCGGATCCGGGCGACGACCTCCTCGTCGTCGCGCACCGGATAGTCGCCCAGCTCCCCCGCGTAGCCCAGCACCAGGCAGGCCAGGGCGAACACGCTCAGCGGCGCGCGCTCGCCGGCCGCCCACCGGTCGCGCACCACCGGGAAGTTGCGGGTGTGCCACTTGGCGATCGCGTTGAGCGCGATGTCGGCGAGCCGGTGCTCCAGCGCCGGGCTGGCGAGGCGGTCCACGGTCGCCGCCGCGAACGGCCCGGCGCCGGCCGGCAGCGTCGGCAGCACCTCGGTGTCGAGCAGCCGCCGCAGGTACTCACCGGCGAGCGGATGCCCGACGGCCTGGTTCACGGTGACGCAGCCGAGCAGCGGGGCGACCGCGGCCAGCGCGGTGTGCGAGCCGTTGAGGACCCGGACCTTCTTCACCCGGTACGGGCCGATGTCCGCCAGGAACTCCACCGGAAGCCCGGCGCGATCCAGCGGGAACTCGTCCCGGATCCGCGGATCGCCGGCGATCGCCCAGTGCGCGTACCGCTCGCCGCGGACCTCCTCGGCGTCCCCGCCCGGCACGATCCGGTCCACGATGGTGTCGTAGAACCGGCAGTGCGCGCCGGCCCACGCCGCGAACGCCGGATCCAGCACCGCGGCGTGGCGCAGCACGGCCGCGCGCAGCAGCTGCCCGTTGTCCTCGTTCAGCTCGCAGGGCAGGAACGACAGGCCGCGGGCCGGGTCGCCGCGGAAGTGCCGCCACCGCTCGTGCAGCAGCACCGCCATCTTCGCCGGGAACGTCTCCGGCGGCCGGGCGGACAGGTCGTCGTCGACGGCGACGATGCCGGCCTCGGTGGTGTTGGAGAGGACCAGCCGCAGGTCGTCGCCGCGGGCCACGGCGAGGCAGCGGTCCCAGTCCGCGTACGCGTCCACCACCTCGTCGATCACGTCGACGCGGGTGACGTCGTGCTCGTCGAGGACCACCCGGAACGGCGCTGCCCGCAGCGGGACCCGGCTGGGCCGGGGCGTCACCTTGAGCACGACCACGCCGGTGTCGAGCACACCGGCGTCGTTGCCTTTCTGGATCATCCAGTCCGCGAAGCCCCGGAGAAAGTTACCGCCGCCGATCTGCAGGATGCGCACCGGCCGTAGCTGCCGTGAAATGAGCTATCTCCCTCCGCGCGATGGACGCCGCCATCCGGCGCGTGTGATGATGCGCCGTGGAAACGTTCCCACAATTTCCAGCGCTGCGGAAGGGGATCGCGTCATGTCCGGAGGACCCTCGATGTCCGGAGACCCCCATCGATGGCTCCTGCATCCCGACCGGGCGCTGCCCGCCGAGCCGGCCCTGCGCGGACTCGCCCGGGAGATCTACGCGACCACCCGGGACCTGCCGATCGTCTCCATGCACGGGCACGTCGACGCCGAGGTGTTCGCCGCCGACCAGCCGTTCGCCGACCCGGCCGCCCTGTTCGTCACCCCGGACCACTACCTGGTCCGGATGCTGGTGTCCCGCGGCGTCCCGCACGACGCCCTCGGCGTGCCGCGCCGCGACGGCCGCCCGGTCGAGACCGACCCGCGCGCCATCTGGCGGACGTTCGCCGAGCACTGGCCGCTGTTCCGCGGCACACCGACCCGCTTCTGGCTGGAACACGAGCTCGCCGAGGTCTTCGGCGTGCGCACCCGGCTCGGCGCGGACACCGCCGACGCCGTCTACGACGAACTGCGCGCCAAACTCGCCGAACCACGGTTCCGCCCGCTCGCCCTGCTCGACACGTTCCGCATCGAGATCATCTCGACCACGGACGCGGCCACCGCCACCCTCGCCGACCACCGCAAACTCGCCGAGCGCGGCTGGGGCGAGCGGATCGTCCCCACCTTCCGCCCCGACGCGCTGCTCGACACCGCGAAGCCCGGCTGGCGCGCCGAGCTGCGCAGGCTCGGCGACGACATCACCACCTACGACGCGTACCTGACCGCGCTGGAGGAGCGCCGCGCCGTCTTCGCGGCGGCCGGCGCCCGGGCCACCGACCACGGCCACCTCAGCGCCGACACCACACCCCTGGACCGCGCCGACGCCCGCCGCCTGTTCGGCCGGGCGCTTGCCGGGACGATCACCGCCGGCGAGTCGGCCGCCTTCCTCGCCGGCATGCTCTTCGAGATGGCCCGGATGTCCACCGAGGACGGCCTCACCATGCAGCTGCACCCGGGCGTGCTGCGCGACCACGACCCGGCCGTCCTGGCCGCCCGCGGACCCGACGTCGGCTACGACATCCCCGTGCACACCGAGTACACCCGCGCGCTGCGGCCGCTGCTCAACGCGTTCGGCCACCATCGGAACCTGCGCCTGGTCGTCTTCACCGTCGACGAGACCGCGTTCAGCCGCGAGCTCGCCCCGCTCGCCGGCGTCTACCCCGCGATGCTCCTCGGCGCGCCCTGGTGGTTCCTGGACACCCCGGAGGGCATGCGCCGCTTCCGGGAGGCCGTCACCGACACGGCCGGCTTCGCGAACACCGCCGGCTTCGTCGACGACACCCGCGCCTTCCTCTCCATCCCGGCCCGCCACGACCTGGCCCGCCGCGTCGACGCCGGCCACCTCGCCCGCCTCGTCGCCGAACACCGGCTCGACCTCGACGAAGCCGCCGACACGGCTCGGGCGCTCGCCTACGACCTGCCCCGCGCCGCGTACCCGAAAGCGGGTCTCGCATGACCGCCACGCCACTCACCGACGTCGCGCTGCTGCTGCACCCCGACGACCACGTCGCGGTCGCCCTGCGCGACCTGCCGCCGGGTCTGGAGCTGACGCACGGCACGCACGGCGTCCGGGTCACGGCCGCGATCCCGCAGGGCCACAAACTGTGTGTACGGCCGGTGCGCGCCGGTTCCGCGGTGCACAAGTACGGGCAGAGCATCGGCCGCGCCACCACGGACGTGCACCCGGGCGACCACGTGCACACCCACAACCTCGCCATGGACAGCGTGCGCCAGACCTACGAGTTCGGCACCGGCCGGATCCGCGTTCCCGGGGCGGCTGTCCCCCGTACCTTTGCGGGTTTTGATCGCGCCGGAGGCGCCGCCGGAACCCGCAACTACGTCGGCATCGTCACCAGCGTCAACTGCTCCGCGTCGACCGCCCGCATGATCGCCGACCAGTTCCGCGGCCCGATCATGGACGCGTGGCCGAACGTCGACGGGGTCGTGGCGCTGACCCACGACTCCGGCTGCGGCATGGTCCCGGCCAGCGTCGGCGGCCAGATCCTGCGCCGCACGCTGCGCGGATACGCGTCGCACCCGAACGTCGGCGCCCTGCTCGCGGTCGGCCTGGGCTGCGAGATGCTCGCCGTCGACGCGCTCCTCGGCGACCTGCCCGCGCCCGCCGACACCCTGATCGACCAGCTGATCATCCAGGAGGAGGGCGGGGTGCGGGCCACCGTCCGCGCCGGCGTCGCCGCGGTGCGCACCCTGATCGAGGAGCTCGACCAGCGGCGCCGCGTGCCGCTACCGGCATCCCGCCTGATCCTCGGCCTGAACTGCGGCGGCTCCGACGGATACTCCGGCATCACCGCGAACCCGGCCCTCGGGCACGCCTCCGACCTGCTCGTCGCCCAGGGCGCCACCACGGTCCTCGCCGAGACCCCGGAGGTGTTCGGCGCCGAGCACCTGCTCACCCGGCGCGCGGTCAGCCCCGAGGTGGGCCGCCGGCTGCTGGACCGCATCGAGTGGTGGCAGAAGTACGTCGCGGACGGCGGCGGCACCCTCGACAACAACCCGTCACCGGGCAACAAGGCGGGCGGGCTGACCACGATCCTGGAGAAGTCCCTCGGCGCGGTCGCCAAGGGCGGCACCGCCGAGCTGACCGCGGTCTACGAGTACGCCGAGCGGGTCACCGCCGCCGGTTTCACCTTCATGGACACGCCGGGATACGACCCGGTCTCGGTCACCGGCCTGGTCGCCGGCGGCGCGACGGTGGTCTGCTTCACGACCGGCCGCGGGTCGGTGCTCGGCACCAAACCCGTTCCGACAATCAAAATCGCGACAAACACCGAAATGTACGATCGGATGCGCGAGGACATGGACCTGAACGCCGGTGTGATCGCCACCGGTGACGCGACCGTGGAAGAGGTCGGCGCCCAGATCTTCGAGGAGATCCTCGCCGTGGCGTCCGGGCGCCCGACCGTCAGCGAGGACCTCGACCTCGGCCGCGACGAGTTCGTCCCGTGGCAGCTGGGCGCGGTGACCTGAGCCTCAACTCCCGAACGCCACCCACGTGCCCTCGGAGATCACCTCGGCGGCGCCGTCCACCACCATGATCGCCGTCTGCTCGTCGATCGCGTAGGCCGGGCCGCCGATGCCGGCGGCCCACCGCTCCGCGTGCGCCAGGGAGTTCCCCGGGAACAACCCCAGGTGCGGGAAGATCGAGAAGTCGACGACGCCCAGCGTGCGATCGTCCGGCGCGGACGGCCACTCCACGAAGTAGTCCCCGATCCGCGGCGTCATCACCATGCTTCCGGCGCTCACACCCACCCACACCAGCTCCGGGAGCTCCGGCAGCAGGTCGGCCAGCCCGGACTCCCGCAGCCAGTGATGCAGGTACGTCGCGTCGCCGCCGTCGACCAGCAGCACGTCGGCCTCCCGCACCCAGGGCACCCAGCGCTGCGCGCCGATGCTGGGCAGCGCGGTCAGCTCCAGCACACCGAGCGAGGCCCAGCCCAGCCCGGTCAGGAACCGCCAGTCGGCCGCGGAATCGCCGGCCACCAGACCCCGCACCGACGCCGGGCCGCACATCGGGTGGCCCCACTGCGCCGTCGGGACGACCAGGGCCCGGCACTCGGCGATCGGCTTGCCGAGCAGGCGCACGAGCGCGGCGTTGATGCTCGGGTTCGTGACGCCACCCGAGGTGAGCAGGAGTTTCACGGTGTCTCCTTCGTACGCCGGGGCCACGCCGGCTTCTCATGTCGGGGCCACTCCGGCTTCTTACGCCGGGGCCACGCCGGCTTCTCATGTCGGGGCCACTCCGGCTTCTTACGCCGGGGCCACGCCGGAGGATGAGCGGACCACCAGTCCGGTCGGGAGGGTGACCTCACGGTCCCGTACCGCCGAGGGGGTCTTCCCGGCCCGGCGCAGGAGCAGCTCGAGGGCGGCCGCGCCCGCCCGCCCCTTCGGCACGGCGACAGTGGTCAGCGGCGGATGGCTCATCGCGGCCAGGCTGATGTCGTCGTAACCCACCACGCTCATCTGATCGGGAACGGACACCCCCCGGGTCGCGAGCCGATGCAGCAGACCCATCGCCACCAGATCGTTGTAGGCCAGCACCGCCGTCGCCGGGCTCGCCAGCACCAGGTCCCCGGCGAGCACCCCGCCCTCGAACGTCGGCGCCACCGACCCGAACCGCAGAATCTCGTAGTCCGCCAGCGCGGACAGCCGCTCCCGGCCCGCCCACGAGTCGTCCGGACCGGCCAGGAACGCGATCTGCCGATGCCCCAGCGCCCGCAGATGATCGATCGCCTGCCGCGTCCCGGCGGCGATGTCCGCCGCGATCGACAGCATGCCGGGCGCCTGGCGGTGCACCAGAACGGTGGTGTCCGGGTCGGCGGCCTCCAGCAGCTCGGCGTCCGTGGCCCGGGGCGAGCAGAGCAGCACACCGTCGGTGTTGCGGCCCAGCATGGCGAGCGCCTCCAGCTCGGCGGCCACGTCCTCGTCGGTGTCCGTGATGAACACGCCGCAGTCGACCGCGCGGGCGCGGGCGCTGACACCCTTGGCGATATCCGCGAAGAACGGGTTACGCAGGTCCGGGACGATCAGCCCGTAGTTGCCGGTGCGGCCGGTGATCAGCCCACGCGCCGTCCGGTTCGGACGGTAGCCGAGCCGCTCGGCGGCGGCCATCACCGTGGCCCGGGTCGCGGGGCTGACACTGCCGCCGGTGAGCGCGCGCGACACCGTGGACACCGACACCCCAGCGGCGTCCGCGACGTCGTGCACGGTCGTGCGCACCGGGCTTTCTCCCTCGTCAGAGCGGGTGTTTCAGGCCGCCAGCATAACGGGAGGTGGGCCGGGATGACATGAGCTGCAAATTTCCTGCATACGTTTGCATCGGGGTGTCCGCATTGCCCGAGCCGCATTGCCCGAGCCGCATTGCCCGAGCCGCATTGCCGGCAGCTGTATCGCCGGGGTCGTGTCCGCCCGCGTCGGGGTTGCCCCGTGTTCCGTCGCACGCGGTGTCACGCGTCCTAGGACTCTAGGATGAAGGTGGTCTCCCGGTCGTTTCGTTCGCTCGGCATAGGTCGGCGGCGAGGGCTCGCGGCCGAACAGCCCGGAGGCGGCTGCAGAGACGCCGGATATCACGGTGGGTCACTGGCAAGGTGGTGCGGCGTGGGGTGCGCGTCATTCTGTGGGGCCTCGGCCGTCCACGGACTTCCGTAAAGCGCCAGCTTGCCCACCATTGAGGACGCTCAGCGTGACGATCACCGGTGGACCGATCACGCCGGGTGCGAGGGTCGTCCGCTGGTCACTTTCCTGCCCTGTATGCGGGTCACTTCTCGTGGAGGGCGGCGCGGGCCACTTCCGGACTTCCGGGGGTGCCCTCGGCAGCGGGCTTCGTGGAGTTGGCCGGTATATCCGAGTTGTCCTTCACACTGCCGTTCGCCTCCTCGCGCTGAGCGGGCGGGACCGACTCACCGTTCGGACTCGGACTCGGGGCCGGCGGGCTGCTCGGTGTGTCGTTCGCGGAGCGGTCGGGGGTGGTCTCAGTACCGTGGCCCTGGGGCGGCGGCGTGTTGTCGTTGATGGTCCCGTTCGCCGACTGGCCGGGCTCACTCTCCGCGGGCTTGCTCGGAGCGCCCGGGGAGGTGTCGCTCTCGGCTGTCTTGTTCGGGCCGCTCGGCGCGGCCTCGCCCTCGGCTGGCTTGTTCGGCGTAGTGGGCGCGGCTTCGTCCGCCCGGTTGGCGTCCCGCAACTCAGCGTCGGTCTCAGCGTTCGGCTTGAGCGTCGCATCACCGGACCCACCATTCGGCTTCAGCGACGCATCACCAGACTCAGCATTCGGCTTCAGCGACGCATCGCCAGACTCACCATTCGGCTTCAGCGACGCATCACCAGACTCACCATTCGGCTTCAGCGACGCATCGCCAGACTCACCATTCGGCTTCAGCGAAGCGTCGGCCGCCCCGCTCACACCAGCGGCGATGCCTCCAGCGGCAGCACCAACAGCAGCGCCCGCTCCCCCGCCGCCGGCCGCGCCACTCAACCCGCCGGCCAGACCGCCGACCGCGCCACCGACACCAGCACCAGCACCGGCACCGGCACCGGCACCGGCACCGGCCAGCGTCGCTGTGCCGCCGGCCTTCGCGAGATCGGACGCCTGGATCACCGGCACCCCGGCGGCTGCGGCTCTGCGGGCGCGGACCGCATGGACCGCGGCGACCATCTCCGCCCTCGCGCCGGTGACCTCGCCTGCGGCGATCTGGTAGGCGGCGACCTGCCGCGGATAGTCCGGAGCGGACGGATCGACCGGCTCCGGGATCATCGTGCCGGAGACCGGGAGCCCACCGGCCGCCGCGACCTCGCGGGCCGCGGCCATCCGGCCCTGCGCCGCGGCCAGGCGGCTGCCGTAGTCGGTGAACGCGCCCGCCGTGGACTCGATCTCGCTGTGCAGGGCTTCGGCCATGGCGGCGGCGGTGGACATCCGGGTGCTGAACGCGGTTCCGGCCGAGCCGCGCCAGCCCTCGGCGGCGTCGGCGCCGGTGGAGCGCAACGTCTCGGCGGCGGCGCGGACGTCGAAGCCCAGCTGGTCGCGGAGCCAGCCGGCGGTGGTGAAGATCTGGCCGGGATCCCCGTCGAGGCGGGTGTCGATGGGCATCATGACACCCCGCTGATCCGTTGTCCGGCGGCGGAGTCCTCGGACGCGTACGTCTGCCCGGCCTCGGAGACGCGGTTGCCGGCCTCGGCGAGACCGGCCGCGAGACCGGCCGAGCTTTCCGAGAGCTGGGCGAGGAGCTCGGCGAAGATCGGTGTCGCCTCGCCCGCGGCGGGGATGCGCGGGGCTCCCGCGGTGGCCCTCAGCGCCTCGCCGGAGCGCCGGAGACGGTCCGAGATCGATTCGAGCAGTACCAGGTCGACGGTCAGGCGATCAGCCATGGTCTTTCCTCCCACCGTACGGATGTCCGGGTGTACACCGCACGGCGGGAGAAAAGTTCACAGAATCAGCAAGCGATCTTGGTACGGCCCTTCTTGTTCCCCCACGAGCAGGTGTCCTGGGTCTTCTTGTCGGGCTTGCGCAGCGTCGCCTTGTCGCCGGTGTTGTTCCAGATGTAGTTGCCGGAGTTCCAGTAGACGTGCGTCTTGGTGTTCGTGCCCTTGCCGGTGTGCAGGTAGATCTTGCCGCCCTTGGCCGGGATGCTGACGCTGCCGAACGTGTAGACCCGGCCGCCCTTCTCCTTGATCGACCAGCCCTTCAGGCTGACCGCCTTCTTGCCGGTGTTGACCAGCGCGATCCACTCCGCGTTGCGGGACTTGTTGCTGCGGGTGTCCTTGCCGGGCGAGTCGTACTGGGCGCTGTGGAACCGCAGCGCGGGCGCCGCCTGGGCCGGGCTCGCCACGGCGAGGGTGCCGCCGAGGACGGCGGCGAACGCGGCCACGGTGCCGAGCAGTCTGCGCATGGAGTGTGTCTCCTTCGGAAGAAGCGGAGTGGAAGATCTTGGAGCTTTCCAAACCCCGCGGAGGACCGCACGCAGGCGCGGTGGACCGTTCGGCCGGTATCCGGCGGCCGGTCAGCGGGCGCGGATGCCGTCCAGGGCGAAGTGCGGCACCCGCTCGCGCTGTTCCTCGTCGACGAACGACGCGGAGGGTGATTCACCCGCGGCGAATGATGTGCCGCCCCCGGCCATGGGCGACGGTGGGCACATGTCGAGGCGCCACGACCGACTCGCGCCGGACACCGACTCGCCATCGCCGCACCGTGACGCGTCTCCGCAGGTCACGGCGCGGATACGAAAGACGGCGCGGATACGAAAGGACGTACGGTGAAGCATCCCAGGAGCGAACGGCCGGCGCCGGACATTCTCGCTACGGCTGACGTGACAATCCCCCGGCACCAGTTGCCGGCCGGGGAGATGACGCCGGACGACGCGTACCAGATCGTCCACGACGAACTGATGCTGGACGGCAACGCCCGTCTCAACGCGGCCACCTTCGTCACGACGTGGATGGAACCGCAGGCCGACCGGCTGATGGCGGAGTGCTTCGACAAGAACATGATCGACAAGGACGAGTACCCGCAGACCGCCGAGATCGAAGCGCGGTGCGTGAACATCCTGAGCCGGCTCTGGAACGCCCCGGACGCCCGGCAGGCCACCGGGTGCTCGACGACCGGGTCGAGCGAGGCCGCGATGCTCGGCGGCCTGGCGCTCAAGCGCCGGTGGCAGCGGCACGGCGGGACCGGCAAGCCCAACATCGTGATGGGCATCAACGTGCAGGTCTGCTGGGAGAAGTTCGCCAACTACTGGGACGTGGAGATGCGGCTCGTCCCGATGGACGGCGACCGCTACCACCTCGACGCCGGCTCCGCGGTGGCCCTCTGCGACGAGAACACGATCGGCGTGGTGGCGATCCTGGGCTCCACCTTCGACGGCTCCTACGAGCCGGTCGCGGAGATCTGCGCGGCCCTGGACGCCTTCCAGGAGCGCACCGGCATCGACGTCCCGGTGCACGTCGACGCCGCCTCCGGCGGGTTCGTCGCGCCGTTCCTCGACAGGGACCTGGTCTGGGACTTCCAGCTGCCCCGGGTCTCCTCGATCAACGTCTCCGGTCACAAGTACGGCCTGGTCTACCCCGGCGTCGGCTGGATCGTCTGGCGCGACGCGCAGGCGCTGCCCGAGGATCTGATCTTCTGGGTCAACTATCTCGGCGACGACATGCCCACGTTCGCCCTGAACTTCTCCCGGCCCGGCGCGCAGGTGGTCGCCCAGTACTACAACTTCCTGCGGCTGGGATTCGCCGGTTACACCAGGGTCCAGGGGTACGCCCGGGACGTCGCCACCCGCCTCGCCGGACTGATCGCCGACCTGGGGCCGTTCGAGCTGCTCACCCGGGGCGACGAGCTGCCGGTCTTCGCCTTCAAGCTGCGCGACGAGGTCACGAACTACTCGGTGTTCGACGTCTCCCAGGCGCTGCGGGAACGCGGCTGGCAGGTGCCCGCCTACACGTTCCCGAAGAACCGCGAGGATCTGGCCGCGCTGCGCATCGTGGTCCGGCGCGGCTTCACCCACGACCTCGCCGACATGCTCCTCGATGACCTGAAACGGCACGTGCAGCGTCTGGAGAAGCAGCCCGTGCCGGCCCGCGACGCGAGCACTGCCACCGGCTTCCACCACTGATCGACAGCGGCGTGCGCGGGTCCGTTACCCTGTGCGGTCGTGCCGAGCCCGTACGCCGATGAGCGTCCCGACACCGTGCCCGCCTGGATCCTGTGGCCGGTGCGGGCGCTCGCGTTCGTCGTCGTGCTGCCGTTCCGGCTGCTCTGGGAGGCCGGCCGGCTGACCGGCAGGTTCCTCGGCCGGTACGTGATCGCGCCGCTGGCGTGGCTGTGGCATCACGCCGTGGTGATCCCGGCCGGCTGGCTGTGGCGCCATCTCGTGGTGATCCCGGCCGCCTGGCTGTGGCGCTACCTTGTCGCCGTCCCGGCGGCCTGGCTGTGGCGCTACCTCGTCGCCGTGCCGTGCGCCTGGCTGTGGCGGGTCGCGATCCGGCCGATGCTGCTGGCGCTCGTCGAGTGGGTGCTCGCCCCGATCGGCATCGTCCTCTGGACGTGGCTGTTGCGCCCGGCCTGGCTCGCCCTCGCCTGGCTGGCCCGGACCGGCTGGGACGCCACCACGTGGGTCGGCACCCGGATCTACCGGTACCTGCTGCGCCCGATCGGGATCGCCGTCGCCTGGACGTGGCGGTACACCTTCGGCGCGCTGTTCCGCGGTCTCGCGTACCTGGCGAGGGAGATCTGGCGGCCCGTGGCGCAGGCCGTCCGCTCCATGCTCGAAGCGGTCGGCCTGCGCTAGGGCCCTAGGGTCACCGGGCCGCGACGCGCATCTCCGAGATGCTGGTCCACGGGTTGCCGGAGGTCTCCGACAGGGCGCGCAGCCGGACGTACCGTGCGGTCCGCGCGGAGAAGCACGCGTTCTGCTCGCCGACCACGTCCGGCCAGGTGCCGGCCGCCGCCGGGGTGCCCCAGCTGGTGCCGGTCGTCGACGTGTAGATCTCGTAGCCGCCGATCCGGCCGTTCGTGCCGTCCTGCCGCGGGCGCTGGTAGACACAGCTCACCGACATGTTCCGGCCCAGGTCGAGCTGGATCTCGTGCGGGTGCGCCGGATCCGGGTCGACGTCGGACCACCGGGTGTGCCAGATCGTGTCGACATTGTTGTCCAGCACGTTCGCCGCCTTCTGGTCCCGCAAGGCGGTCTCCTGGCTGTCCACGAAGGCCACTGTCGTCGCGATGCGCGGCAGCCGGGGCGCCAGGGCGACATTGAGCTCGGCGACCGAGGTCCACGGCTGGCCGGTCACCTCGGAGAGCGCGCGGAGCCGTACATATCGGCCGCTCTTGGTCGGGAAGCTGACCGCCTGCTCGTTGGCGTTGTTGGCGAACGTGCCGGTGATCTGGGCGGTGCCCCAGTTGGTGCCGTCGACCGACACGTAGATCTCGTAGCGGCCGATCCGGCCGTTCGCCACGTCCGCGCGGCCCCGGTAGAACAGGCCGTTCACGTCGTAGATGCCGCCCAGGTCGAGCTGGATCTCGTGCGGGTGGGCCGGATCCGCGGTGCGCCACGCGGTGTGCCAGTAGGTGGCCGGGTTGCCGTCGAGCACGTTGCGCCCGGGCGACTCGGCCTCCTGCGAGTCGACCCGGCGCACGGTCATCGCCGACTGGGCGCGCCGCTGCGGCACGAACGTCGCCATGTACGTCGTGTTCGTCGCCGGCGCGATCACCGTGTGTGTCTGGGTGCCCCCGTCGGACCAGGCCGCGAAGATCTGCGTGACACCGGCGGCGGCCTGCGGGGTGATGCCGCTGACCGAGTTCGCCGAGCCCTGGATGACCGTCCTGGTGAACGGCGTCGCCTGCGCGGCGCCGCCGAACGCGATCTGGGTGCCGGAGGGATTGCCGGTGAAGGTCAGATCGACGGTACGCGGATCGAGGCGCCGGGTGGTCGTGGACGACAGCCCGCCCGCGTCGGTGGCGGTCAGCACCAGCTCCAGGAAGGACGGGTACTCGTGGTCGGGCGCCGGGAACGACGCGCCGGCCACCCCGGTCCACTCCTGCACGGTGTGGGTGTGACAGTTGTCCGGCGCGTAGCAGTGGTACTGGAGCAGCCGCCAGCGCAGCGCCGAGGCGGGCAGCGTCCCCTGGTCGGGGTCGGTGGCGCCGCCGCTGAACGTGATCTGCTGCCCGACCGCGAAGGTGGTGCCGGCCGCCGGGGTGGCGATGGCCGCGGCCGGTGGGCTGTTGCCGGACTGGATCTGCACGGTCTGCGTGTCGGACGCGCCCAGCGAGTCGACGACCCGGAGACGCGCGGTGAACGGGCCGCCGACGGCCGGGTAGGTGTGGCTGGCGGTCGGTGTGCGCGCGTCGACAGTGCCGTCGTTGGTGAAGTCCCACTCGTACTTGAGCAGCCCGGCGTCCGCCTCGTCCGGGTCGCTGGACTGGCGGGCGTCGAAGTTCACGGTCAGCGGCGCCTGGCCGGTGGTCGGCGCGGCGGTCAGCACCGCGTTCGGCGGCTGGTTGCCGGCGAAGTAGCGGATCCGCCGGATCGTGCCGCCGGCGTCGGCGTAGTACAGCTCGCCGCCCGGCCCGATCGCCAGGTCCACCGGGTTGGCGGCGGCGACGACGAAGGTCTGCCGGTTGGCGGCGTCCGGCACGCCACCGGCCGCGGCCGGCCGCATCGCCCAGATGCAGTCACGGGTGTAGTCGGCGAAGAAGAGCGCCCCCGCGTACGACGCCGGGTAGTCCCCGCCGGACGGCGGGTAGAACGCCATGCCGGAGGTGCTGGACCCGCCGGTCGGGCAGGTCTCGCCGGAGACCACCTGCGCGGAGTGCTGGTAGGCGTAGTGCGGCGCGGTCACCCCGCCGCCGGTGTAGAGGTTCTCGCACAGGGTGAGGTTCGCGCCGTCGTACCCGCCCTGGCGGCCGGTGCCCTCGAAACAGGGCCAGCCCAGGTTGCGGACCATTGTCGCGTCGGGCAGCCGGTTGATCTCCTCCCAGGTGTTCCAGCCGACGTCGCCGACCCAGAGCTCGCTGGTGCCCGGCCGGATCGCGAACCGGTACGGGTTGCGCATCCCGGTCGCGATGATGCGCCGGGTGTTGGCGTCGGCCGATCCGGCGCCGGGGTTGCCGGACGCGGCCGCGCCGGTGGCCGGGTCGAGGCGCAGGATCGTGCCGTCCAGCCCGGTCGGGTCGCCGCTGGACCGCACGTCCTGCGAGCGCAGGGCGCCACCCTCCGCGGCCGGCGGGGACATCGCGCCGCCCGGCGGGTCGGCGCACGGGTTGATCGGGGTGCCGAGCTGCCCGTAGTCGACCTGGTTGTAGCTGGCCCCGTCGCCGGAGCTGACGTATAGCATGCCGTCCGGGCCGAAGCGCAGGTCGCCGATGGAGTGCGACGGGTACTGCTGGCACCAGTCGTGCAGCAGCGGCTGCTCGGCGCCGGTCATCACGCTGCCGTTGGCCTGCAGGCGGGACAGCCGGGCGGTGACCACGCAGCGCCCGCCGTTCGCGCCGCCGACCGCGCCGCAGTTGTCGTTCCACACCGGGGCGGTCTGGCCGGGCGGCGCGTCGTAGGTGTAGAGCACGTAGACCCACGGCGCCGTCGGGAAGTCCGGGTGCAGGGCGAGGCCGAGCAGGCCCCGGTCGTTCTGGTTGTGCACGTTGACGCTCAGATCCGCGAAGAGCGTCGCGCTGGTGTCGGCGATCGAGTCGAAGACCTTGATCCGGCCGGCCTTCTCGGCCACGAAGATCCGCCCGTCGCGGGCGAACTCGATGTTCATCGGTTGATCAAGTCCGGTCAGGACGGTCTGCTCCCGGAAACCGGCAGGCAGCACCGCCGCCTGAGCCGGTACGCCGCCGACCACCCCGAGCAGGGTGGCGGCCAGAAGGGTGACGACGAATGTCGCGATTGCGCGCCGAACGGCCACAGCCATTCCTCCCCCGAGGCTTCGCTGCCGATGGGGGATGACAACATAAACAGCAGATCAACGGCATGTTTCGATTATGTTTCTCGCGCATGACGCGAAATCCAGGTGCGGCCTCGCCGTCCGCAGCAGTGACCGCCGGCCCCGCGTGTGGAATTCGGGCGCGGACCACACCCAAACTCGACACGCACAAGCGGAACCGGCCCCGCGTGTGGAATTCGGGCACGGACCGCACCCCAACTCGACACACACGAACGGAACCAGCCCCGCGTGTGGAACTCGGGCGCGGACCGCACCCCAACTCGACACGCGGGGGCTTGCGGGCAGTGGCGCGCGAGGGGCGTTACGGCCTCGCGTTGCAGCAGGCCGCCCCGGGTTCTGGGGGAGGGATGGGTCGGCGTCTGGGGCGCTGTAGCCGTACCCTTATCGGAATTTTTGGTGCATGACGTGCAAACCCACCGGGCCATGGGCGGGGTGGTCGAAGGCGTCCGGGATGGTGCCGAGGCCCCGGCCGCCGCGGGCCGGGTCGACCATGAAGCCGGCGTTGGCGACCGCGGCCGCCGGACCGCCGTAGTTGGGCTTGACGTAGGCGGACGCCACGATCGTGCCCTCCTCCTCGACGACGAAGACGCGGGCGGCCGGGTTCATCCAGAGCGCCCGGGCGGCGTCCTCGGGCGTGTCGCGGTCCCAGGTGTACGTCTCGCCGGCCGCCACGATCGTGTGCCAGAACGGCCAGATCCCCGGCCAGTCCGCCGCCACGGCATCCCTGATCTCCATGACCCTCAAGATAGGCTCAGGATGATCGGAATCGGGCTTGGAGGACTCCGGTCAGCAGGTCCCAGACGCGCAGCGTGCCGTCCTCGGAGCCGCTCACCAGCTGGGTGCCGGTGATCGCGACCGACGTGATCCGGCCGGTGTGACCGGTCAGCCGCACGCCGTCCCCCTCGCTGCCGACGCGCAGCGTGCCGTCCTCTCCCCCGGTCACCACGATCAGCCGGCCGTCGTGCACGGTCGCCGCCACCGCGGTCAGCTGACCGTCGTGGCCGGAGCGTTCGCCGAGCGGCGCGCCGGTGGTCAGATCCCACACCCGCAGGACACCGTCGGCGCCCGCGCCGGAGACGACGACCGGGCGGCCGGCCACGTCGATCACGGTGATCGGCGGCCAGGTCACCGATCCGCCCGGGCCGCCGCCGGGCATCGGGGCGCCGATCGCGTTGCCGGTGGCGAGATCCCACGCCCGCAACGCGATCTCGGACGTGTCGTAGGCGCCCGAGCGTTCGTCGTAGGGGTGGTCCGCGGTGATCGCGTAGATCACTCCCCCGGTCTGCGCGAACGCCCGGGCGCCTGCCCACTCGTCCAGCGGGCCGGCGGCAAGCTCGCCGGTGGCGAGATCCCAGGCCCGGGTACGGCCGTCGCCGTGCAGGCTGACCGCGATCGTCATGCCGTTCCAGGTCGCTGTCGTGAGCACTGTGGTCTGGTACCGGGTGTCGATCGGCTCGGTGGCCGGGGCGCCGGTGGCCAGGTCCCAGACGCGCAGGGACCGGTCGGCGGCGGTCACGGCGACGGTGCGCCCGTGCAGCTCGGCGGTGGCGACGGCGCGTACCCACGAGGTGTGCCCGGTGATCTTCTCGCCGACCGGGGTGAGCGTGCCGAGATCCCAGCGGCGCAGCGTGCCGTCACCGTCGCCGCTGATCGCTGTCGGGCGGCCGTCGACGACAGCCACCGCCACCGCGGTGATCGAGACCGTCTCGTCGGCCCAGACCGGACCGTTCTCCGTGCCGTCCGGCAGGTCGTGGGTGCGCACCGCCTCGTCGAGACCGAGCGTGACCAGGATCGGACGGCCGTCCCGGATCGCCGTGGCCACCGCGCCGACCTCCTCGATCGTGCCGGCCGCCGAGCCGTCGGCCCGGAGCAGTGTCGCGGCCGAGCCGTCCCCGGTGACCAGGACGAAGCCCCGGCCGGTCTCGGCGGCGGCGAGGGCGGTGACCGGCGCGCCCGGACGGTGCAGCGGCTCACCCGCCTCCTCGCCGGTGGACAGGTCGGAACGGTGGACGACGCCGTCGCCGTCCGCGCTGATCACGATGGACGGACCGGCCATCGCCAGGGCCAGCACCGGCGCCCGGTGCACGGCCAGCGGCCCGCCGATCTCCTCGCCGGTGGTGATGTCCCAGCGCCGCAGCTCACTGCCCGTCGCGCCGATCAGGGTCGGACGCCCGGCCAGCACCCCCGCGGTGATCGCCTGCGGGGTGTCACCGCTGAACGGGACGCCGAGATGGTCTCCGGAGGAGAGATCGACGACGTACAGGCGGCGGTTCGCCACGCAGATCGCGATCGGACGCCCGTCGATCTCGGCGGCCGCCACCGCGTCGATGTGTGCCAGCCCGGTCGGAATCGTCCCGGCCGAAGTCCCGGAGGTCAGGTCGATGATCTCCAGAGCCGGGCCGCGCACGATGATCGCGTGCGGGCCACCGGCCTCGATGACGGTCAGGCAAGACATGGCGTCACTCTAAATCGTCATGGTCCGCGGCAGTTGCCGTCGGGGCGGGCACCCGCGGGCACCGGCCACCCGCACCGTCACTCCGGCGGCAGGTACGTGGCAGCCTTCGCCGCGCACGACTGAACCGCCTTCTCGGCGTCCACCCCGAGGCTCTCCAGCGCGACGAGCGCGGTGAACACGACGTCGGCCAGCTCACCGGCGACCTGCTCACGGGTGTGGGTGACGCCCTTGCGCGGGTTCTGCCCGAGCAGCCCGATCCAGGCCTGCGCGGCCTCGCCGGACTCCTCGGTCAGCTTGAGGATCCGCAGGGTCAGCTCGTGGTCGGACGTGCCGTTGCGAGAATCGAGAAAGGAACGCCAGCGCTTCGCCTCGGCCCAGATGTCCATACCGGCATTCTCGGTCAGCACTCGATGACGTTGACGGCGAGGCCGCCGCGGGACGTCTCCTTGTACTTGACCTTCATGTCGGCGCCGGTCTCCTTCATCGTCTTGATGACTTTGTCCAGTGAGACGTGGTGGCGGCCGTCGCCGCGCAGCGCCATCCGGGCGGCGGTGACGGCCTTGACCGCGGCCATCCCGTTGCGTTCGATGCAGGGGATCTGGACGAGGCCGCCGACCGGGTCGCAGGTCAGTCCGAGGTTGTGTTCCATGCCGATCTCGGCGGCGTTCTCCACCTGCTCGGGCGTCCCGCCGAGGACCTCGGCGAGCCCGGCGGCGGCCATCGCGCACGCCGAGCCGACCTCGCCCTGACAGCCGACCTCCGCGCCGGAGATGCTGGCGTTCTCCTTGAACAGCAGCCCGATCGCGCCGGCCGTGAGCAGGAACCGGACCACGCCGTCGCCGTCGGCGCCGGGGACGAAGTCACGGTAGTAGCGCAGCACGGCGGGGATGATGCCCGCGGCGCCGTTGGTGGGCGCGGTCACCACGCGGCCGCCGGCCGCGTTCTGCTCATTGACCGCCATCGCGTACGCGGTGAGCCACTCCATCGCGTGTGCCGCCGGATCACCGGCCGCCCGCAGTTGCCGTGCCGTGGACGCGGCCCGGCGGCGCACCTTCAGCCCGCCGGGCAGCACCCCTTCGGCGGTCAGCCCGTCGTCGATGCAGGCGGACATCACCGACCAGACGTGCAGCAGCCCGTCGCGGACCTGGGACGGCGACCGCCACACCGACTCGTTCTCCAGCATCAGCCGGGAGATCGACAACCCCGTGGACCCGGTCAGGCCGAGGAGATCGGTACCGGACAGGAACGGGTGTGGCACGGGCGGGTGCCCGGCCCGTGCCCGGGACGAGAGGTCGCCCACCACGAAGCCGCCGCCGACCGAGAAATACGTCTTGCTCAGCAGCTCGGCGCCGTCGGCGCCGAGCGCGGTGAACCGCATCCCGTTCGGGTGCTCCGGCAGCGAGCGGCGCCGGTGCAGCACCATCTCCACGCCGACCTCGCGGCCGGCGGGCAGCGTGATCCGCCCGTCCGCCGGAGCTTCCAGCGTCACGTCGACCGTCTCCGGATCGAACCCCTGCAAGCCGAGCAGGACCGCCTTCGGGGTGCCGTGCCCGTGACCGGTGGCGCCCAGCGACCCGAACAGCTCGGCCCGCACCACCACCGCATCCTCGAACTCGGACAGCCGGGACGCGAACATCGCCGCCGCCCGCATCGGGCCGACCGTGTGTGAGCTGGACGGCCCGATACCAATCGAGAACAGGTCGAAGACGGAGACGGCCAAGATCATGACTCCGGTGAGATCAGCGCGGCATAGGCCGCGGCGTCGAGAACCTCGGGGGTACGGGTGACACGCACCCGGTAGAGCCAGCCGGCGCCGTACGGATCCGAGTTGATCAGACCCGGGTCGTCGGTGAGCGCCTTGTTGACTTCCACGATCTCCCCATCGGCCGGCGCATAGACCTCGCTGACGGATTTGGTCGACTCGATCTCGCCACACGTCTCGCCGGCCGTGGTGACGGTGCCGACCTCGGGCAGGTCGACGAAGACCACGTCACCGAGGGCGTCCGCGGCGAACGCGGTGATGCCGACCGTGGCGATCTCGTCGTCGGTGAGCCACTCGTGGTCACGGCTGTAGCGAAGGTTCAAGGGGATCACTGGGGGCTCCTGCGGTAGAAGGGCAGCGCGACGACCTCGGCGTCCTCGCGAGTGCCACGGACGTCGACGACCAGACGGGTGCCGGGCGCCGCGAACACGGGTGGGACGTAGGCCATGGCGATCGGGTGGCCCAGCGTCGGCGACGGCGCGCCGCTGGTGACCTCGCCGATCCGCTCGCCACTGACCGGATCGAGCACCGCATGACCGCGGCGGGGCGCGCGGCGGCCCGCCGTGACCAGGCCGGTCAGCACGGTCGACGGGCCCTGGGCGGCGACGCGGCGCAGCGGTTCGGCGCCGACGAAGTCCGCCTTGTCCAAGGCGACGATCCGGCCCAGCCCGGCATGGAAGGGGGTGGTGCGGACGGTGAGCTCGTGCCCGTACAGCGGCATGCCCGCCTCCAGGCGCAACGTGTCCCGGCAGG
Organism: Actinoplanes sp. NPDC023936; assembly: GCF_040639325.1. Classification (NCBI taxonomy): domain Bacteria; kingdom Bacillati; phylum Actinomycetota; class Actinomycetes; order Micromonosporales; family Micromonosporaceae; genus Actinoplanes; species Actinoplanes sp. NPDC023936. Next base: position 67,828 of record NZ_JBEZZR010000032.1, on the reverse strand, counting down.
CCAGGCCGGCCGGGGTCGCCCCGCCCTCCCGCAGGCTCTCCCAGATCACCGGGGCGTCGGCGTCCGAGCAGTAGATCTCGAAGCCGTCCTCGCCGGTGTACCCGGTGCGGGCCAGCAGCACGTCGCAGCCGGCGACCCGCGCCTCCTCGATGCCGTAGTAGGGCAGGTCGCTCTCGATCATCTTGCGGGACGCCGGACCCTGCACGGCGATCAGCGAGCCGCCGGCGTCGGTGATCCGCACCGCGAACCCGTTGGCGTGCTCGCCGAGCATGGCCCGGACCATCGCCGCGTTCGCCGCGTTCGCCACCACCAGGAACCGGTCGGCCGCCAGCCGGTAGACGACCAGATCGTCGAGGACGCCGCCGGTGGTGTGGCAGAGCATCGTGTACTTCGCGCGGCCGGCCTTGACCGTGGAGAGACGGCCGGCCAGGGCGTAGTCCAGGAACTCGGCGGCGTTCCGGCCGGTCACCTCGATGCGGCCCATGTGGCTGAGGTCGAAGAGCCCCGCGGCGGTCCGCACGGTGTGGTGCTCGGCGATGTCGCTGCCGTACCGCAGCGGCATGGTCCAGCCGGCGAACGTGGTGAGGTTCGCGCCGAGGCGGGTGTGAACGTCGAAGAGCGCGGTGCGTCTCACGGGAGGCTCCAAGGTCGTGACAGGTTTGGGGCCTCCCTCGCTCTGTCATGGGGCCTGAGAGCTTCATCCCGTTTCACCGGGATTTGCACCGTGGGCGCGCTCGTGTGTCGAACGGCTTTCCAGAGTCGCCTGACCGCAGCGGTACGTGGGCCTGAGAGATTCTGAGGGAGAAGTTGCTCCTTCGGCGCCTCGCCGGGTTCCGGGTTTCCGGCCGTTTGGCTTCGGCCTTCCGGCTTTCGGCTTTCCGGCTTTCGGCCTTCGGTGGCGAGGGCTCTCCCGCTGCAGGTTAGCGGCATCTTCAGTTGTGGCCTGCAAGCTATCCGGGCCGTCATGATCACGTCAAGCGAGGGGCGACGGTCGTTCGTCGTGATCACGGGCGGCTTCCTCGAGGACCGCGAGGTGGCGTTCCGCGTCGTCGCCGCGCGGCCACAGCACCGCGATCCGGTCCGCGCCGAGCGCCCGGTAGCGGCCCAGACAGTCCCGATAGGCCTCGATCGAATCCAGGGGACGCTCACCGCCGTAGCCGAGAGCGACAAGCGCGGGCAGCGTGCCCGGATCCCGGCCGGCCCGCTCGCAGGCCTCCCGCAACAGGCCGAGCTGCCGGCCCACCTCCGCCTCGGGGGTAGCCGCCGCCACCCGCGGATTCTTGATCACATCCTGGGTGATCCACAGGTCGGCGTGTTCCACAGCGACAGCCAGCCCTCGCGGCCCGGTAGCGGCCACAGCAATCCCCGGCCGCCGCCCGCCGCCGCCCACGTCGGCGGCTCGGGCGGTGAAGAACTCGCCGTCGAGGGTGGGCGCCGGCTCGTCCAGCAGCCGCCGGGTGTGCGTCACGAACTCGGTGAACCGGCGTCCCCGATCGGCGGGCGCGAGCGGCGGCGTGCCCAGGGCTTCGGCGTCCGCGCCGGGACCGCCGGCGCCGAGACCCAGCACGAACCGGCCCGCACTGATCGCGTCCAGGGCGAGCGCGGCCTTGGCCGTGGTGACCGGATGCCGGAAGTTCGGCGCGGTCACCATCGTGCCGACGCCGACCCGCTCGGTCACGGCCGCGGCGGCCGCCACAGTGGGGTACGCGTCGTGCCAGATCGGCCGCCCGCCGAGCGTGAGGTGATCCCACAGCCAGCCCCGGCCGACTCCGATCCGGTCGGCGTGCTGCCACTCCCGGCGAAGCTCCGGCCAGTCCCGATCCGGCCACATCACCACGTCCACGCTGGTACGCCCCTCCGCTGATCCGCTTGCACAAACGCTGATCCGCTTGCACAAACGTCGGTCCGCTTGCACACACCCACCCGGCACCACCGGCACCCGAGCACCCGAGCACCCGAGCACCCGAGCGCCCGAGCGCCCGAGCGCCCCGGATCATCCGCTCCGGGTGACGCGGGCGGCTCACCCGGTGGGGAACGATCAGGTTAACCGGGTCCGGACCGGGGCATGTGGAGACGAAACCCGTCGGGAGGACCTGATGACCATTTACGACAGCACGGTCGACGCTCAGCACAACATCGCCGCTTCCGGTGACCCCGCCGTGATCGCGGCAGACGCGGAGGCCACCGGCGCCGAGCTGGGCATTCCCGCCAGGCGCCGCCTGCTGCCCATCGTCGTGACCACGGCCGCGATCGCGGCGGTGACCGCCGCGGCGATCTACGGCGCGGCGAAGGCGATCGAAGCCCGCCGGAGCCGCAGCCGGTGGGAGCAGTTCCGCAGCCGCTTCTGAGTGGCGAGATCACGGCACGCCGGGCCGCGTGCGGATGACGGGTGTAGCGCAACCCGCAATCCGCACGCGGCCCGTCTTCGGCCCCGACGTTGTGGAATGCGGTAACGCCACGGCGGAGGACTCCTGCCACCGTTGTGCTCGTTCTTATGGCGACGCAGGCCGAATTCTCGCGGAAATAGAAACCCCTTTCGGAGGAATGGAAATCCTTTCCGGAATGCGGTGGCTTCCATGATCTCGGCAGAGGACGGACGCTTGCCGGCTCCTCCCCCGCCACCACCCCCGCCGTCCCGATCAGCGCGCGAACGGAGAACGGCCGCTGCCTGTCCGCTGATCGGCATCGCGGCCGCGGCACCCACCTCACCCTCGGCCGGCGCCTCCACCTCGGACGCCAGCTGAGCCGGTGGCGACGCCTGCACGCCGGACGGCCTCCGAGCCGGGGGCGGCGGCGGAGCCGGGGGCGGCGGCGGAGCCGGGGGCGGCGGCGGAGCCGGGGGCGGCGGCGGAGCCGCGGAACGATCGGCTTGGTCACGCAACTGGCGCAGCCGTCGAGCATGCCGCTGGGCGAGACCCCACGCGCGATGCCGCTCATGCTCCCGCCGGAACCGCTCCCCCTCCGGCGAATAATTCCGGCGCGCACTCGAATCCCGCAAATGCCTCACGGGAAACAAGGAGAGCTGCGCCATGAACCCAGTGTTTCTCGCCGCCCAGGAATCGGCCAACAGAATTCGTCATACCTGGCATGAGTCCCGCAAATGATCGTCGGCCATTCACACCGAACCCGACTCGCCGAGATTCCCGATTACCGAGATACCCATAAACGCGATAAATCCGGCACCGGCCGCTCACCGCAAGCAAGATCCGACTGCGTGCGGCAGTGACGCGGCGTGGCGCCCCTGGATGTCGATCGTGGAGCGCCCACCGACCCGAACCACTGTCACCCTGCGTGCCGACATCCGAGGTAAACGCCGGGCTACACGGAAACCCGCGGACGCCACACAGGCCCCACAGAATCACGCGAACCCACAGCGCTCCACCACCGCCGGCACCCAAACGCGACAAGCAGCGCAATCGGCACACCGCCGACACCGGCTCAGCGCGTGCGCCGACCCCCACCTACCGCAAACGACCCCCGCCTACCGCAACCGACCCCCCGCTCAGGACGCCGCCAGCACATCGACGACGAACCGCAGCGCTCCAGCCGGCCGCCCACCCGTCGGATTCTCCCCGTACGCCAGGTCAGCCGGGATGTCGAGCTGCACCCGGCTGCCCACCTTCACCCCGACCAGCCCCTGGTCCCAGCCCGGGATCACGTTCCCCGCGCCGACCTGGAAGCTGAACGGCTCCGACCGGCTCCACGACGAGTCGAACTCCTTGCCGTCGGCATAGGTCACGCCGACATAGTTCACGTCGATCGTCTGACCGGACTGGACGGCAGCGCCGGTACCCTCGACGAGGGTCGTCGCCTTGAGCTCCTTGAGGTCACCGCTCCCCGCCGTCGCGGCCGGCTTCTCCTTCAGCGCCGGATCGGCGCCCTCGGGAAGCGGCGGGAACGCCGCGGCGGCCGACGCGGCCGGATCCGCCGGGTTGGCAGCGCCCGGGGTGGCAGCCGCCGGGGTGGCAGCGGCCGGCGGCGTCTCCGAGGACGGCGTGTTGCCGATCCACAGGACCAGCCCCACGATGACGGCGAGCACCACCACCGCCGCGCCGCCGACGGTCAGCGCCCGCCGACGCTTCTGCAGAGCCAGAGCGCGAGCCTTCGCGGCCTTGGCCTCGGCTCGCTTCTCGGCCTTCGTCTTGAGCGGCGGCCGGCCACCAACCGGCGTCCGGCCACCAGCCGGCTGCCGACCACCAACCGGCGTCCGGCCACCTACCGGCTGCTGACCACCAGCCGGCTGCCGACCACCGACCGGCTGCTGACCGTCACTGTCACGGGAGGGACCTGCTGTCACAAAATCGGGCACCGTACGAAGATACGACAAACCACGTGGCGCGGACTCAGGAAAACGGCCGCCTCAACGCGTACCCGATAAAGAAACCGTCGTCACCTCGCCCAGACCGGAAATGTCCAGCAGCGGCGCCAGCAGCGGCCCGGTGACCACCTCGATCCGCTCGGCATGGCGGAAGAGCATCGCCAGGCCCGCGCTGTCCAGGTATTGGACGGCGGTCAAATCGACCAGCAGCTGCCCGGCGTCCGCGCCGGCGACGGCCTGTTCCAGCGCGGAAGCGAACGCGTCGGCGTTGCTCATGTCGATCTCACCGGCTGCGGCGAGAACCGGGGCGCCGTCGGGGCGGTGGCCGCTGGTCAGCGTGAGCGCGGTGGTCATGGCACGATCCTCGCCTGCATGTCGATGGTGGTGCCGGCGATGCCGGTGGTGACGGTGACGTGGTGCATGAACGCCTTCATCAGCATGAGGCCTCGCCCACGGTACGGGTTCTCGGCCGGCCGGGGTGCCCGCCACGAGCCGTTGTCCACGACGGTGAGACGCAGGTTCTCGGCGGTCGCGGCGGCCCGCAGCCGGATCTGGCCGGTCTTCTCGCGGTGTCCGTGCTCGATCGCGTTGGCGCAGGCCTCCCCCGCGGCGACCAGGACGTTCTGCGTGGTGACCGGGTCGATCCCGCAGCGTTCCAGCCAGCCGCGCAGGGCGGTGCGGACCGGGGCGAGCCGGGACGCCTCGGCGGGGAACTCCAGTTCGAGCGGGCCGGGCTGGCGGTAGAGCAGCAGCGCCACGTCGTCGTCGTACCCGGTGTCCGGGGCGAGCCGGACCATGACCTCGCTGGCGAGATCGTCGATCGGGGTGCCGCGGCCGAGCCGGACCGCTTCGGTGGCCGCCTCGATGCCGGTGGTCAGCGGCTGCCGGCGGCGTTCGACGAGACCGTCGGTGTAGAGCATCAGGGTGGCGCGGGCCGGCATCAGGTACTCGGCCTCCTCGCGGGGCAGCGTGGGCCGGATGGCGAGCGGCCGGGAGCGCCCCCGGTCGAGCAGTTCGATGGTGCCGTCGGCGTGCGCGGCGATGGGTGGCGGATGCCCGGCGCTGGAGTAGACGAGATGCCCGGTGGCCGGGTCGAGGACGCCGCAGAAGACGGTGGCGCAGGCGGCGCCGGGCAGCAGCGCCGCGAACCGGTCGAGGGCGGTCAGCGTGCGGGCCGGTCCGGTGTCCTGCAGCAGCAGGGCCCGGCAGGCGCTGCGGAGCTGGCCCATCACGGTGGCGGCCGGCAGCCCGTGACCGACGCAGTCACCGACGACGATGCCGATCCGGCCGTCGGGCAGGGTGACCGTGTCGTACCAGTCGCCGCCGACCCGCAGCGGCCGGGTCGCCGGCTCGTAGCGGACCGCGAACCCGGCGGGCAGCTGGGCGGGGCCGAGGATGGCCCGTTGCAGGGCGAGCGCGGTCTCCCGTTGCTGGTCGATCTGGTGCACCCGGCGCAGGCCCTGGCCGAGGTGGCCGGCGAGCAGGGCGAGCAGGGTCCGGTCCGGTTCGGTGAAGGGCCGCCGTTCGCCGAGCTCCAGCCAGAGGACCATGGTGCCGTCCGGGTGTTCCAGGCTGATGCCGGCGTTACCGGCCGGGGTCAGTGGTGGCCCGTCCCGCAGGGCGACGATCGCGTCGCGCGGCAGCGATTCCCAGGTCAGGGCCGGGTCGGTGGCGCAGACGCGAGGGACTTCTGAACCGTCGAATATGACAGCGGACGCCGATTCCAGATTCCACAGATCGCGCATTTCGTCCAGCGCCCCGACGAGCGCCCCGCGCACGTCGTCGGCCCGGGACAGGCGCAGGCTCAGTGACGCCACAGCGCTCTCCCGCTGGATGGCGTAGTGCTCGTCGGTGACGTCGCGGAACGTCCCGACGATCACCTTGCGGCCGGTCTCCGGGTCGCGGACCTGGCTGAACGCCGCGGCCACCCACAGCCGGTGACCGTCGGCGTGGGTGACCGGGATGGTGTAGGTGCCCTGCCGGTCCTGGACCAGCATCGCGAACGCGTCGGCGACCTGCCGGTACGCGTCGGCGTCCGCCACCGGGTCCGGCCACCACGGCTGGACGGGGTGGTACGGCAGCCCCTCCGGCCCGTACCCGAGGGTGTCCGCGAACGCGGCGTTGACCTCGATGACCGCGCCGTCGGCGTCGCAGACGAAGAACGCCTCCTGCAACGACTCGACGAGCGCGGTCCGCCAGCGGGAGTGGTGGTTGCGCAGCCGGGCGAGCTCGACGTTGGCGCGGACCCGGGCCAGCAGCTCCGCCGCCGAGAACGGCTTGAACAGGTAGTCGTCGGCGCCCGCGTCGAGGCCTTCGATCGCGGCTTCCTGCCCGGCCCGCGCGCTGAGCAGCAGCACCGGCACCCCGGCGGTGCGCCCTTCGGCCCGCAGCGCGGCGACCAGCTGCAGGCCGTCGAGCCCGGGCATCATCACGTCGCTGACGACCAGGTCGGGCACGTCGGCGCGGGCGGCGTCGAGGGCCTGCCGGCCGTCGCTGACCGCGGTGACCCGGTGCCCGGCGGAGCGCAGCAGCCGGACCAGGTAGTCCCGCATGTCGGCGTTGTCGTCGGCGACCAGCACGCTGGCGGCGTCCCCGGCGACCGGGCCGGGCGCGTCGGCGGGCAGGTCCGCGTCGGACGGCAGCCAGCGCAGGGCCTCCTGCACGAACGGGTCGGCGGTGGCGGAGACGGCGCCCGCGTCGCCGGCGGCCGGCACGACCGAGCCGGCCGGCAGGTGCGCCCGCCCGAACGGGAGCCGGATGGTGAACGTGGTGCCCTCGTCCAGCGTGCTGTGCGCCTCGACCGTCCCGCCGTGCAGCAGGACGAGCTCCTTGACCAGGGCGAGCCCGATGCCGCTGCCCTCGTTGGAGCGGGAGCGGGCGTTCTCGATCCGGTGGAAGCGCTCGAAGAGCCGGGCCATCTCCTCCGGCGGCACGCCCACGCCGGTGTCGGCGATCGTGACGACGGCCTGCTCACCGTCGGCACGCACAGCGACCCGCACGCCGCCGTCGAAGGTGAACTTGAGGGCGTTGCTGAGCAGGTTGAGGACGACCTTCTCCCACATGCCCCGGTCGACGTAGACGTCTCCGGGCAGCGGCTGGCAGTCGACGTCGAAGGTGAGCCCGGCGCGTTCCACCGCGGAGCGGAAGACGCTGGCGAGCTCGGCCGTGGTGGCGGCGAGGTCGACCGGCTCGTACCGGGCCTGCATCCGGCCGGCTTCCAGCCGGGAGAAGTCGAGCAGCGCGGTGACCAGCTTGCCGAGGCGCAGCCCGTTGCGCCACATCACGTCGAGATCCTCGCGAGCGTCACCGGCCCACGAGTCGGCTCGGCTGCGCAGCTCGTCGAGCGGTCCCATGATCAGCGTGAGCGGGGTGCGGAACTCGTGGCTGATGTTGGAGAAGAACGTGGTCTTGGCACGGTCCAGTTCGGCCAGTTCCTCGGCCCGGCGCTGCTGTGCCTGGTAGCTGCGGGCGCTGGCGATCCCGGCGGCGACGTGCCCGGCGGTCAGGTCGAGGAAGCCCCGGTACTGCTCGTCGAGGGCACGGAACCGGTTCAGGGCGGCGATCAGGAAGCCGTACGGCGTGCCGCCCTGGCGCAGCAGCGGCAGCAGCAGCGCCTGGGCCGGCGGTTCCGTCCAGTCGCCGACCGGCAGATCCGCGAAGGCCGGCCCGGTCAGCTCGACGAGCGCGGAGCCCCGGCCGCCGGGCCAGACCCCGTCCGGCTCGGCGACCATCGGCGCGGCCGGGTGCCCGGCCGGGATCCCGGTCGACGACGCGAGGCGCGCCTGGCCGTCGTCGGCGAACAGGTAGGTGAGCGTGAACGGCAGATCCTTGAGGTTCTTGCCGAGCTGCTGAGCGGTGAACGTCAGCATCTCCTGCTCGGTGCGGACCACGCTCGGGTCGGAGCCGAGGTCGCGCAGCGTGGCCATCCGCCGCTCACCGATCACCCGGTCGGTCTCCTCGCTGACCACGCAGAGCATCCCGACGAGCTCACCGTCGTCGTCGCGCAGCGGGCTGTAGGAGAAGGTGTGATAGGTCTCCTCCGGATAGCCGGAGCGCTCCAGGAAGAGCAGCAGCCCCTCGTCCCAGGTGGCCTCGCCGGTGCGCAGCACGTTCTCGATCCGGGGTCCGATGTCGCCCCAGATCTCCTTCCACACCTCGTTCGCCGGCCGGCCGAGCGCCCACGGATACTTGCGCCCCAGGGTGTCGCGCCGGTATGCCGCGTTGCAGAAGAACGTCAGCTCCGGCCCCCACGCCATCCACATCGGGAACCGTGACGACAGCAGGATGCTCACCGCGGTGCGCAGGCTCTGCGGCCACTGGTCCGGGGAGCCGAGCGGTGTCCGATCCCAGTCCATCGCGGCCAGGTCCCGGCCCACATCCCCACCCGCAGCGAAGACATCCGCCGCAGCCGTACCGCTCATGAGCCCACGTTCTCCCCGCATAGCGCCGATCGGCCCGCCCGACATCACATCAACCGGCCCGCAGACAAAGTAGCCGACAAGCCGAACTCCGGCTCACGCACGTAGGGAGGACATCGCCGCGATGACCCCTTTCAAAACATCGATCGGGTACGCGTCATCGCCTCCCCGACCACACGCCACGGCGCCGCCGGGAGTCCGGTGCCGGCCAGGCGGTGGTCCAGCGGTCACCCCGCTTCCGGCGGCCCCGCGGGGCCGCGCTCACCACGCCGCCTCCCGCACCGCGCCGCCTCCCGCACCGCGCCGCCTCCCGAACCGCGCCGCCTCCCGAACCGCGCCGCCTCCCGCACCGCGTCGCGCCGCCCTGCCGGGACGGATCAGCCGCCCGGCTCGTCAGCGCGCGAGGATGTTCGCCGCCATCAATTCGATGACGTCGGCGGCGGCCACCGTGAACGGCTCGCCGAGACACCCGTGCGTGGCGCTCGGCTCCAGGTGCTCCGTCACGTCGACGCCGGCCGCCCGCAGACTCACCGTGAACGCCTCGCCGGAGCTGCGCAGGGTGTCGTGCTCGCAGTTGACGACCAGGGTCGGCGGCAGGCCGGTCAGGTCGCCGTTGGCCGGGAACGCGTACGGATCGTCCAGGTCCTCGGCGTAGTGCCGGCTCATCCCGGCGACCCAGCCCGGCGAGAAGTAGACGGCGGCCCGGTTGTCCTTCACCGCGGCGAGCCGCGCCGGCTCCCAGGGCGGCAGCTCGGCGTGCACGCAGGGATAGATGAGGGCCAGCCGCGCGGGCGGCTGACCGGCGCCGTCGCGCAGCCGTTTCGCCACCCCGGCCGCCAGGTTCGCGCCGGCGCTGGCCCCGCCGAGGCAGAGCCGCTCGGGCGGCACGCCGAGCAGGTCCGCGTTCGCCACCGCCCAGGTCCAGCCGGTGAGCACGTCGTCCGAGCCGGCCGGGTACCGCACCCCGTGCAGCGCCTTGCGGTAGCCGACGGTCAGCACCGGGATCCCGCGCGCGGCGAGGGCCAGCCCGACGAAGTGCGCCTCGGCCATGGTCAGGGATCCGCTGACGAACGCGCCGCCGTGCACCCAGACGAGCCCCGGACGAGGACCCGGCCCGCCGCTCTCCGGCAACGGTCCCCGGTAGAGCCGGGCCGGGACGCCCGCCGACACGTCGGTCACGGTCACCGCGGCGAGCTGCGGGAACCTGTCGAACAACTCGGCGTCGGTCGGCCCGGTCTCCGGCAGGTCGCCGGCGATCTCCAGCATCCGCACGTAGTCCGGCACCGGCGGCAGCTCCCCGCCGGCCGCCCGCGCCAGCACCGCCCGGCGAACCGGCCGGGGCAGCATGCCCAGCCCCTTCATCGCGTACCCCAGCACAGTCCCGGTGGCCGTCATGGGTACCCAAGCTAGACCCTGCCACGCCCGCCGCCGCGCCGACAGGCCCGGCCGTCACCCGGTCCCCTCCACCTCGCCCAAATCCCGCCTCGTCACCCAGGCGTGAGATCGCCGGCCCCAGGCCGGCCGAATCGGGCGGCCATTGTCAGCCTCGTCGATGATGGGAGGATGACGCGTCCCTTCGGCCGGGCGTCGTGGCGCAGCCGGCGAGGTGTGCTTCTTCTCGTGGCGGCCATCCTGGCCACCACCACCGTCGCGGTCGCGCTAGTGATGACCGGCCGGCTCGTCCGGCTCGACTGGGCTGCGACCGAGCGTGCCGGATGGGTCGCCGGGATCATCGGTGCGCTGCTTTCGTTTCTCAGCACGGCAGCGGCGTTCCTCGCCCTGCGTTCGCACCGGCAGGCTGGCGCCCCGCCCGGGCGACGCGTGGCCGACCGGCTCGTTCACATCGGCCCGATCCCGCAGGCGCCGGCCTGGTCCCAGCCGCGGCGAACGCAGATCGAGCTGGCCAAGGCGGCCACGAGCGGGCGGACCACGGTGCTGACCCAGGTGCTGTCCGGGATGGGTGGCGTCGGCAAGACCCAGCGGCTCAACGACCGTAAGCGGCCGCTGCGGGACGTCCTCCCGGCTGAGGACGCGCTGCCCGACGCGCACAGCGTGACGGTGGCGGCGACCTGGGCGCTCTCGATCGATGCCGCCGACCGGCTGCCGCCACGCGGCGTGGCCCGCTCCCTCATCGCCGTGGCCGCGCTGCTGGACCCCAACGGTATTCCCGCCGGACTCTTCACCGCGGAAGCGATGATCCGGTACGTGCGTCGCAGCACCGGTCGGGACATGGACGGCGAGACGATCACCGACGGGCTGCGTAACCTGCACCGGCTCAGTCTCGTCACGCACGATCCGAACGCGCGCCACGTCCGGGTTCACGCGCTGGTGCAGCGCACGACGCGGGAGGCGTCCGGCCGGGATCCGATACTTCGAGCAGTTGCGCACGCGTGTCGCGGCTCGCCGGCCCGCACCGCATCTGGATGTGCTCACCATCGACGCCGAGCTCGCCGAGCTCCGGGGAGAGGCAGGTGATCAGGTGCGGGCGGCCGCCGACTTCGCCGCGGTGCTCAGCGCCGCCGCCGAGGCCCTCGGCAAGGATCATCCGCTGACACTGCAGGCTCGACACGGCCACGCGCACTGGACCGGCCACGTCGGCGACTACCAGGCCGCGATCTCCGGACTCGAGTCACTGCTGATCGTCCAGCAGCGCGTCTGCGGCCCCGATCATCCGGACACCCTCATGACGCGGGGCAACCTCGCTCATTGGCGTGCCGAATCCGGCGACTACGAGGGCGCGGCCAGCGCGATGGACGAGGTCATCAGGGACAGGCTTCGGGTCCTCGGCCCGGACCATCCCCGTACTCTGATCGCCCGCTTGAGCGCAGCGTTCTGGCGCAGCCGTGGCGTGAACCGGGCAGCCGGGTTCGCCGAGATGGAGGGCCTCCTCGGCGAATACGTCCGCGCACTCGGATCAGACCATCCCCTGGTGTTCATGACTCGCTGCAATCTCGCCCACTGGCGCGGCGAGTCCGGAGACCGTACGGGTGCCCGAGACGCCTTCGAGTCGCTGCTTGCCGACCGCGTCCGCGTTCTCGGCCCGTACCATCCACGCACCTTGCACACACGCCTCCACCTCGCCCACTGGGTGGGGGAAACGGAGAGACCTGAGCGCGCCCTTGCTGCGTTGTCGGAGCTCGCCGCCGATCAGTCGAGGATCCTCGAACCGGATCATCCCGACATCATGCGGACCATGGCGAGCATGGCGAACTGGCGCGCCCGCACCGGGGACGTCACCGGTGCGGTGGAGGAACTGCGATCTCTTCTGGAACACCAGATCCGTACGCTCAACGACAGTCACGCCGATGTGCGTGCGACCCGGGAGATGCTCGCACACTGGCAGGGCCGGCTCGAGCGTGTGGGCCGCCCTCAGTTCGGTCACGTCGAATAGGCGCCGGTCGAGTTGCTGAGCCCGCAGCAGGGGAGCGGCATCCCCGACCGACTGCCTGAGTCGCAGAAAAGGTTGAGACGGCACTGTGGGGTGGCGGCCCGGCCCTTGTGGAAGGGCCGGGCCACTTCGGTCCTATCCGACGCCCTGGACTGCGGTTTCGTGGACGTGAACGCCGGTGGCGAGTTCGATCATCTGGTCCTGGCTCATGCCCAGCTTTTCGTCGAACTGGGTGATCAGCCAGATGCCGGACGGCTGCTCGACCCAGAGTGCCCATCCGGTATCTCCGGCGGGGTCGGCGGCGGGCCGGCCGGGAATCATGGCGGGAAGGCTCTTGACCAGAATGCCGGTGCGGTCACCGACGGTGACCTCGGTTCCCTTCCGGGACGGGCCGTTCTGGTCCTTCGATTCCAGGTAGATGCTGATTCTGCCCGGGGCGGTGTGCGGCGGCGCCGCGGACGCCGTGACGTCGGGGCCGGCGTTCTTCGCCGTTTCCAGAGCCAGCGTCAGCTGGTAGTTGTCGTCGGACTGGACGAACCAGCCCGCCGGCACCTTGTCGATGGTGAAGCCTTTCGGCTGGACGCCCTGGTAGGCCACCAGGTTCACCGGCACGACGGCGGCGGGTGGGGCGGCGGCCGTGGGTCCGTGCGGGCCGGCGCCGACACCGCCGGACGGGACCGTGAACGCGGCGACGAGGGCGCCGACCGCGAACAGCGAACCCGTGGCCGTCTGCAGCAAGCGGCGCTGGCGGACCGCACGTCGGCCACGCAGGACGTCTTCGTCGATCTGACCGGCTTCGACCGGTGTGACCGGTCCGGCGATGTCCTCGAGATGATGACGCAGGTCCATCATGACTTCACTCCTTCGGGAACGTACGAAACGGTGGGCTGGTTCTGCTCCAGGACGGCACGCAGCCGTTCGAGTCCTCGGGCGGTCTGACTCTTGACCGTGCCTTCGGAACACTTGAGGGCATCCGCGGTCTCCGCGACGTCGAGGTCGTAGAAATAGCGGAAGACGACCGCGGCACGCATCCGGGGCGGAAGATCACGAAGAGCCTGCCGGACCGCCTGGCCGACCGGGTTGACGGGGCCGGCTGCCGCGGCCTGGTCGGGTAGTTCCGCGACCGACTGCTCACGGCGGCGCCAGACCCGGCGGCGCTCGTCGATCAACGCGTTGACCAGCGACCGGCGGATGTAGGCATCGGGATTGTCGGCGCGCTGGAATGCCGACCATCTGACGTACAAGCGGGTGAGCGTCGTCTGTACCAGATCCTCGGCCAGATGCGGGTCCCCGGCGGCCAGCAGCACCGCCGTACGCAACATGCCGGGTCGCCGGCGGGCCACTAGCTCGTGAAAGCTGCTCTCTCGCTCGGATGTGGCCGAGCCTCCGTCGTGTCTCACGCTCCGAAGACGGATTCGTGTTGCACGAGGTTGCATCGGCCGAAACTTTCCGCCATGACTTTCCCCGCTCTCCCGTCACCAGGCAAACTCCGGTGCTCTCGAAGGCCGAAACGAGCCCGCGGACAACGTACGGAAGCTGGTGCGCCTGTGCGCGTCGTCGTGGGTTCGTACCAGGATGTGTTTCCGAGCAGGTGAAGGGCGCACCCGTTCAGCCGGCGAGGTGTCCGATCAGGTCGGCGACCGGGCCGGTGCGCACGCCGCGGAAGCCGGTCCCGGCCCACAGGCTGAGCGCGCCGGCGTCGCCCTTCTCCGCCGCCGCGGCCCGGATCGGCGCGGTCAGATGATGCACCGCCGGGTATCCGACCGGGGCCGCCGCCGAGTGCTCGTCGATGAACCGGTTGCGCAGCCCGCGCGCCGGCTGCCCGGTGAACGCCCTGGTCACCACGGTCTCGGTGAACTCGCCGGAGAGCATCGCGGCCCGCTGCGCCGGCCGGGTGCCGGCCTCGTCGGCGAGCAGGAACGCCGTGCCGCACTGCACCGCCGCCGCTCCGGCGGTCAGCAACTCGCGCACGTCCCCGGCGGCGCCCACACCACCGGCCGCGATCACCGGCAGGTCGGTCACCGCGAGCACCTCGGCGAGGACGTCCGCCGCGGTGCGGGTCCCGGCGTACCCGGCCGGCTCGGTGGTGGAGGCGTGCCCAGCGGCCGTGCCGCCCTGCGCGATCAGGGCGTCCGGCCCGGCGGCGAGGGCCGCGTGCGCCTCCCGCGCCGAGGTGACCGTGATCAGCACCGTGGACCCGGCGTCGTGCAGCGCCCGGACCACCGCCGGATCCGGGACCCCGAACGTGAAGCTGACCAGCGGAACCCGGTACGTCACCGCGAGCTCCACCTTCGCCGCGAAGTGGTCGTCGTCGTCTCGTCGCAGCGGGGGCAGATCGACCCCGTACCGCTCGGCTTCGCCGCGAAGCCGCAGCCGATACGCCTCCAGCGGCGCCGGATCGGCGGGCGGTGGCACCGGCACGAAGATGTTCAGCCCGTGCGCGATGGTCGCCACCGCGCGCAGCTCGGTCTCGACGGCGTCCGGCGTCTTGTACCCGGCCGCCAGGAACCCGAGCGCCCCGGCCCGGTCCGCCGCCCTAACCAGCGCAACGGTGCTGGGCCCACCCGCCATCGGCGCCACGATCACTTCCCGCATGCCGCGACCCTACGACGGAAGCTCCCCGCCGTCCGCCCCGCCGCCTCGGGCCCGCGCCGGCCTCGAGCCGATGCTCTCCGTACCGGCCACGGATCACCGGCGCCACGGATCACCGGCGACGGAAGACCAGCACGATCATCGGGTACGGCCCAGGGCCGAGCCCGTGACGGCCAGGACCGACAGGGCGACCAGTGACAGGCAGGGCCCCAGCACGGTCCAGGGCGCGCGTTCCACGTAGGGCATGCCCTCGGCGAGCACGAGCCCCCAGTCGGGCGCCGGTGGTTGCGGGCCCAGGCCGAGGAAGCCGAGGGCGGCCAGGGCCAGGGCGATGCCGGGGATGCGCAGGACCGCGTGGCGGGTCAGCGGCCCCAGCACGGCGGGCACGACGTGCCGCCACAGGGCGCGGGCCGGGCCGACGCCGAGGACCGGCAGGATCGCGATGTGCGGCCGGGCCCGCGCCTCGGCGACGAGCGCCACCGTGTGCGCGGCGAGCGGCGCCCAGCCGACCAGGAGCACGGCGGCGGCCGCGGCGCCGGCGGCCGGCCCGGTGACCGCGGCGACCAGCAGGCCGGCGAGGACCGGCGGGGCCGCGTTGGCGACCTCGATCGGACCGGTCGCGGCCCGCGGCAGCAGCCCGATCAGCAGGCCGAGCAGCAGGCAGGCGGCGCAGAGCAGCACCGCGGTGCCGATCGTGACGGCGGCGCCGTGCCCGAGGCGGGCGAGCAGATCCCGGCCGGAGGCGTCGGCGCCCAGCGGCAGCGCCCAGGCGGATCCGGTGAACAGGTCAGGGCCGGAGGCGACCGTCCACGAGGGTGCGGTGAGCCGCCCCCTGCCCGCGGCGTACGGGTCACCGGCGAGCCCGGCCACGATCAGGACCGTGAGCACGGCCAGCGCCGCGCCGGCGGTGATCCACAGGCCACGGTGCGGCGCCGGGGCGTGCGCGGCGACGGGCAGGGCGCCCGCGCGCAGGGCCGGTCCCAGCACCGCCCGGCGCAGCAGTTCCGCACCGACGCCGGCGCCCGCGCCGAGGATGAGCAGGATCAGCACGCCACCCTGCAGGACCGGCAGGTCCTGGGTCTGCGCGGCGCCGAGCGTCACGCGGCCGAGGCCGGGCACCGCGAAGACCCGTTCCACCGCGACCGCGCCGCCGGTCAGGCCGATCAGGACCAGGGCGACCTGCGGAAGCAACCCGGGCAGGGCACGGCGCAGCAGGGCCGCCGCGGTGCGGGCCCGCCCGGCCCCGGCCGCCGCCCAGGTCGCCGTCCAGGGTTCGCCGGCGGCGCGGGAGACCGCGTCGGACAGCAGCATGCCGATCAGCCCGCCGGCCGGCAGCCCGAGGGCCAGCGCCGGCAGCACGGCGTGGCGCGCGGAGTCCCAGCCGTACGGCGGGAAGGCCCGCAGCGCCACCGCGCCGATGAGCAGCAGCACCGAGGCGAGCAGGAACTCCGGCAGCGCGGTCAGTGCCGCCGCGAGCGCGCCACCACTGCGCCGGCGGCTGCCGCGGGCCGCCGCCAGCAGCGCGGGCGCGGTCAGCGCGGCGGTCACCACGAGGGCGACGAGCGCCGCGAACGTCATCAGGGTCAGCGAGACGCCGGTGGCGCGCAGCAGGTCGGGCAGCACCGGGCGGCCGCTGACCCAGGAGACGCCGAGGTCGCCGCGGGCCACGCCGCCGAGCCAGCGGCCGAGCAGCGCGAACGGACCCGCGTCGAGGCCGAGCTGCGCGCGGATCGCGGCGAGCGCCTCCGGGGTGGCCTCCTGCTCGGCGGAGCGGCCGCGCAGCACGGTCAGCGCCGGGTCGCGGCCGGAGAGCCCGGGCAGCAGACCGACCAGCGCGACGACCGCCAGGACAGCGCCGGCGCGGGACAGGGCGGGCCCGGACCACCCGTGCCGGGCCACGGCGGTCCGGGGCCGGGCGGCCCGGGGCACGCCGGGACGGGGCACGCCGGGACGGGGCACGCCGGGACGGTACGGGACACGCCGGAACCGGGCGGCCCGTTCGCCGGGGGTCGCGGGCGCGCTGCTCCGGCCGTACCCGAATCGGGTTTTGATCATGCTGGGGCGGTGCCGGCGGTGATCAGCGCACGCTCGCGGGAATCACGCTGGACGCCGGTGAAGGCGCCGGACTCGCCCTGGATGACGCGTTCGTGCAGCAGCGGGATCGCGGCGTCGGACTGCAGGATCAGCCGCTCCGCCTCCATGATCGCGGCGTGCCGCGACGGGCCGGCGACGATGCCCGCGGCCTTCGTCAGCGCGGCGTCGACGGCCGGGTCGCAGAGCTGGGCGATGTTGAACGAGCCCGCGCAGGCGAAGTCGCTGTACATGTAGGCGACCGGGTCGCCGGAGTCCAGGACCGTGGCGCGCGACAGGATGAACGCGTCGAACGCGCCGGCCAGGGCGTCCGCCTCGATCTGGGCGTACTCGCGGACCTCCTGGCGCACCCGGAAACCGGCCGCCTCCAGCTGTTGCTGCAACTGGACGGCGACCTCCGGCAGCTCGGCCCGGTCGGTGAAGGTGGCCAGGACGATCTCGGCGCCACCGACCGGTTTCGCGGCGGTCTCGGTGCGCGGCAGGCGCGCCCCGGCGGCCCACGGCAGGGCGGGCCCGAGCAGGCCGGCGGCGATGTCGGCGCGGCCCTCGTAGACGTTCGCGACGAGCGGCTCCCGCTTGATCGCCTGCCGGGCGGCGGCGCGGAGGCCCGCGTCGGCGAACGCGCCCTTCGCGGTGTTCAGGTAGAGGGTGTTGGTGCGCGGCATCGGTACCTCGTGCACCCGCGCGGCGTCGAGCAGGGCGGCCTGCGAGACCGGGATCGCCTCGACCACGTCGGCCGTGCCGGCGCGCAGGGCGGCGGCGCGGGCGGTGCCGTCGGGCACGAAGCTGACGTCGATGCCGGCCACCTCGGCCGGTCCGCCCCAGTACCCGTCGTAACGGTCCAGCGTGGCCGTCGTGGTGTTGCTGGAGATCAGCGTGAACGGGCCGGTGCCGCGCCCCACCGGGTTCACCACCCCGTCGGCGCCGTACGCGCCCGCCGCCAGGATCGACAGCTGCGGGCTGGACAGCCGCTGCGGGATCAGCGGGTCGGCGTCGGCGGTGCTGACCAGCACGGCCGTGCCGGGGGCCGCCGGATCGGGCCGCACGGTCAGGTCGACGCCGTCGAGGATGCGCGGCCGGGGACTGGCCTCGGTGGCGGCGGTGAGCGCGGCCACCACGGACGCCACGGTGAGCGGGGTGCCGTCGTGGAACGTGACGCCCTGCCGGATCTCGAAACGCCAGGTCCGCGGGTCCCGGGTCGGGGCGAAGGCGGTGGCCAGGGCGGGCTGGGCGGCGCCGGCGGCGTCGAGGGTGACCAGGGTCTCGGCGGTCGACCAGCGGGACAGCTTGAAGGCGTCGTCGCTGAACGGGCTCAGGCCGCTGCGGGGCGGCAGCAGCATGGCCAGCGCGATCCGGTCGTCGCCGCCGGCCGTGGCGGGTTCGCCGGCGTCGGCGAAGCAGCCGGTGAGCAGCAGCAGGCCGGCGGCCGCCGCGGCGGCTAGCCGGACACGGGGGTGTGGCACGGTGAATCTCCCAACGGGAATCGGGGCATCGCGGCGAGCAGCGCGCGGGTCTCCGGGTGAACGGGGGCGGCGAGCAGCTCGCCGGTGGGGCGGTCCTCGACGATGCGGCCGTCGTGCAGGACCGCGATCCGGTCGCAGAGCGCGGCCGCCGCCGACACGTCGTGGGTGACCAGCAGCAGGGCGGCGCCGCGGGCCCGCGAGGCGCGCCGCAGAGCGTCGGTCACGTGGGCCCGCAGCGGGGCGTCGAGGCCGCTGATCGGCTCGTCGGCGATCAGCAGCCGTGGCTCGGGAGCGAGCGCGCGGGCGATCGCCACGCGCTGGGCCTGGCCGCCGGAGAGGTCACGGGCACGAGCGGCGCGCAGCGCGGCCGGGATACGGACGGCGTCCAGGGCGGCGCCGGCCGCGGCGGCCAGTTCGGCGGGGGCGGTGCGGCTGCCCAGCCGGCGCAGGGGTTCGGCGACGATGTCCAGGACCCGGGCCCGCGGGTCGAGGGTGGCGCCGGGGTCCTGGGGGACGTACTGGACCAGGCGGCGGAACCAGCGCAGCCGGCGTACCGGGCCGGGGGTGACCTCGCGTCCGTCGCAGCGGATGACGCCGGACTCGAGGGGCTCGAGCGCCAGCAGCGCGCGTACCAGAGTGGATTTCCCGGACCCGGACCGGCCGAGCAGGGCGACGCGCTCGCCCGCGCCGATGCGCAGGTCGACGTCGCGCAGCACCGGCGCGGCCGGTGTGTAGGAGTGCCGCAGCCGCACGCAGTCGATCACGCTCATCGGTCCGCCCCGGCGGCCGTGGGGCCGTGCGGCAGGGCGGGCAGCACGTCGGCGGCCGGGCCGTCCTCGACCACCCGGCCGTCGTGCATGACGACGAACCGGGTGCACAGCTCGGCGGCGACCGCCAGGTCGTGGGTGATGAAGAGCAGCGCGGGACGGTCCGGGCCGCCGGTGCGGTCCTTGAGCAGGCGGACGATCCCGGCCTGGGTGACCACGTCGAGGGCGGTGGTGGGCTCGTCGGCGATCAGCAGCGGCGGGCGGGTGGCCAGGGCGAGAGCCAGGCAGACGCGCTGGCGCTGGCCGCCGGAGAGCTGGCCGGGGTACCGGGTGGCGAGGTCGGCGGGCAGGTCCACGGCGGCGAGAAGGTCGCGGACGGCGGCCTGGCGCGGGTCGGCTTGGCGCGGGTCGGCTTGGCGCGGGTCGGCTTGGCGCGGGTCGGCTTGGCGCGCGCCGGCCTGGCGCGTGCCGGCCTGGCGCGCGCCGGCCTCGTGCGGGCCGGCTTTCGGTGAGGCGGCGCGCCGCAGTGGCAGGGCCAGCTGCTGTCCGATCGGGATCAGCGGGTGCAGCGCCAGCGCGGAGTCCTGCATCACGGCGGCGGCGCGCTGCTCCGGGTGGCGGCGGGCACAGGGCACGCCGAGCACCTCACGGCCGGCGATCCGGACGCTGCCGGCGGCGGTCAGGCCCGGTGGCAGGAGACCGAGGACCGCCTTCGCGGTGAGGCTCTTGCCGGAACCCGAGGCGCCGACGAGGGCCACCCGCTCCCCCGGCCGGCAGACGAGGTCCACCCCGGTGACGAGGGCCCGGCCCTGGCGGTGCACCGACAAGCCGGTGACCTGCACCATGGCACCTCCCGATAATGACAACGGTTTTCGTTTCGGGAAGAGAGCGTAGCGGAGCGGGCCCGGGTGGCACGGACGGGGTCGCCCGAGCGGACGCCGCACCGGGGTCGGACGAGCACAACGTTGCGGCGGATCATCGCGGCGAACGCGGCTGCCCGGCGATACCGTTCCCGGCGTATCAGCACGAGGCTGAGTTCTTATCGGAAACCGCCTCGAAAAGGACTCCTTATGCGAAAACCCCGTCGTGGATTCGTGTTTCCCGTCGCCGTCGCGACCGGCATCACCGCCGTCGTGGTCGGGACGGTCGGGCAGGATTCGCCCGCCGGCGCCGCGACCGGCGAGCTGAGCGCGATGAGCTGGAACATCCAGGGCAAGAACCTGACCACAGCGGAGATGTCCGAGACCGACAAGTCCGTGGTCGGCGTGATCAAGGCCTCTGGCGCCGAGTACGTCGGCCTCCAGGAGATCTCCGGCGACCAGGCCAAGGCCATCGCCACGAAGCTCGGCTGGGGAACCGGCCGGGACCACGTGCTCACCCAGCACGAGCACGGCACGATCGGGCAGTTCCGCGAGGGCATCGCCATGCTCAGCAAGAACCCGATGAGCGAGATGACGAACGTCAGGCTCGACCCGGAGGGCCGCGGCCGGCACGTCCAGTACGCGCGCATCGTCAAGGACGGCCGCCCCTACTACGTCTTCAACACGCACCTCGCGTCGGACGACTGGACCTCCAAGACGTCCACGGCGTACCGGCCGGGCGCCAACGACGACGAGAGGCGCAAGAAGCAGGCCGAGTTCATCAAGGGCCAGGTCGACAAGGTCAAGCAGCGGGTCGGCGACCCGAACGCGGTGTACGTGGTCGGCGGCGACTTCAACTCCCGTGCCGTGACCACCGCGCCCAAGGGCGAGGCCTACAAGGTGTTCGCGAACAGCATGCGGGACACCTGGTTGCACCAGCATCCGGGCGCGGCCCGTACCGACTGTGAGTCGAAGCCGGTGGCCGACTGCGGGAACACCGTCTCGATCCGCAGCGGGGACCAGAAGCGGGCGCAGAACCCGACGATCCGCATCGACTACCTCTTCGTCGACCGGGCGCACGAGTCGCTGATCCGGTCGACCGCCACGCCGGAGCCGACGAACCCGGTGGAGACCGAGTACATGAGGTACTCCGACCACTACCCGGTCCGTGCCGTGTTCGGGCCGGCGCCACAGGCGCCGCAGCAGCGCCCGGTCGCGGCGTTCACCGCGAGCCGCCTCACCGGCGCCGGCGACCGGGTGGCTCTCGACGGCAGCGGATCACGCGACCCGGACGGCTCGATCACCGGCTGGAAGTGGACCGTGGGGGGCACGACGCTCCCGCTCACCGGGCCGAAGGGGCAGGTCTCGCTCGGCGCCGGCGCCAGCAAGGTGGTGACGCTCACGGTCACCGACAACAGCGGCCTCACCGGACAGGCCAGCCGGACCATCGCGCTCCCGAACCGGCCGCCGGCCATCGGGGCGTACGGTCCGAACGGCACCGTCGTGCCGAGCACCCAGCCGGCGCTGACCGCGGCCGGGACCGACCCGGACGGTGACCGGCTCACCTACCGGTACCGGGTGACCGGCCCGTCGGTGGATCTCAGCTCCGGCGCGGTGAGCGGTTCGTGGACGGTGCCGGCCCACAAGCTGGATCCGGGCACCCGGTACACGTGGGAGGTCACCGTGACCGACCCGGCGGGCGCCTCGGACAAGCGGACCGGCAGCTTCACCGTCGCGATGCTGCCCACCTCCGCGGACGTCATCGCCACCTCGACCGGCAAGGGGTACTGGACCGTCGACACGTTCGGCGACGTGCGGGCGTTCGGTGACGCGAGGTCGTTCGGCACCCTGCGCGACGCCGGGGTGCGGGTGCAGAACGTGGTCGGCCTGGTGCGGACACCGGACTCCGGCGGCTACTGGATCGTCGGCGCGGACGGCGGCGTCTACGCCTTCGGCAACGCGCGGTTCCACGGCTCGATGGGCGGCAAGCCGCTCAACAGGCCGGTCGTCGGCATGGCGGCGACCAAGGACGGTGGCGGGTACTGGCTGGCGGCCGCGGACGGCGGCGTGTTCGCGTTCGGCAACGCCGGCTTCCACGGCTCGATGGGCGGCAAGCCGCTGAACGGCGCGGTCGTGGCGCTCTCCCCCACGCCGTCCGGCGCCGGCTACTGGCTGGCCGCCAAGGACGGGGGCGTGTTCGCCTTCGGCGACGCCCCGTTCCACGGCTCGATGGGCGGCAAGCCGCTGAACAAGCCGGTCGTGGACATGGACGCCACACCGGACGGCCGGGGTTACTGGATGACCGCGGAGGACGGCGGTGTGTTCGCGTTCGGCAGCGCGCCGTTCCACGGCTCGCTGGCCGGCAAGCCGCTCAACGGGCACATCACCGGCATGTCGGTGCGGCCGACCGCGCAGGGTTACTGGCTGACCGGCTGCGACGGCGGGATCTTCGCCTTCGGAGACGCGCCGTTCTACGGCTCGGCGCCGGTGCACCAGTGCCGCGGTGTCTGACCTGATCCGGTCTGAGCTGATCCGGTCTGACCTGATCCGGTCTGACTCGGTCTAGCGAAGCTCCTGGTCGAGCCGCTCCCGCTCCTCGACGGTCAAGTCCGCGTGCCAATGCTGGTAGCGGTCGATGCCGTCGAGGAGCGGCTGCGTGTAGGGGGAGCTCCCGGCGACGTCCCGGAGGCTGATCCGGCCGTCGAGGAGGTCCTTCCGCCATCTCGGCCAGCATCGGATCCCCGTACCCGTCCCGGAGGTTCTCCAGGCTCTTCCGGACGGCCTCGGCCGTGCGCGGATCGCCAGCCATCGCGCCGAACTCCCGGTCCAGAGGCGTCTCGTCCACGTCAGGCTCCCGGTGCGGCGTAGGGGCCGCCGGGCAGCGGCACGTCCAGCGGTCGATGCGAACGCGGCGCTCCCGGCCGCGACGACGCCGGCCAGGATCGCCTTGTCCACCAGGGCCTGCAGCACGATGCCGAGGAAACCCCGCGCGTGCGGCGTGAACGTCCCCCACTGTGCGACGTAGGCTTTCGCCGCCTCGGCGGCCGCGGACGCCTCGGCCAGCTCGGCGGCGTATCGCCGCAGGGAATCGGGCTCGACCCGAACGTCATGTGGACACCGCCTCCACCGCGACAGCCGTGAGAATCATGACGGCGACCCCGGCCAGGGTGAGCAGGCCGGAGCGCCGCCACAACGCCGCGAGCCGCTGCGGATCGGCCGTCCGGTGCAGCCGGACGGCGTCGATCACTGCCGGGGTGAACACGAGGCCGGCAAGGAGGATGCCCACCCAGGTGAGCACCGGGACGCTGTCGCCGTCCGCGATCGTGACGACGCTGCCGACGATCATGAGCAGATAGATGAACGCGAAGAACAGCGCGAATTTGCCGACGAGCCGCTGGAATTCGATCTTCGCGTCCACTGTCGCGTCCCTCTCCTGGCCGTCGTTCCGCGGGCCGGTTGCCGTCTGACCGCATCAACGCCGGTCGTTGCGGAATGGTTCACCGCGGGGCCGGGCGGCCGCACAACCCCTGGTGGTGCGAACCTGACAGCGACGCGTCCGCAGGCCGACAGGAGCTTCCGTGGCATCCAGTGACCCACCCGTGCTCGTGGTGATCCGCGGGAACAGCGGGAGCGGCAAGACGACCACCGCCCGCGAGGCCCGCCGCCGGTACGGCCGTGGCTGCGCCCTCATCGAGCAGGACCACCTGCGCCGGGTCGTCCTGCGGGAGCACGGCGGTGGTGGCGCGGACCGGGTCGCGCCGGATCTCATCACCGCGATGGCGAGGACCGCCCTGGACGGCGGTTACCACGTCATCGTCGAAGGCATCCTGCACACCGGACAGTACGGCGCCCCGTTGCGGAGGCTGATCGCGGCGCATCCCGGCCCGGCTGCCTGTTTCTACCTGGACGTGCCGTTCGAGGAGACGGTGCGCCGGCATCGGGGCCGCGCCGAGCCGATCCCGGTCGAGCCGGAGACGATGCGCGGCTGGTACTCCCCCGGCGACCTGCTCGGCGTCGCCGGTGAGGTGGTGATTCCCGGTGGCGCCGGCTTCGAGGACGTCGTGACGACGATCCTGCACGCCGGCGGCCTCGCCGGGGCGGCGCCGCTGTCGCCGTGCCCGGCGAGATGCGCCCGCTGCGACCAGAAGGCGACGCTTCCGGGTTAGCGCTCACAAATTATTTAACGAAGACTTCTTGACGCGGCAATACATCGACGGGCATGTTAGCGATCACACCCCCGCGCCTAAGGAAGTCGTCGATGGCTCTCCGTCGCAGATCCGCGCTCCTGCTGGCCGTGCTCGTCCTGCTGCTGGCCGGCTCCGCCATCCCCGCGTCCGCTCAGTTCATCACCGTGCGCAACCCGGTCATCTCGCAGCGCGCCGACACCGCGATCTTCAAGCACACCGACGGCTACTACTACATGACCGCCTCGGTGCCCGACTACAAGCGGGTCGAGCTGCGCCGCGCGACCACTATCCAGGGCCTCGGCGCCGCGGCGACCACCACCGCGTTCGCCGCGCCGGCCAGCGGTGCGCTCAGCGGCTGGATCTGGGCGCCGGACATCCAGTACATCGACGGCGCCTGGTACATGTACTTCTCGGCGTCGCCGGGCACCGCCGTCTTCGACCAGCGGCTGTACTGGATCCGCAACACCTGCGCGAATCCGCTGACCTGCGCGTGGAGCGCGCCGCAGCGGTTGCGCACCGGCTGGGAGTCGTTCCAGCTCGACGCCGCCGTGTTCGTCAACCGCGGTGTCCGCTACTTCGCGTGGGCGCAGGACAGCCCGTCGACGAACTTCAACAGCCACATGTACATCGCCCGGATGAACGGCGCCACCGCCATCACCGGTTCCGCGGTGGAGATCGCCCGGCCGACGTACGCCTGGGAGAGGGAGGGCGTCGCCGGCGTCGTGGAGGGACCGTCGCCGCTGGTCAAGAACGGCCGGGTCTACATCACGTACTCCGCGTCGGCGACCGACTCCCGCTACAAGCTCGGCCTGCTCTCCTCGTGGGACACCGCCGACCTGCTCAACCCGGCCTCCTGGTACAAGCATCCGAACCCGGTCTTCCAGACCGCCAACGGCGTCTACGGTCCGGGCCACGGCAGCTTCACCGTCGCCGAGGACGGCGTCACCGACATGCTGGTCTACCACGCCCGCGACTACGCCACCCCGACGCCGGACGCGCTGACCGACCCGAACCGGCACACCCGGGTGCAGCAGCTGCTCTGGCGGGAGAACGGCGACCCGTTCTTCGGCCAGCCGATCCCCAGCACCGTCACCAGCCCCGGCATCCGCGGTCAGTTCAGCAACCGGTGCGTCGACAACTACAACCGGGACACCACGCTCGGCGCGCTGGTCCGCCTCTACGACTGCAACGGCGGCACCGCCCAGCAGTGGGAGCTCACCTATCAGCCGGCCGGCCACTACCAGATCCGCAACCGCAACACCGGCACCTGCCTCGACGACCTGTTCAGCGGCACCGCCGCGAACGCCGACGTCGGCCTCCACACCTGCAACGGCTCGACCGCCCAGCAGTGGACGGTGCAGGACCGGGGCAGCGGCTGGTTCTCGCTGCGCAACATCGCCGGCAACATGTGCCTCGACAACTATGCGTGGAACGCCGCCAACGGCGCCCGCCTCTCCCTCTACCCCTGCAACGGCGCCGGCGCCCAGCTCTGGCGGCTGGGCTGAGCAGCGGCCGGGCTGGTCACCGACTGCGCTGGTCCGGGCTGTGCTGGCCAGGGCTGCGCTGGTCCGGGCCGCGCTGGTCCCGGCCGTGCGGCGAGGCGGTCAGAGTATGCCGTGCCGGCGGGCGACGGTGACCGCCTCGCTGCGCCGGGCCGCGTCGAGCTTGCGATAGATCGCCCGCATGTGAGCCTTGACGGTGTTGACCGAGACGCCCAGGATCGCGGCGATCTCGGCGGCGGTCAGCATGGTCGGGAGGTAGTGCAGGACCTCGGACTCGCGCTCGCTGAGGCCGTGGCTGGTCGACTGGCCGGTGGCCGGCCGGGCGCCGGACCGCCCCATCTGGTCCAGGAACAGCGTGTCGCCGCCGAGCAGTCGCAGCCGCTGCGCCAGGTCGTCCAGGCGGCTGCCGGCCAGCGCGACGAAAGGGTGGCGGATTCCCTCCCGAGCGGCCAGGACGACCGCCTCGCGCAGCAGGTCGACCGCGCGGACGCCGTGTCCCCGGGCGTCGGCCACCAGGGCGCCGAGCACGCCGGCCGTCACGGTGGCGACGGTCTGCGACAGGGTGCTGATCGGGGCGTGACCGAGCAGTTCCTCAGCGCCCCGCAGGTCGTGGGCCGCGTACGCGAAGCGGGCCCGGGCAACGCGCTGGGCGAGGGCGAGCGGGGTGTCCTGGTCCGGCGTCTCGGCCGGCCAGTCCGGCTCCTTCGCCGACCCGGTGGCCAGCGAGGTCTCGGCCTCGATCAGGGCCAGCCAGCGGTCCAGGGTGGGTGCGTGCAGCGCCGGGCTGCGATCGCGGCGGGCCTCGTCGAGGAAGAGCCGGGCCCGCGCGTGCTCGCCGCGGGCCGCCGCCAGCCGGGCCTCGAGTCCGCGGGCGACGACGCGCTGCGCGGCCTCCGGGTTGCCGTGATGCGCGCGGATGCCCTGGCGCAGGGTCTCCTGGGCCGCGTCGAGGTCGTGGCGTTCCAGCTCCACCAGGGCTTGCGCGAAGTGGGCGGGAACCGCCTGCAGGGAGTAACGCCAGCCGCGGTGCTCGGCCACGGCGCGGGCGGCGGCGGCGAGCTGGCCGGCCTCGTCGACCGACCCGCAGAGGGCGTGCAGCAGCGCCAGGTGCCCGGTGGCGTTGATCTCGGCGAGTTCCACCCCGGCGGCACGGGCGGCGCTGGCAGCGGCGCCGAGGTCGCGGATCGCGGCGCCCGGCCGGCCGGCCCACAGCTGCGCGAGACCGCGATGGTTCAGTCCGACGGCGCGGAGCTGGGTGGTGGCCAGGCCGTCGTCCGAGGCGGCGGCGAGCATGCCGAGAAGTCCGGTGCTGACCGCTATGACCGCCGGCATGTTGCCGACCGCGCGCTCGGCCATCATCTCCGCGGTGAAGAGGGTCATCTCGGTGGCCCGGCGGCTCGCGGTGTCCGGCTGGCGGCGCAGCATCGCCCGGGCGCGGGCGATCCGGGCGGGGATGGCCTCGTAGTCGCCGGCGTGGAAGAGCAGCACCACGCTGCAGAAGATCAGTTCGGGGGTGGCCGAGGTCTGCTCCGGCGGGATCCGCCGCAACATCTTGACGAGGGCGGTCTGCTGGGCGGAGAGGATGAGCCCGGGGCCCTGGGTCGCGACGATCTGTCCCACATAGGCCCAGTCGCCGCCCGCGATGGCGTGGTTCAGCGCCTCCATGACGGAGTCGTTGGCGGCGTACCAGCGGGCGGCGCGGGCGTGCAGCTCGGCGACCGCGGTGGGGTCCTCCAGCGTGAGGCGATGCGCGAGGGCGTCGCGCAGCAGATGGTGATAGCGGAACCAGAGCGGCTTCGCGCCGAGCCGCACGACGAAGTCGTCGTCGTGCTCCAGTTGTTCGAGCCGCCGCTGCGAGTCGTCCCGGCCGCTGATCGCGTTGGCCAGCCCGGCGCAGATCCGCTCGCAGACGCTGGTCTGCAGCAGGAAGCGGCGTTCCTCCGCCGGCCGGTTGGCCAGGACCTCGTTGGCCAGGTAGTCGTCGATGCCGCGGATGTCGCCGGCGAAGTCGGCGATCGCACGCTCGCCGTGCCCGGCGAGGAAGCCGGCTCCGAGGTGCAGCCCGGCGGCCCATCCCTCGGTCCGCGCCACCAGCTGGTCCACGTCGGACGACGCCAGGTCGAGCCCGTGGTCGTGCGCCAGGGCGGCGGCCTCCTCGCCGGTGAACCTCAGGTCCGACGCCCGGATCTCGGCGAGCAGGCCGGCCGCGCGCAGGTGCCGCACCGCCGCCAGGCCGGGCTGCACCCGGCTGATCAGGACCAGGCGCAGCGGAGCGGGCGGGTGCCGGAGCAGGTCGCTCATCTCCCGCAGCACCTGCGGGTCGTCGATCTCGTGGAAGTCGTCGACGGCCAGCACCGTCGGGTCCGGCAGCCGACTCAGACCGGCGGTCAGCAACGCGGCCCGTTCCCGCTCGTCAGCGGGAACCGACTCCAGCGCGGCCAGCGGATGATCCGGCGGCAGGGCGCCCGCGGACCGGAGCGCGGCCAGCACGTACGACCAGTACCGCTGGGGGTCGTTGTCGTGCCGGTCCAGGCTCAGCCAGGCGACCGGGGCGGGCCGGGTCCGGGCCCAGGCGGAGACCAGCGTGGTCTTGCCCCAGCCGGCGCCCGCGCAGACCAGTGTCACCGGCTTGCCGGCCCCGGCGTCGAGCAGCGCGAACAAGCGCCGGCGCGCGACCGCGGCCCGGAGCCGCTGCGGTGAGGCGGTCTTGGCCATCACCGGCGTGGGGAGCGGTCCCACCTCGATCGGCCTCCGGGTGTCCGTCATGGTGTAGGGCCAGCGTGTCCGATTGCGATCAGTGCCTCGGTACGACTTTCTGCCATCCTGGCACCTCCGGCGTCGGCAGCGACTATCCCAGACCGTAACCAGCGATCACCACGATTGTCGCCGATCGGTCGCACCGGATTGTCGGCTCGTCCCGCCGGTGTGCGCGGACCCGGGTCGCCCGGCCGCCCGGCCGCCCGGCAGCGTCATCCGCGGCCGGCCGGCGTGGCGCCTGGTAGACCGGGCTCACCACACCCGCATGCCGCAGCGATGTCCAATAAGGATTGCCGCGATACTTGACCTCCGGGGTCCGTGATGGAGATCACCAGCGCCGCCGGGGCTCGGGCCGCCCGAAATTGGCAAGCCCGAACGATCTGTCGGGTTCGCCGTTGCCGGATGCCCGCCGGAAACGCCTGCGTGACGCCGATTACGGGCCGCGCGATCCCGGCCGCCTGCGTAGATTGAGCGCTGATCGAAGACATCGGCACCCGTGAAAGGCACCCCCCGTGAGACTGGGACGCGCCGCCCTCGCCCTGACCGCAGCCGCCGCCCTGCTCGTCACCGCCGCCTGCGGAAAGGACGATGCCACCGGCGCATCGGCCGCCGACGGCACGCTCACCGTCACGATCGGCGCGGTGCCGTCGATCGACTATGGCGTGATCAAGGTCGGTGAGGCGCAGGGCTTCTTCGCCAAGCACGGCGTCGCCGTCGAGGTCGCCACCGTGGACAGCGGCCCCGCCGTGGTCACCGGAGTGGTGGCCGGCCAGTACGACCTGGGCTGGACCGGGTACGCCCCGGTGCTGCTCGCCGTCGCGGCCGGGAACACCGACCTGAGACTGGTATCGAACATCGGTCTGTGGGGCGCGAAGGGCGACAACGGCGGCATCCTCGTCCGCCGCGACTCCGGCATCACCTCGTTCGCCGGCCTGGCCGGCCGGAAGGTCGCCACCAACGCCCCGCGATCGGTGCTCACCCTGACCCTCCAGGCGGCCATCGCGAAGGCCGGCGGTGATCCCGCCCGGACCGAGCTGGTCACGCTGCCGTTCGCGCAGATCGCCAAGGCGGTCGCGGACAAGCAGGTGGATGCCGGCGTCACCGTGGCGCCGCACCAGACGAAGGCCCTCCAGCAGTTCCCGCAACTGACCGACCTGGGCGACGCTCCGGCCGCGGTGCTGGAGCCCGGTTCGCCGAGCGGGGCGGTCTTCGCCAGGAAGGACCCCGGCGCCGCCGAGCAGACCGCGATCGACAGGTTCCGTACCGCGATCAAGGAGGCGCTGGTGTACGCCGACAGCCACCCGGA
The DNA here is from genome assembly GCF_040639325.1 of Actinoplanes sp. NPDC023936. Taxonomy (NCBI): domain Bacteria; kingdom Bacillati; phylum Actinomycetota; class Actinomycetes; order Micromonosporales; family Micromonosporaceae; genus Actinoplanes; species Actinoplanes sp. NPDC023936. The sequence continues at coordinate 38,179 of NZ_JBEZZR010000032.1, read as the reverse complement.
CGAGGTCACGACCGCCGGCGCCGCGCTGGCCGGGCTCAGCCCCGCGGACGCGGCCGCGCTGCCGAAGACCGACTATCGCGGCGACGTGACAGCCGCCCAGATCGCGCCGCTCGCCGCGCTGATGAAGCAATACGGCTGGATCACGACGGACATCGACCTGGCCTCCTTCGTCGGCGCCTGATGGCCCGCCGCACGATGCTGCCGGTCCTGGGCGTCGCCGGGGCCGCCGGGCTCTGGGAGGCCGCCACCCGCTCCCGCCTGGTCTCCCCCACCGACGTGCCGACGCTGAGCAGCACCCTCGCGGTGGTCGCCGAGTTGCTCGGCAGCGCCACGTTCTGGGCCGGCGCCGGTGACACCGTCCGCTCCTGGGCCCTCGGGCTGCTGGTCAGCGCCGCCATCGCGATCCCGCTCGGCTACGCGGCCGGCGCCAGCCGATGGGTCTGGCAGTTCGTCCGGATCCCGGTGGAGGCGCTGCGCCCGATCCCGCCGATCGTGATCCTTCCGCTGGCGCTGCTGGTCCTGCGCGGCGGCTCCCCGTTCACGATCCTGCTGATCATGCAGGGCACGCTCTGGCCGCTACTGATCCAGACCACCTACGGCGTCCGTACGATCGACGCCGTCGTGCTGGACACCGCCCGCAGCTACCGGCTCGGCTGGTGGCGCCGGGTGATCTTCGTCCGGCTCCCGGCCGCGTTGCCGATCGTGACGAACGCGCTCAAGCTGGCCGCGGCGACCGCGTTCGCCGTGGCGCTGGTGGCCGAACTGGTCGGCGGGGCGCCCGGCCTGGGCCAGCTGCTGGTCGTCGCGATCAACGGCAACGACCTGCCCCGGGCGTACGCGCTGGCCGTCGTCGCCGGCGTGTTCGGGATGCTCCTCGCGGCGGTCTTCACCCTGCTGCAGCGCCGCGTCGCGGCGACGCGATGAGCAGGGCCGCCGGTCTCCTCTGGCAGGCCGTGCTCCCGGCCGGGCTGATCGTGGCCTATGAACTCGCGGCCGGCCGGGCGCGCAATCCGTACTTTCCGGTGCTCGGCGACATCGCCACGGCGTTCCGCGCCGCCTGGCTGGGCCCCGGCTTCACCGAGCACGTGCTGCCCAGCATCGCGAACCTGACCGCGGGCTACCTGATCGGCGTGGTCGCCGGGGTGGGCGGTGGCGTCCTGCTCGGCCGGGCCCGGGTACTGCACGGGCTGTTCGCCCCGCTGGCCGGGTTCTGCCTGACGCTGCCGGTGGTGGTGCTGCTGCCGCTCGCCGTGGTGGCGCTCGGCGTCGGCTCGGCGATGCGGATCGGCGTCATCGTGTACAGCGTGTTCTTCGTGGTCCTGGTGAACACGACGGCCGGCATGCGGGCGGTCGACACGTCGCTGACCGACGTCGGCGCGGCCTACCGGATCGGGCCGGTCCGGCGGCTCTTCCTGCTGCTGCTCCCGGCAGCCGCGCCGTACATCGTCGCGGCCGCGCGGGTCGCGCTCTCCGCCGCCGTGCTGGTCATGGTGCTGAGCGAGATGGTCGGCGCGCAGCACGGCATCGGCGCCGTCACCCTGCTGGCGCAGCAGGACTTCCGGTACGACCGGATGTGGGCCGGCATGGTGCTGCTCGCGCTGCTCGGCTACCTGTTCAACGCCGCCTTCGCCGTGGTGGAACGATTCACCGTGGTCCGCTGGGGGATGGTCGCCGGAACCGGGGAGGGCGTGTCGTGAGGAAGACGCTCGTCGACGTCGCGCGGCTCACCAAGGCGTACGGCGAGCACCGCGCGGTGGACCGGGTGAGCTTCGACGTCCGTACCGGGGAAGTGGTTTCGATCGTCGGTCCCTCCGGGGCCGGGAAGACCACCGTGTTGCGCGTCGTGGCCGGCCTGCTCGAGCCCACCTCGGGCTCGGTGACCATCGACGGCGTGCCGGTGACCGGGCCGCCGGCCGGCATCGCCGTGGTCTTCCAGGACTACAGCCGCTCGCTGCTGCCCTGGCTCACCGTCCTCGGCAACGTCACCCTGCCGCTGCGCGCCAAAGGACTGTCCCGTGCGGACGCCCGCCGGACAGCGACGGAGGCGCTCGCCGCCGTCGGCCTCGGCGACGCCGCCCGGCAGCGGCCGCGCGCGCTCTCCGGCGGTATGCAGCAGCGGGTGGCGATCGCCCGGGCGATCGCCTACCGGCCCAAACTGCTGCTGATGGACGAGCCGTTCGCCTCCGTCGACGCGCAGACCCGGATGGACCTGGAGGACCTGGTCCATCCCCTGCGCGACCGGTACGACATGACGGTCGTGCTGGTCACCCACGACATCGACGAGGCGGTGTACCTCTCCGACCGGATCGTGGTGCTCTCACCGGCCCCGGCCACCGTGCTCCGGATCATCGATGTGGACCTGCCGTTCCCGCGGTCACAGACCGCCACCAAGGAGCTGGCCGCCTTCGGCGGGCTCCGCCGCGAGGTCCTGGATCTGGTCCGGCGGCCGGCGGACCCGGCCTGATCGCTGGTGAGGGCCGGCGGTCACGCCGCGAGGAATCCGTTCTCCAGGTACAGCGCCGTGCCCTCGGCCCGCGCCCGCACGGCCGCGCCGTTTGCGCGCCAGCGTCGCGGTGAAGTCAGCGGTCACCGGCACAGGCTAACGCCCGTCAGATGCCGGGCAGCCCGGCCAGCCCGGCGAGCAGGCCGAGCAGCGCCGAGACACCCAGGACCCGCAGCACCGACCACTTGGCCTTGAAGATCAGCAGCGCGGCGATGACCGCGATGGCCAGCGGAGTCCACCGTACGGTGTCCCACTGCGGCACCTGCAGGCTGAGCGGCCCGGTCGTGACCGTCCCGAACAGGGTGTGCACGGCGAAGTAGAGCCCGAGGTTCGCGATCACGCCGACCACCGCGGCGGTGATGCCGGTGAGCGCCGCCGACAGGGCGTGGTTGCCGCGCAGCCGCTCCACGTAGGGAGCGCCGAGCAGGATGAACAGGAAGCACGGCACGAACGTCACCCACGTGGTCAGCAGCGAGGCGAGCACGCCGGCCACCCACGGGTCCAGGCTGCCGGGGTTGTGGAACGCGCCGAGGAACGCCACGAACTGCACCACCATGATCAGCGGCCCGGGTGTCGACTCGGCCAGGGCCAGGCCACGGATCATGTCGCCGGCCGACAGCCACGCGTAGTGCTCGACGGCGCGCTGCGCGACGAAGGCGAGCACCGCGTACGCGCCGCCGAAGGTGACCACGGCGGTGCCGGAGAAGAACAGGCCCTGCTGGGTGAAGACGCTGCCGACGCCGGTGGTGATCGCGAAGAGCGCAACCGGAAGGAACCAGGCGATCAGGCCGATCACCAGGATCGCCGAGGTGCGCCGGACGGAGGGGCGGTCGTGGTGCAGGGCGTCGTCGGAGATCAGCGGCTCGGGCCCGCCGGATCCGCCGCCGTGGCCGCCACCACTGGTCACCAGCTCGGGCCGCCACCGGTGCAGCCCCCATCCGGTCAGCGCGGCCACGGCGATGACCAGGGGGAACGGCACCGCGAACACGGCGAGAGCGAGGAACGCCGCCACCGCGAAGCCGACCAGGACCCGGCTGTTCAAGGCGCGTGACCCGACCCGCCACACCGCCTGCGCGACGACCGCCACCACGGCCGGAGCGAGACCGGCGAAGAGCGCGGTGACCACGGTGGTGTCGCCGAAGCCGACGTAGATCGCCGACAGGGCGAGCAGTGCGACCAGGCCGGGCAGCACGAACAGGGTGCCCGCGATCAGGCCGCCGCGCAGGCCGTTGAGCAGCCAGCCGACGTAGATGGCCAGCTGCTGGGCCTCCGGGCCGGGCAGCAGCATGCAGTAGTTCAGCGCGTGCAGGAACCGGCGCTGCCCGATCCAGCGGCGCTCGTCGACCAGGTGCCGCTGCATCACCGCGATCTGCCCGGCGGGTCCGCCGAACGTCTGCAACGAGATCAGGAACCAGGCCCGCACCGCGTCCCGCAGCGGCACCACGTCACGGGGTGTGTCGGTCGTCGTCATCGGTTTCTCCGGGTAGTCGCTCATGCGGGCGGGCGGTCCAGCAGCAGCGCACGCCGCTGGTACTCGTAGAGGCCGTCGAAGATCGGGCCGGTCAGCTCCAGGGTCCGCGTGTCGTCGCAGACCATCGACAGTCCGCGCAGGATCACGTCGAGGCCGGGCGCTTCCGGCGCGTCGAAGCGCTCGTCGTCGATGTCGGCCTCGTGCACGATCTCGGCGATCCTCCACAGCACCGGGTCGTGCAGCTCGTAGCGGCGCAGGATGGTCTCGAACGTGCAGTCGCCGCCGTGATGCCCGAGATCGACGCCGCGCATGTCGAACGGGGTGGCGTCGGCCGGGACCGCCGACGGGTCGGCCACGAAGACGAATTGCGCCTGCGGATCGATGTGCCGGCGGATCAGCCAGGCGCACGCGGCCCGGTCGATGTGCACCCCGGCCCGGGTCGCCCACTTCACGGCTGCTCCGTCAGGACATCGCCGGTGAACTCGGCCAGCGCCTGCACCGCGTCGCGGGCCGCCCCCCGCTCGCGCGGCGGGAAGAAGTCACGGCGCCCGATGCGGTGCAGCTCGCTGCGCAACCGGCGCACCACCCGCGCCCGCTCCGGCTCCGTGCCGTTCCGGGCCGCCGCCGCCTCGTCGATCACCATCTGGTACTCGGCGGCGCGCGCGGCCCGCATCGCCGCGGCGATCTGCTGTTCCTGGGCGAGGGTGGACGGGGCCGCCAGCCACACCGTCGCCGTGCCCTGCGCCTCGACCACCTCCTCGGCGATCCAGTCGAACTGCTCCCGGGTCCGCGCATCCGCCGGCAACGCCACCAGCCCGTCACCGAGACGCGCCACGCCGAGACGCTCCAGCTTGCGCCACACCGCGATCCGCGGGCGCGACGGCTCCCGCGGCATCCGGTACGCCAGCAACACCCAGCGCCCCGGATCGCCGCCACTCGCGACGGTCACCATGACTGACCCCTTCCAGCAGGGGTATGTAACCACGGTTACGGCAGGGATTCAATGATGCCCTGGTGACATCTCTTTGAATCCCGGCTGGATCCGGCCCCCGCAAAGGCCGCGGTCTGCGCGATTCTCGCCGCGACCACGGTTCGATTCAGGACGGAGAACCCAGCATCTGACCGATCATGGCGAGCGAGCGGTCGATCGTCGCGAAGCCACGCGGCAGCATGACCCGCTCGTACCTCCCCACGGCCTCGGCCAGGGAGCGTTCACCCCGGGCCGCGGCGATCAGCTCGGCAGCGAGCGTGGCGGCGTCCTGCAGCGCGGTGTTGGCGCCGACGCCGCCCGCCGGCGGCATGGTGTGCACCGCGTCGCCGAGCAGCGTGACCGGACCCGGCCGCCACGGCCCGACGGGCTCGCTGGCGCGAATGGTGATCGGGAAGAACGAGCCGGGGTCGGCGTGCGCCACCAGGGCGCGCAGGGCAGGATGCCAGTCCGCGCAGATCCCGGCGGCGAGGCGCCACAGATCGGCGGCGGGCAGGGCGAAGAGCCGCTGATCCGGTACGCCGAGCCGCGCCACGCCGGCGACGAAGGCGACCATCAGGTAGTCGCGGGCGCCGGCCGGCCGCTCCCGGAAGAACACCGGGGCGAATCCGGCGCCCTCTCCCCGGTCACCGCCGACCCAGCAGAAACCCCGGGCGAAATCGTCCGGGACGAGGGCCGCGGTGGTGTCGTCGATCGTCATCCGACCGTAGAGGCAGCGGAGTCCGACGTCGCGCAGCGCGGCATGGGGTAGCAGTCGCCGGCGGACCGCCGAGCCGGCGCCGTCGGCGCCGACAAGGACGTCGCCCTCCTCGCCGCCACCTCCGGCGAACTCCACCCGGACCCGTCCCGAACCGGTCACCGAATAGCCACTGACCGCTCGCCCGAAGCGCACCCGGTCGCCGAGGCCGGTGAGCAGTCCCTGCCGGAACGCGTTCCGGTCGACGTGGGTGACGTCGGCGCCACTGACGTCCGGGAAGGTCTGCGCCATGACCTGCTCCAGCCGCTGGGTGTAGGACGCCACGAGATCGCCGTTGACCCCGCTGGTGCGGTGGACCTCGGCCAGGGCCGGCGCCGGCAGGCAGTCGCGCAGGGCGGCGTTGCCGTCCGGGTCGATGTGCAGGCGATAGCCCTGATCACGGATCGTCGGGGTGGGGTCCCGCTCGAACACGGTGACGTCCAGGCCGCCGTGATGGAGCGCCTGGGCGAGCGCCAGTCCGCCGATGCCCGCACCGGCGACGAGGATCCGTGGCACACCCATGATCAGAACCCCTTTCCGGTCCGGGGACCGAGGTGTCCCCGGACGACCATAATCAATCACTCGATTGCTTCTGTCAAACAAACGCATGATTAGCTCAGTCACGCGCCTGTATGATCGAGGCGTGTCGTCGAATCCGCGCAGGTCACCCCAGCCGTCCGAGCGCCAGCGCGACCCGGAGCGCACCCGCCGGCGGATCCTCGAAGCGGCGGCGGCGGAGTTCGCGGCGCACGGCTACGCGGGCGCCCGGATCCGCGCCATCGCCGCCCGTGCGGGCGTCAACCAGCAGCTGGTGTCGTACTACTTCGACGGCAAAGACGGCCTCTACCAGGCCATGACGCAGCAGTGGCAGCAGCGCCAGCACGAGCTCGTGCCGCCCGGCACGCCGATGCCGGAGCAGATCCGCCGGTACGCTCTCGAGGTGCTGCGCGACCCCGAGGGGGTGCGCGTCCTCGCCTGGAGCGGCCTGCAGCACACCGGCGACGGCCCCGGCGCTCCGCCGGAGACTTTCGAGCAGAGCCTCCGGCAACTCCGGGACCTGCAGGAGTCGGGCAGGCTGCCGGCCGAGGTGGACCCGGCCTGCGTGCTGGTCATGCTGATGTCCGCCGCGATAGCGACCACCACTCTGCCGCAGGTGATCGAGAGCGTCTGCGGCGCCGATCCGCGCTCGGCGGAGTTCGTCCGGCACTACGCCGACCAGCTGGCCCTGATCAGCCGCCTGATCGGCCTGGACGCCACCGCGGAAGACCCGCCACCCATCGACGCCCGGCGGTGACCGGCGGTCACTGGCGGGCCGTGGCGACGAACCTGTTCACCTCGCCGCGCAGCACCTCGGCCAGCCGGGCCAGGCCGGCGTCCGTGCCCGGCCCGCCCTCGACGGCGTAGGCGATGCCGTCGACGAGGCCGCTCATCTCCCGGATGCTGGCGGTCACCTCCTCCAGGACCCGGATCGCGTCACCGGCCGCCTGCTGCACCGTGGTGACCTGCGCGAGAATCTCCTCGCTGGAGGCGCTGGTCTCGGTCGCCAGAGTCTTGACCTCGTTCGCGACCACGCTGAACCCCCGCCCCGCCTCACCGGCCCGGGCCGCCTCGATGGTGGCGTTGAGCGCGAGCAGCCGGGTCTGCGTGGCCACTGCGTTGATCAGGTCGACCGCCCTGCGGATCTGGTCCGACGAGGTGCGCAGCGAGCTCACCGTGGTGAGTCCCCGCTCGGCGCCGCCGACCGCCTCACGGGCGAACTCGGCGAGCCCGTTCGCCGTCGAGCCCATTTCGGTGGCGGCCGTCGCCACCTGCTCGGCGACGGTCAGCACCGCCGACTCCAGCTCGTCGGCGAGCGCGACGCGCTGCTGCGCGGCCTGCTCGACCCGCTCCGCCGACCGGGCCATCTGCGCGGTCGACGCGGCGATCTGCGCGGCCGCGCTGTGAAACGCGCCCCGCATCCCCCGGGTGAGGAACTGCCGGTGGAACCGGCCCTCGGCGGCCGCGGCCAGCGCGCCGGAGGACTCCCGGATGAAGGCGTCGGTGATGTCGAGCAGCTTGTTCAGCGCTGTCCGGGCCCGATCCGCGCCCGGCCCGCCCGGCAGCGGCCGCAGTCGCTGCTCGAAGTCCCCCGCGGCCGCCGCCTCGCACACCTGCGCGATGAGATCCAGCGGATCGACGCCCGGCTCTGTCCGCGCGACGCCCCGCCGCGTCACGACCCGCCCGCATCCGCCGCGTCACCGATACGCATACCGACATGATCTCCCGGCACGCCCCCGGGATGGGGTGGATTCCCCTGATGGCGCACCAGGTGCCGGCTCGCGAGCCATGACGGTCCCCTTTCGCTGTCCCGTCACGCTGACCACGGCCGGGACGGGCCGGGTATGCCGTGCTCGGCCACTTCCCGTCCTCGATCGTCCACGAGCGCGCATCGGAGTGGGTCGCCACCAGGAACAGATCGGCGGTCAGCGCGGAGATCACCACGTCGGGCCGGACGTCCCTGCGGCCGACGCGCTACGACGGTGCTGCGGGGATGCAAGCGACGCGCTACGACGGCGTGGCGGGGGTGCCGGCGTCGTGCCACAGCACCCCGGCCAGGACCAGGGCGGCTACGCCGATCACCACGCGCAGCGGGCGCTCCGGAGTACGCCGCACCAGCGCCGGCCCGATCCAGCTGCCGATCAGGCAGCCGGCGGCGAGCACCCCGGCCGCTGCCCAGTGGACCGGCGCGAGCACCGCGTAGAGGATCGCGGCGGCCACATTGGAGAAGCCGAGGACCAGGGTCTTCACCGCGTTGGTGATGGCGAGCGGCTCGACGGCCGCCACCGAGAGCGCGGCCAGCATCATCACGCCGGCGCCCGCGCCGAAGTAACCGCCGTAGACCGCGATTCCGAACACCGCGAGGGCCAGCGGCGGCCGCCATCCGGGGCGGACGTACCAGGCCCGCAGCGGCTCCCGGAACAGCAGCATCAGCCCGCCGGCGGCGATCAGGCCGGGCACCGCCCGTTCGAACGCGGACGACGGCGTGCCCATCAGCAGCAGCGCGCCGGCTGTCCCGCCGGTCACCCCGACCACGCCGTGCCGGGCTATCCGGCGGGCCTGCCCGTGCAGCTCCACGCGGGATCCGGCGGCCGCGCCGAACGCGGTGGAGAGCAGCGCGACGGTGTTGGTGACGTTCGCCGCGACCGGCGGGATGCCGACGGACAGCAGGGCCGGGTAGGTGACCACGGATGCCAGCCCGCCCATCGACCCGGTGAGGCCGCCACCGACGCCGCCGAGGAAGAGCAGGACGGCATGGGCGAGGCTCACGGATCCCGAGCGTACGCCGATCGCCGGCCGCCGCGATCGTGGTGAGTCGGCGTTGACCCACCGCGATCGCGGCGGCGGCACGGTCAGCGCAGCCGGAGCCGCTGACCCGGGAAGATCTGGCTCGGGCTGTCGAGCCGGTCCTTGTTGAGCTTGAAGAGGGTGCGCCAGCCACCCTTGACCTTGTACTTCTTCGCGATCGCGGCGAGCGTGTCGCCGGAGCGCACCACGTAGGTGCCCTTCTTCGACGCGGTCGCCTTCTTCGACGCCGACGACTTCGCGGACGACGCCTTCTTGTAGACGCCCGCCTTCTTGCCGCACACCGGCCAGGGCTTCAGGCCGCGCTTCTTGTAGAGCTTGGTCGCGACCTTGATCTGCTCGGCCTTCGTGGCCCGGTCAGCGGTCGGGGCGTACTTGCCGCCCCCGTTCGCCTTCCACGTGCTGCGGCTGAACTGCAAGCCACCGTAGTACCCGTTCCCGGTGTTGATGTGCCACCGGCCACCGGACTCGCATTTCGCGAGGACGTCCCAGTTGACCTGCCGGGCCGCCGATGCGGGGCTCGCCGGGGCGAGCAACGTGCCGGCTCCGACCACACCCGCGGTCACCAGACCGAGGGCAAGGCGCGTTCGTCTACCGATCCGAGACATGGATGATCCTCCACGCCTGCGAGGTGAGCTGTCGGGTTCGGACAGAGGTGCCCGGCCGTCGTTCTGCGGCTTCACCCCAAGGCGCGGTCATGCGGCGCCGGAAATCGTGGGTCCCCCGCTCCTGCCTCTCCTATCGAGTCCGCGGGCGGCGGCAGGACTCGGCGGACCGCCCGTGGTGCCCGCCATCGCGGGACGGCCCGACGGTAACCACGCCACCGGGGCAACGACCAAGCCGAAACCCCCTGATAGTGACGTTCTTCACGGTATTTGCCCGATTTGATCTTGTTCGCGCCCCGGAATAGCGGGCATTCCCGACTTCCGAGGTCCGTCATATTCGGCACAGACCACAGCGCCCGGCCGGACGATGCCGGACCGGGCGAAAAAGGGCAGTGCCGGATCGGTGGGAAACGGGTCAGTTCGCGACGAGGACGGCGACGATCGCGAGGACCGCCGGAACGGTCTGCACGAACAGGATTCTGCGGCTCGCCGTGGCCGCGCCGAAAACGCCGGCGACGGCCACGCACCCGAGGAAGAACAGCTTCGCGGCGAACCCGGTGTCCCCGCCCGCGATCAGGCCCCCGATCAGGCCGGCCGCGAGAAAGCCGTTGTAGAGGCCCTGGTTGGCGCCGAGCACCCGGGTCTGCCGGGCGAACTCCTCGGTCAGCCCGAACGCCTTGCGCCCCCGCGGCCGCGTCCACAGGAACATCTCCAGGACGAGGATGTAGACGTGGATCAGCGCAACCAGCGCCACCAGCAGGTTCGCTAAGATGATCATGGCGACACCCTAGCTTGGGAGGCGCGTGCGTATGGTGTCCGCCATGAGCATCGACGAGAAACCGGGCGAAGCGGCGCGGGCCTCCGGAGCGTTCGCGGTCGTCATCGGTCTCTTGATCGCCGCATTCGGATTCCTCACCGACCACGTGCCCACTCGTGGCTATTACTTCGCCGGCCTCCTGGTGCTGGCCGGCAGCGCCGTGCGGATCGAGGCGGCCCTCAAACACCGGACCGATCCGGTACGGGTTGAGCAGCAGCCCTGATCGACCGGCGGCCCGATCAGCTCGCGGCCAGCAGGGACGCCAGGGCGTGCGGCCGTGAGAACATCGGCCAGTGACCGGCCGGGAGCTCGTGGAACGTCCAGCCGTCGCCGCTCATCAGGGCGAACGCCGGGACCGTTGCGGCCAGCCCGCGCAGCTGGCCCGCGGAGAACGAGCACAGGATCGCGGTTCGCGGCAAGGCCTGCCACGCCCCGCCGTGCCGCAGCGGCTCGGTGGCCGCGCCGACCGGCTGCGCCCGCCCGCGCTCGCGGACGACCGCCCAGTCGAAACCCTGCGCGGACGGCGGCGCCTCGGCCGGGACCGGGATCATGCCGTCGGCGGCGTCCGGCGGTGAACCGTCGAATTCGGACTGGGACATGCCGTCCGGCAGCGGGCCGGTGTCGACGTAGACGAGGCGGGCCACCCGGTCCGGCAACCGATCCGCCGCCGCTGTGATCACCGCCCCGGCGTAGCTGTGCCCGACCAGGACCACGTCGCGCAGCCCGTCCAGCAGGCCGGCGACCTGGTCGGCGTGATCGGAGGCCGTGACACCCCGGTCCAGCGCGAGCGAGACCTGGTGCACGTCATGTCCCGCGGCGCGCAGCGGCGCCGCCACCTCGTCCCACGCCCAGCCGCCCAACCAGAACCCCGGTACCAGCACGTATGTCGTCATGTCCGAAACGCTAGGCTCAATACCGGGCGGATTCGGCCCGGTATAAGGTGTGGCGCATGCCACAGTCACTCGGACGCGTTCTCGGCCTGCTCGAACTGCTGCAGGCCCACCCGGGCGGGCAGACCGTCGGGCGGCTCGCCGAGCGGCTCGGTGTCGACGAGCGGACCGTCCGGCGCTACGCGTTGCACCTCGCCGAGCTGGGCATCCCGGTCGAGGGCCGGCGCGGGCGGTACGGCGGTTACACCCTCGCTCCCGGATACCGGCTGCCGCCGCTGATGCTCACCGACGACGAGGCCGTCGCCGTGCTGCTCGGGCTGGTCGCGGGCCGCCGGATCGGGCTGTCCACGGCCGCGGCAGCCGGCGAGACAGCGCTCGCGAAGATCCGGCGGGTGCTGCCGGCGGCGCTCCGCGCCCGCACCGACGCGATGCTCGGCACCCTCGGCTTCGCCGCCGGCCGCCCCGCGCCCGCACCGGCGACCGCGACCGCGACGCTGCTCGCCCTGGCCGGGGCCGCCCACGACCGGCGGCCGGTCGCCTTCGGCTACACCAAGCCGGGTGGCGAGCCGGAGCGGCGGCGGCTGGACCCCTACGGGCTGGTCTTCCACGGTGGCAAGTGGTTCGTCACCGGGCGCGATCACGACCGGGGCGAGGGCCGGACGTTCCGCCTCGACCGGATCGAGGCGGTCGAGATCGTCGAGGGGAGTTTCGAGGTGCCCGCCGGGTTCGACCCGGCCGCCCGGGTCGCGGCCGGGCTGGCCACCGGCGCATGGCGGCACGAGGTGTCGGTGCTGCTGGACACCACTGTGGAGGAGGCGCGGCGACGGGTGCCGGCGACGGTGGCGACGCTCACCCGTACCCCATCGGGGGTCCGTCTTGTCGCCCGGGCCGAACGGCTCGACGGGATGGCGCGCATGCTGGCGGGCCTGGGCTTCGACTTCACCGTGGAGTCGCCGGCCGAACTGCGCGACGAGGTGGCCGCCCTCGCCGACCGGCTGCGGGCCGCGATCGGACGCATCGACGCCGGCGGAACGGGGTAAGGGAGGGCCATGAATGACGTGGCTCAGGTCAACACCACCCAGCCGACGGACTGGGCGCCCAGCGTCGAGCAGACGCGGCGGGCCGAGCTCAACCGGCCGTACCCTCCGCATGGGCGCACCGCGCCGCGCCCGGCGCCGGCGATGAGCAAGGACTAGGGCTCCGGGTGGAAGGACGCCTGGTAGGCGAGGAAGTCCGCGCGCTGGGCCGCCAGCTCCGGTGACCCGGTCGGGTAGACGTGGCCGAACATCTCCACCGGCTGCGGGTCCGGCATCGCCAGGACGCGTTCGCGCAGGTCCAGGGCCACCTTGCGGACGTCCTCCTCGACCTGGCCGAAGAAGTCCTCGCCGGCGATCCGCTGCTTGAGCAGGAACGCCTTCATCCGGCTGATCGGGTCCTTCGCCTTCCAGGACTCCACCTCGCCGGACGCGCGGTAGCGGGTCGGGTCGTCCGAGCTGGTGTGCGCGCCCATCCGGTACGTGTACGCCTCGATCATGGTCGGGCCGTTGCCCTGCCGAGCCTCGTCCAGCGCGTGCCTGGTGACGGCGTAACTGGCCAGCACGTCGTTGCCGTCGACCCGCACACCGCGGAAGCCGTAGCCCCCGGCCCGGTGGTAGAGCGGCGCCCGGCTCTGCCGTTCCAGGGGCTGGGAGATCGCCCACTGGTTGTTCTGGCAGAAGAAGACGATCGGGGCGTTGAAGACGCCGGACCAGACGAACGACTCGTTGACCTCGCCCTGGCTGGTGGCGCCGTCGCCGAAGTAGGCGATCACGGCCTCGCCGTCCGCGCCGCCGGTCTTGCCGTCCATCGTGACGCCCATCGCGTAGCCGGTCGCGTGCAGCGTCTGCGAGCCGATCACCAGGGTGTACAGGTTGAACTTGTGCGCGTTCGAGTCCCAGCCGCCCTGGTCGACGCCGCGGAACAGGCCGAACGGCATGATCGGGTCGATGCCGCGGCAGTAGAGAACGCCGTGCTCCCGGTAGGTGGGGAACGCCATGTCCTGCGGGCGCAGCGCGCGGCCGGAGCCGACCTGCGCGGCCTCCTGGCCGAGCAGGCTGGCCCAGAGGCCGAGCTCGCCCTGCCGCTGCAGGGCGAGCCCTTCGGCGTCCAATCGGCGGACCGTGACCAGGTCGCGATAGAGCTCCCGGTACTCCTCGTCGGTGAAATCGACCGTGTACGTCACACCGTCCTCGGTGGTCACGCTCTCCACATGGTCACCGTCGGGGGTCAGGAGCTGCACGCCGCTTTGTTGATCCACAACTTGACGCTAGACCCTCGGCCGGACGTGCGGTCAACCCGTATGGCCCGGTCCGCATCAGTCCCGCCTCAGTCCCACGCGAACGCCGCGCGGCGGGCGTCCTCGCGGATCCGGTCCAGGCGCTCCGGCGTCAGCCCGGCTTGGAGGGCACCCTCGAGGTGGCGTCATCTCCGACGCGGCAGCAGGGCCGGCACCCGGCGCATGTGCTCCTCGTAGGCCGGCCGCCGCTCCAGCGACCGCTTGTCCATCATCGGGATGCTGACGGCCGTGAAGAGCAGCACCATCGTGACCGGACCGACGACCGTCCACCACCATCCCGGGGCCGCGGCCAGCCCGAACAGCCACATCCCCCACCAGAACAGGATCTCGCCCAGATAGTTGGGATGCCGGGAGTACCGCCACAACCCGCTCGCCATGATCTGCCCGCGATGGGCGGGATCGGCGGCGAACCGGTGCAACTGCCGGCCCGCGGTCGCCTCGATCGCCACGGCGGCGGCGGTCACCGCGACGGCGACGATGTCCAGGACGCCGAATCCGCGGCCGGGCACGGCGACCGCCGGCCACACCGCGAGCAGCCCGGCGAAGACCACGACGGTCGGCATCAGCTGGATCCCGACCAGGTTGACCAGCCAGAACGGCGGCCGTTGCGCGCGCAGCCGCACGTACCGCCAGTCCTCCTGGTCCAGCCCGCGCCACGACGACGCCCAATTCCAGGTCAGACGCACCGACCAGATCAACACCAGCAGGAGTACGGTCGTCTGCCGCACGATCTCCCCGGACTCCCCCAGCACCCAGGCGAAGACGATCACGGCCGGCGCGACGCTCCAGTACGGGTCGTAGAGGCTGGCGTTGCGGATCACCATGCTGACCGCGAACACGACCAGGGTGGCTACCACGTCCGCGGCGAACGTGACGAGCAGCGGGTGCGGACCGGGCAGCAGCAGAGCGGCGGCGGCCCCCGCGGCGAGGGCCGCCGCCAGGTAGGTGAGCGCGACGACGGCGTACCTCATAGGCATCGATGCTAGTGGATTAGAGCTCCTTCGCGAGGTGCCCGATGACCGCGCGGGCGTCGCCCGTTACGCCGGGCCGATGCACCGGCTCGGCTTCAACACCCACCGCACCGGCCCGCGGTGACGCGTCAGAGCGTGCTCTCGGCGTACCGCAGCATCGCCGCGCCGAGGAACTCGACCATCCGCGGGTGGTAGGAGTTGTGCCAGTCCCGCATGCCGTCGTCCTCGGCGTAGAGCAGGGCCATGCCGATGTACGCGTCCCGGCTCGGGGCGTAGAACCGGCTGGCGATGGCGTAGTGCCGGCCGACCAGCTCCTGCACCGCGGCGTCCTGCGGGCTGGCCCCGGCGGTGATGGCGGCCGCGATCTCGCCGTACAGCTCGTGCCAGTCGCGGTGCACCTGGTCCTTGTCGACGTGCGACCAGCCATCGGTGGCGGCGAGGCTGGCGGCCTGCTCCTCGGCGAGCGAGCGGCGGCACCGCTCGGCGCGGTCGAGGTCGATCGTGGAAATGCTCATGTGCGGTGTCATGCCCCGTCGTTCGGTGTGTGTGGCAGCGAACCGTCCCACGCTGACGCACGGCCCGCAAGCCGATTAATGATCATCTGATCGCGGCGGCCAACTCCTCCGGATGCGTCATCACCACGTTGTGGCCGCCGGGCATGTCGACCAGCCGGCGTCCGGGTGCGGCGGCCACGATCGCGGCGACCTCGTCCCGGCGATCCGCGTAGAACCCCTGCCCCGGCAGGATGATCGTCATCGGACACGCGACCCGCTCGTAGACGTCGACACTCGGGAAGACCGCGGCGTCCGGCGCGGCGGTGGTCGTCATCATGACCTCCTCGATGGCCGGCCTCCGGAGGAACAGGCCGGCGCCGTCCGGCTCGCCGAACGCGCGGGTGGCGACCGCGCGGACCAGTTCCGGATCGGAGCCGGCGTTCAGCCAGTCGGTCGGGGTGACGGCCACCTGCTCGCCGATCCACGCGTCCCGCTGCCCGGCGTCGAGCCGCAGGCCGTACCCGAAAGCCTGCCGCAATTGCGCGGCCATCTGCGGGGTCCGGGTCCCTTCGAGGGTACGGGTGGACGCCTCCCGATCATCCAGGACGAGACCGTCGACGACGCAGATCCCGGCCGGCTCGACCAGGCCGGCCGCGGCGAGGGCGGTGACCGCGTACCCACCGGTGGAATGCCCGACGAGCAGCGGCCGCTCCCAGCCCAGCGCGGCCACGACGACGGCCAGGTCGCGCCAGTACTGCTCGGCGGTCACTGACCCGGCCGTGCTGTGCCCGTGCCCGCGCAGATCCACCGCGACCACCCGGTGATCGGGCGTCAGCCGCTCCGCGACCGGCGCCCAGGCGGCCGCGTTGTGGCCGGTGCCGTGCACCAGCAGGACGGGCCGCCCGGCCCCGCCGTGATCCACAGCGGCCAGCGAGCCACCGTCGACATCGAAGAAGATTTCCGCGCTCATGGCACCCCCGCCGGTCGGTCGAACCAGCCCATCATCACCCGCCGGGCCCGGCGCCGGGGGGCGGCGCTTCCCCGGCGCCGCGATGCCGCCGCGAGCCGTCGCCCACACAGGTTTCCCCGCCCGTCGCCCTCCGCGAGCCGTAGCTGGCGCAGATCACCTGGCCGGATAACCTGTCTGCGCTACGGCCGGGTCGCCCCAGCCGTAGGCCGCGCATGCAATCCGGGCATGATCACATGCCGGAGCTACGGCCGACAGGCACGAGCCGTAGCGGACGCATGCCATCCGGCCGAATAACCTGCCTGCGCTACGGCTCTGCCGCCCGAACTCCACACGCTCCGCGATAACCCTGCCTGCGGGTGGAGTTCGGGCGCGCTCCGTACCTCAACTCCACGCGCGGGCCTGAGCGGTGCCGGGCTTCAGATCCAGCCGTTGGCTCGGGCGCTGTGGGCCGCCTCGATGCGGTTACGCGTGCCGGTCTTGCCGATCGCCGCGGCGAGGTCACGCCCTTCAGCTCTACGACGGCAACGCTAGAAACGCGCCGGCGCCGGCGGCAGAGACGCCGACACCCGGCCGGCCGTGACAAATGTCCCGGCCGCAGCTTCCGGGCCGGTCGGCGCCCGGGTCACCGGAAAGCCCTCGTCGCGCAACGCGGCGGCCCGGCGCTGGGCGTCCGGCTCGGCGGTGGCCGGCGTTCCGTCGCTGAGCCAGCTGAGCATCGGCTGGCTCGGGTGCTCACCCTGGCCGAGCTCGATGCGCGTGTATTTCCCGCCGAGGGCCGCCGCCAGCGCCCGGAGCGGCTCGTCGGCGGCGGCCGCGGCGACCGTCAGGTGAATCTCGTATCGGCTCACGCGGGCACGCTAACCGCGGCGCTCACAGCGGGACGTCCGGCTTCCCCTCCAGGGAGAGCACCCCGGTCACCCCGTCCGGCAGGGTCACGTCGACGTCGAGCTCCCCGTCCTCGGCCACCCGCCAGGACACCTCGATCCGCCCGTGCCGGGTCTCCAGCGCGGACCGGCACCAGGTCAGCCCGCCACCGGGCCGCGGCGCGACGCGGACCTTCGCGTATCCCGGCTCGAGCGGCGCGATCCCGCCGACGGTGCGGTGCATCCAGTCCGCGACAGCGCCGAGGGCGTAGTGGTTGAAGCTGGTCATCTCCCCCGGGTTGACCGACCCGTCCGGCAGCATCGAGTCCCAGCGCTCCCAGATGGTGGTCGCGCCCATCGTCACCGGGTAGAGCCAGGACGGGCACTCGCGTTCCAGCAGCAGGCGGTACGCGGCGTCGAGGTGCCCGGTCACGGTCAGGGCCTCGGTGATGTACGGCGTCCCGGCGAACCCGGTCGACACCCGGTACCCGCTGTCCGCGACGAGGTCGGCGAGCCTGCGCCCGGCGGCCCGCGGATCGTCGAGCAGCCCGAAGACGATCGCGAGCGTGTACACCGTCGTGCAGTCGGACCGGACGATCCCGGCGGCGTCCACGTACTGCTCGGTGAAGGCGGCGCGGACCCGCCGGGCGAGCGCGGCGAACTCGGCGGCGTCGTCGTCGTGCCCGAGCAGCGCCGCCGTCTCGGCGACGAGGGTCAGCGAGCGGTAGTAGGCGGCGGTCGCGACCACCCCGGGGTCCGCCTTCGCCTTGGCCGGGGCGTCGGCCGGCGCGTCCGGGTCGAGCCAGTCGCCGAACTGGAACGATCGATCCCACACCCCGGTCGGCGACAGCAGCGTGCGGACCCGGCGCACGTGCGCGGTCATCGACGGGTACTGCCGGCGCAGGATCGCGAGGTCGCCGTAGGCCTGCCACAGCGTCCACGGCACCCAGACGGCCGCGTCCGACCAGAACGCGGTGCTGTCCGGGTCCGGGAACTCCGGCGGGTGCGGCTGGTACTTCAGGACGTCCGGGACGACGAACGGCACGAGCCCGCCGGCGGCCTGCTGTTCCGCAGCGAGGTCGGCGAGCCAGTCACCGAGGAATCCCTCGACGTCGAAGAGATAGGCGGCGGAGGGCGCGAACACCGCGATGTCGCCGGTCCAGCCGAGCCGCTCGTTGCGTTGCGGGCAGTCGGTGGGCAGGTCGAGGAAATTGCCCTTGGTGCTCCAGACGACGTTGCGGTGCAACTGGTGGAGCATCTCGTCCGAGCACGCGAACTCACCGGTGCGGCGCAGCGTGGAGTGCACCACCACGGCCGCCACGTCGAGCGCCGCGGACGGCGGCCAGCCGGTGATCTCCGCGTACCGGAAGCCGTGGAACGTCATCGTCGGTTCGAAGAAGTCCTCGCCGCCGCTGAGGATGAACCGGTCGGTGGCCTGCGCGTCGCGCAGCGGCCGCACGCCGAGCTCGCCGTTCTCCAGCACCTCGGCGTGCCGCACCCGGATCTCCGCGCCGGCCGGCCCGCGCACCGTGAGCCGCAGCCAGCCGACCAGGTTCTGGCCGAAATCGATCAAAGTCCGCCCGGCCGGCGACGTCCAGACCCGCTGCGGCGCCACGACCTCCTGCCGGGTCACTGTCCCACTGAGGTACGGGGTGAGCCGGCTCGCGTCGAAGTCCAGGGCGCGCACCGGCAGGAACCACTCCGGCTCGCCCCCGGCCGTGTGCCACTTCGCGGAGCGCCGCCGCGCGTCGATCGTCTGCCCGTCGTACAGGTCGTCGGCGAGGACGTCGGAGTTGCCGGCCGTCCACGTCTCGTCGCTGACCACCACCTGCCGGTGGCCGTCGGCGAACTCGATCTCGAGGGCGGCGATGACACCGAGCCGGTCGCCGTAGAAGGCCCGGCCGCCCATGAAGCCGAGCCGGCCCCGGTGCCAGCCGTTGCCGACCAGCACGGTCAGCACACTCGTCTGACCGTCGCTGATCAGTGCGGTGACATCGTGGCTCAGGTAGCGCAGTCGATGCTCGTAGGAGCTCCATCCGGGGCTGAGCACGTCCTCGCCGACCGGCGTGCCGTTGATCCGGGCCTCGTGCACGCCGAGGCTGCTGATCCGGAGCGTGGCCGTGGCGACGGCGCCGTGCCCGTCCGCTGTCGCGATCTCGGTACGGAACAGCGGCGCGCTGCCCAGCTCGACGGCCGGGCTGATCATTTTTGCGCTGTGGAGCATGGAGAGCCTTTCAGCCTGTGAAGAATCAGCCTTTGACGAAACAGCCTTTGACGGGATCAGCCTTTGACGGAGCCGGCGACCATTCCCGAGACGATCTGCCGCTGGAAGACCATGAACATGATCAGCGGCGGGACGGTGACCAGCAGAATGTCCATGAACAGCAGGTTGTAGGCATTGGTGTACTGGCCCTGGAAGTTGAAGAGCGTGAGCTGCACGGTGGCGTTCTCGTCGCCGGGCAGGAAGTACAGCGGGCTGGCGAAGTCGTTCCAGATGAACACCGACTGCACGACCACGACGGTCACGATGATCGGCCGCAGCAGCGGGAACACCACCCGGAAGAAGAGGCTGACCGGGCCGGCGCCGTCGATCGTGGCGGCCTCGTCCAGCTCACGCGGCACGCTGGCGAGGAACGCCTGGAAGAGCAGGACACAGAAGGCCATCGCGTACGCGATCTCGACCAGGATCAGCCCCGGCATGGTCTTGAACAGTCCGGTCCGCTGCAGCACCCAGATCGTCGGCACGACGGCAGGCGGGATGACCAGTCCGGAAAGGATCACCAGGTTGAGTCCGCTGGTCCACCGGCTCTTGCGGCGCTGCAGGACGAACGCTGCCATCGCCGCCAGGATCACCACGACCGCGACGCTGACCACCGTGAGGATCGTGCTGTTGACGAACGCGATGATCAGCAGGTAGTCGCGGGCCTGGATCACCTCCTGGAAGTTCTGGATGATCGCCCACTGGGACGGCCAGGAGAACTGCAGGAGCGCCGATTCCTGCTGCGTCTTCGCGGCGGTCAGCAGGATGAACGCGAACGGCACGAGAAAGACGACGGCGAAAAGTACGATCGACAGCGCGCTGAGGCCGTAGTGCGGCCGGGTCCGGGTGCTCACCGCGCCTCCTCCCTGCGGTTGAAGAACCAGAACAACGGCAGCACGAGCACGATCACCAGCAGGAACAGCACGACGTTGCCGGCCGTGGACAGTCCGTAGAAGCCGGCCTGGTACTGCTTGTAGACGACCGACGCCATCACGTCCGAGGTGAAACCGGGCCCGCCCTTGGTCATCGCCCAGATCAGGTCGAACTTCCGCAGGCCGCCGATGAGCGACAGGATGATCACGGAGATGGTGGCCGGTTTCGCGAGCGGCAGCGTGACGTGCCGGAAGCGGTGCCAGGCGCCGGCCCCGTCCACCTTCGCCGCCTCGAAGTACTCGCCGGGGATGGAGAGGATGCCGGCCATGTAGATCACGGTGGCCAGGCCGACGCCCTGCCAGACGTCGACCAGCGCCACCGACAGCAGCGCCCAGTTCGGATCCACCAGCCAGGCCGGCCCGGCGACGCCGATCAGGTCGAGCGCCTGGTTGATCACGCCCTTGGTGGGGTGCATCAGCACCTGGAAGGTCAGCCCGACGCCGATCGTGCTGACCAGCACCGGGAAGAACGCCACCGAGCGCAGGAAGCCGCGTCCGATGATCGGCCCGGTCAGCAGCACCGCGAGGGCCATCCCGAGGACCACCTTCAGTCCCGAGGTGACGCCGGCGTAGACGACGGTGTGCCACAGGCCGGAGGCGAGCGCCGGTTCCCGGAAGAACTGCGCGTAGTTGTCGAGGCCGATGAACTCCTGGTCGAACAGCGTCCACCGGGTGAGGCTGAAGTAGAACGCCATCACCGACGGCACCAGGAAGAAGACGGCGAAGATCAGACCGCCGGGTACGAGGAACCAGTACGGGTAGGGACTCTTCCGGGTTTGCCGGCGGCCGCTTCCCGGCGGGTCCTCGGTCCGGGAAGCGGCGTGCGCCGGGGCGACGGTAGCCATTACCAGCCCTGGAGCCCGAGCTGCTGCGCCTGCTTCTTGACGTCCTCGTCGTAGAGCTTCGCGCCGTCGGTCGCGGGCCGGATGCCGGAGCCGACCTCGACGGTGATCTGCTCCAGCGCCGGCCCCTTGATCGGCGAGAGGAACTCGAGCGCCGGGGTGGCCGCGCCGGCCTCGACGTACGCGCTCAGGTGCTTGACCGCGGTGGCGACGGTGTCCGGCAGCTCGCAGGTCTTGACCACGAACGGCCCGCCGACCGGCGCGGCGCTCGCGTTGGCGGCGCAGCCCTCCGGCGAGGCGACGAACGCCTGGAACTTCTTGGCGGCGGTGAGCCGGTCGCCCTCGGTGCTCTTCGGGATGTAGATGCCCGACGGCTCCCACAGGGTGACACCGGCCTTGCTCGCGTCGGTGCCGGGCATCGCGAAGAATCCGACGTCGTCGACGTTGTCGGGGGCGGCCGTGGAGAGCGCCGGCACCGCGAAGGTGATCATCGGGTAGTGGCCGGCCTTGCCGGTGGCCACCGCGTTCAGCCCCTCGTTGTACTTGGCGGAGGCGTAGTCGTCGTTCCAGTACCCGGCCTTCTTCAGCTCTTCCAGATGCTGGAAGCCGGCCAGCGCGGCGGGCGTGGTGGCGAACTTGGCCTGGTTGTTCGTGTACTTCTCGGCGAAGCCGGGGCTGGCGGTCTCGACGTTGTGGTAGTCGGCGAGCACCAGCACCTGCGAGGTCCAGGTCTCGCTGTAGGTCTGCTCGACCGGCGCCACACCGGCCGCCTTGATCGTGGCGTTGTTGGCCATGAACTCGGCCCAGGTCTTGGGCACCCGCAGGCCGAGCCTGTCGTAGAGCGGGATGTTGTAGAGCATGCCGCCGCCGACCACGCCGCCCCACGGCGAGCCGTAGACGTCGGAGCCGGTCGTGACGACCTGCTTGAAGATCGGATCGAGGTCACCGACCCAGGCCTCGCCGGTGACCGGCGTGAGGTTGGTCTGCGGCGCGATGGCCTGCAGCAGCGAGCCCGAGTTGTACTCGAAGACGTCGGCCATGTCCCCGGTGGCGAGGCGGGTCTTGACCAGGTTGTCGCCTTCGCTGCCCTGCGGGCGGGTGTCCAGTTCGACGTCGACGTCGGTGTGCTTGGCCTCGAACGCCGCGATGACCGCCTCGGCCACCTTGACGTTGGCGGGGTCGTTGTTGGTCAGGAAGGTGATCGCGGTCTTGCCGCCTGTCTCGTCGTCGCTCGAGCCCAGGGAGCCCGCGCTGCAGGCCGACAGGCAACACAGCGCGCCGGCCAGCAGTGCCGCACCGAATCTCATATGAACCTCCGGTTTCGGACATGTGTGTAGATCGGTCTCCGGGTGTAACAGCCGTCACAGTAGACCGGTCTACAAGGGCCGCACAAGACGCCGCGCGAAACGTTTCAAGCCTCGCCGAGGCCGCTGCTCAGCGCGATGGAGAACGGTCTACAGTGAGGCGCATGTCGATCAGGAAGGGCCGGTCGGCCACGATCAGCGACGTGGCCGAGAGTGCGGGCGTGTCCCGCGCCGCGGTGTCGAAGGTGATCCGCAACGCCTACGGGGTCAGCCCTGGCATGCGGGAGCGGGTCGAGGACGCCATCGCGCGGCTCGGTTACCGGCCCAGCGTGGCCGCGCGGGCGCTGCGCGGCTCCAGTTACCGCCTCGGCCTGGAGACGCCGCACGTCAACGCGCGATTCATGACCCAGATCGTCGAGGGCGCCAAGCGGGCCGTGACCGGCACCCCGTACCAGATAATCCTGGCCCCGGCCGACGGCCCGGAGTACGGCACCCTCGAGTCCCTGGCCGACGGCCTCGTCGACGGCATCATCGCCGTCTCGCCCCTGGTCGACCAGGCCTGGCTGGAAGACCTGGCCAAGCGGGTGCCGGTGGTCATGCTCGGCCGCCACGACACCCCTCGGGGATACGACACGGTGATCGGCGACGACCACGCCGGCGCGCGTGCTGTGATGCGGCACCTGCTCGGCCTCGGCCACCGCCGGATCGCGCACCTGACCGAGCCGGAACCGGTGACCGCGCCCGGCAGCGGCACCCCGCACGCGATCCGCCTCGAGGTCTACCGCGCGTGCATGACCGAGGCCGGCCTGACCGGCCACATCCAGATCGCCCGCCGCACGGCGAACGCCGCCAGCGCGCAGTCAGCGGCGGCCGAGCTGCTGGCCCGCCCCGACCCGCCGACCGCCATCTTCGCCGGCCACGACGACATGGCCGTCGACGCCCTCGCGGCCGCCGCCCGGACCGCCACCGGTCGCCGCGTGGCGATCGCCGGTTACGACAACACCGACCTGGCCGCCCACCCGCTGATCGACCTAACCTCGGTCGACCAGCAGGGCGTCGAGATGGGCGCCCAGGCGGCGACGATGCTCCTCGAACGCCTGCAGGGCCGCACCGAGCCCCGCAGCTACGTGGCCACCACCGAACTGCGGATCCGCGCCTCGACCACCGCCGCCGCCCTCGGCTGAGCGCCACGCCCGATCAGGTACGGACGGTCCGCGGCCGCCGCTTCGGCAGAGTCGTGCCCAGCGGCGGCGGGGTTCGCCCCGGTCTGCGGTCCACGGCGCTGTTCATCTCGTCCTGCAGGCGCCGCAGCCAGCTCTTCATGTCGTCGAACTCGTACTCCTCCAGCCCGACCAGATCAAGATCGAGGCGCAACGACCGGAGCGACATGTTGCGGAACTCGTACAGTTCCTTCGGCCTCTCACCGGTGCGATGCCAGTTCCTGCACATGATCCGGAGGCCGAGGACGGCGCCTCGGGAGGTCGAGCTCGCGGACATCCCGCCGGCCGAGTAGAGCCAGTCGTTCAAGCAATGAGCGACCTCGTCGGCAGTCTCCGCGGTGGCGGGCTCGGCGCTCCCGTGCGACAGCGCCCGCATCGCGTCGAAGACCGCGGGATAGGAATCCAGTCGCCGTTTGTACAGCTCGAGATTCCACGCCATCTTGGTGTCGACGATCCACTTGCTCTTCTCGCGGCGGAACTGGAGCAACGCGATCGCACCGCTCGCCAGGCCGACGGCGAGGGCGACCAATCCGGACACCAGCGCGGCGATCACAGGAACGGGCACAGGTCGAGTGACCTCCCGTTCTGCTCCCGCGTCAACCCCTGAGTCAGGTCTCCGACCAGCGGCGCTCGAAGACGATTTTGTGCCGGTCGCCGGGGAGGATGTTGACGGTGCACCGCACCGGCCGGCCGCCGGCGGTGTACCCGGTGTCGTAGTGCACCGCGACCGGGGTGCCCGGGCCGAGACCGAGGCGGTGGATCTCGTCCGGCGTGGGCATCCGGATGAAGATCTCGTCGATGGCGCGGTCCTGCCCGTGGCCGAGATCGGTCAGCACCTGGTCGCTACCGCGCGGAATGTAGGCCGGAGACATGATCTCGGAGTCCTTGACGAGCTCCAGCGGGAAGTGCGAGTCGTTGATGTTCGTCGGCTCGCCGTTGATGAACCGCACCCGCCGCCGGGCCACGATCGTCGCGCCGGCCGCCACCCCGAGCCGCTCGGCCAGGTCGGGTGTCGCCTGCACGAGCGACACCTCGATGCGCTGACTGGGCACCCGCCCCTCGTCGGCGATCTGCTGAGAGAACCGGTCCATCTCCGGGACGGCCGGCCGGGGGCGGGACCTCTCCTGCGGCCGGTAGACCATGTGCTCCCGCTGCCGGACGAAGTAGCCACGCGGACGCCGCGCGACGATCAGCCCTTCGGTGACGAGCAGGCTGAGCCCGGTCCGGACGGTCTGCCGCGCCACGGCGAACTCGTCGGCGATCGCGTGCTCGGTGGGTAGCTGGTCACCGGCGCGCAGCTCCCCCGAGGCGATCTTGCTCCGGTACGCCGCGGCGATCCGCTGGTACGCGGGCGCGCCGCGACTGCCCTGTGCCTCCACCGCTCGGCCACCTCCGTGCCAAAGTCTAGTCAATCCAAACATTGCTCATTGACGATGCCGCGGAACGCTGGCAGCATGACGACCAGACACATTGTCTAGTCAATGCAGACATTAGCCCGGAGAGGGGCTTCCCATGGTCTCGAAAGCTCGCGTGTTGCTGGTGATGCTGGCGCTCCTCGTCCTGGCCGGTGCGGCGATCGCCCTGCTCGCCGCGGCCGGCGCCGGCGCCTTCTGGTTCCAGATCGTCCCCATCGGCATCCTGCTGATCGGCGCGTTCACCGCCCAGTCGCTCGGGCTCTTCACCAAGAAGTCGCGGGACTAGCCTCGGGTGCTGGCCCGGACCTCCAGGCGGTGCCCGACCACGATCGTGCGCGGCTCGCCCGGCTCGGTCGTGCGATCGAGACGGGCGGCGAGGCAGTCCAGCGCCGCCGTGACGATCGCGGCCTTGTCCGGGGCGATCGTGGTGAGCGGCGGATTGGCGTACCGGCCGTCCTCCACGTCGTCGAAACCGGCCACCGCGACGTCGGCCGGCACCCGTAGCCCGCGCTCGGCGGCGGCGTGCA
This sequence comes from Actinoplanes sp. NPDC023936, assembly GCF_040639325.1. NCBI lineage: Bacteria > Bacillati > Actinomycetota > Actinomycetes > Micromonosporales > Micromonosporaceae > Actinoplanes > Actinoplanes sp. NPDC023936. The sequence continues at coordinate 12,694 of NZ_JBEZZR010000032.1, read as the reverse complement.
GCGCGCCGAGGGCCAGCTGGTCGCTGAAGCAGAACACCGCGTCGACGGGCGTGCCGGCGTCGAGCAGGCCGCGCATGGCCGCCGCGCCGTCGGCCCGGTGCAGGCGCCGCACCGGCACCTCGCGGGCCGGGTCCGGCGTCAGCCCGGCCTCGGACAGCGCCTGACGGTAGCCCGCCAGCCGGCGCGCCGCCGTCGCGTTGTGCAGGTGCGGCTGCGGGCCGATTACCGCGATCCGGGTGCGGCCGAGGCCGAGCAGGTGCCGGGTCATGTCGCGGGCCGCGGCCACGTTGTCCGCCACCACGTGATCGAGCAGGCCGTCGGCGTCCTGCTCACCGAGCAGCACCAGCGGCGCGCCGCCGGGCCGCCGGCGCAGCTCCGCCGGGGACAGCGCCCAGGGACTCATGATCAGGCCGTCGACGACCTGTCCGCGTACCCCATCGAGCAGTTCCCGTTCCCGATCGGGATCCCCGCCGGTCTGCTGGACCAGCAGCATGAGCGACCGGGCGTCGGCCTCGTCGGCGAAGCGGCCGGCCAGCTCCCCGAAGTACGGCGTGGACAGTTCCGGGACCACGAGCGCGACCAGCCCGGACCGGCCGCCGCGCAGATGACGGGCGGCCGCGTTGGGCCGATAGGACAGCTCGTCGAGCGCCTGCTGCACCCGGGCCCGCGTCTCCGGAGCGACGAGCGCAAACCCGGAAACCACATTCGACACGGTACGGACGGAGACGCCGGCCCGTTCGGCGACTTCTCGCAGCGTGGCACTCATGGGTCGCAGCCTATCTCTTGCAACGTTGCATGCCACGTTGCAACATTGATTCATGACGGACATCAAAGAAGACGCCGGAACCCGGGCCCGAGACGCCATCTACACCGACGGCATCACCGCGCTGCCGGGCGCGTTCAGCACCGCCTGGGCGGACGCCATGCGCGAGGACATCGAAGCGGCCTTCGCCGAGGCCATCGCCCGTCCCGGCGGCGCCGTCGGCCGTGGCCCGAACCGTTACTACGTGGAGATCCACCCCGAGCAGCTGCGCGGCTTCACCGACCTGGTCACCCACCCGTGGGTCGACGCCGTCTGCACCGCCGTGCTCGGCCCGGACTACGAGATCGTCGAGCTCGGCTTCGACACGCCGTTCGCCGGAGCCGTCAACCAGCCGTGGCACCGCGACTTCCCGATGCCCGAGGTGACCCGCACCGAGCGCCGGCTCAACTCGCTCGCCTTCAACCTGACCGCTGTCGACACCACCGACGAGATGGGCCCGTTCGAGATCGCGCCCGGCACGCAGTTCGACGACGAGCCCGATTTCGAACACGGCATGTTCCCGCCGAAGTCCCGGTACGAGCGGTACGCGGCACGCGCCGTCCGCAAGTACCCGCAGCGCGGCGACATCTCCGCGCGCTCGGCCCTGACCATCCACCGGGGCACCGCGAACCACTCCGAGCTGTCCCGCCCGGTGCTGGTGCTCGGCGTCGACGCGCCGGACGCCGGCAACGCCGACAAGCACGCGATGGCGGTCACCGAGAGCTACTGGGCGTCGCTGCCCGAGCGGGTCCGGGCGCACCTGCACTGCCCCGTGGTGGCCGAACTGACCCCGATCGTCCAGAAGCACACCATCGAGGGCCTGGTGATGGGCGACGCCTGATCACAACCGGCCACCATTCGTTGTGATGGGCGACGCCTGATCAGAACCGGCCGCCGTTCGTTCCGGGGCCTGATCAGAACCGGCCACCGTTCGTTTCGGAGCCGTCGCCGTTCAGAACCGGCCGCCTCCGCCGCGACGCCCGCCTCCGCCACCACCCCCGCCGGTGCGGCGGGCGCGCGATCCGCTGCCACCGAACCCGCCGTGCCCCCAGCCCCCGCCGCCGCGCACCTGTCCGGAAAGGATCCCGCCCAGCACCGCCCCGGCGAGGGATCCCGCGTCGATGCCTCCGCCGCCCCAGCTCCGGACGTCCATCTGGGCCGCATGCCCGGCGGCGGCAGCGAGCTGCCGCGCCTGCGCGATCTCCGGTACGGCGGCCTGCGGTTGCGTGACAGCCAGCTGCTCCGCGAGTCCGAGGTGGCGCATCGCCTCGGAGAGCCGCACCCTGGCGTCCGGACCGACCGCGCCGCGCCGCGTGGTGACGAAGTCGTTCGCCGCGGCGACCTCGGCGCGCGCGAGCGGCAGCGTCTGCGCCAGCACGGCCCGCGCGCGGGTGTCCCGTTCCACCTGGTCACGGGCGGCCGCGAGGGCGCTGTCCAGCGCGGCGTCGGCAGCCTGCAGCCGGGCCACCACGGCGACCGGATCCGGTCGCGCCGCCGCCAGCTCGGCCCGGGCGTCGGCGACGACCCGCTCCCCACCGTCCACAGCCGCCACCAGCGAGCCGTTCTCAGCCCCGGCGCCGCCCAGTCCCCCGGCACCGCCCAGTCCTCCGCTGCCGCCCGGTCCGCCGGCGCCGCTCAGGGCCGCCCGACCGGCCGTGATCTCACCGGTGATCTCCGCGATCAGCGCCTCCGCGGCGGACCGCGCGGCCGGCAGATCCACAGCCGCCTTGCCCACCGCCGCAATCAGCTGCGCGGCCTGGTCGACAGTCTGCTCAGCCGCTCGCACCGCAAGAGCCGCTGCGGCCCGCCCGCTCACTGCCCCGCCAGCACCCGCACCGCCCGAGCCTGCACCGCCCGGGCCCGCACCGCCCGGGCCCGCACCGCCCGGGCCCGCACCGCCGGCAATTCCAACATCGGCGGGACCCGCACCCGGGCTGCCGCCGCCCACCTCGGCCGCGAGCGCCGAGCGCGCCTGGCCCAGCGCCTCCGCCGCGAACGCGAGTCGCTCCCGCGCCTGCTCCACATTGCCCGCGACCCCGGTGACCGACTCCCCGCTGTACCGCCCGGTCAGCTCCGCCACCGCACTCTCCGCAGCCGGCAGCTCGCCCTCGGCCGCGGCCCGCCGCCGATCCACCTCCGCGGCGACCTCGGCAGCCCGCCCCTCCAGGTCACGCAGCCGATCGAACGCCTCAGACTCGGCATCCAGCCGCTCGTCCGCGGCCCGGCACAGCGCGATGATCCGGGACAGCGTCTCCCGCCGGGCGGCCTCGTCCGGCGCCGGCTCCTCCTCCAGGGTCATCCGCAGCCGGAACGCCTCGGCGACGTCCCGGCGCGCCGCCGCCAAGGCCTCCTGGAACCGCCCGGTGGCCGCCGGCCCGTACTGCGCCGTCGCCAGGTCACCCTCGCGCTCACTGGCCCGCAGATCGTCGTCGAGTTCGATGAGCAACGCGTTGGCCTGCGCGGACAGGTCCTCCAGGCGGGGACCGGCGACGGGCGGCGCCACACGCCGCCGGCGACGCAGGATCACCCAGAGCACCGCCCCGGCGATGACCATCATGATCACGGCGAGCGCCCAGCCGAGGCCTCCCCCGCCACCGGCGGCCTCCTGGTACCCGGCCGCTGCGGCGATCACCGCGCCCGCCCAGTCCCCCTTCGCCAGGGCCGGCTCGATGTCCTTCTCGGCCACCTCGGCCAGCTCGCTGTCGCTGATCCCGGAGTCGTCGGGGAACGAGTAGGCGTAGGCCCGGTCCACGGTGGCGACCGCCAGCACCGCGTCGCGGTCACCCAGGCCGCTGAGCCGCGCGGTCTCATCGGTCCACTGCTGCGCGGGCACCCCGTCGAACGACTCGACGAAGACCACGAACAGCTGAATCCCGGTCTCCCGCTGCAGGTCCGCGAGCGCGTCGTCCACCCCGGCCCGGTTGTCCAGAGCATCGGCCCGGTCCACCACCTGCATCGGAAGCCGCAGCGGCGCGTCGGCCCGGGCCGGGCCCGCCCCCACGAGCAGAGCGGCCAGCAGCACCACGAGCGGCGAGATCAGCGTCCGCCAGCGCAACAACGTCACCGCTCCAACTTAAGCCCCGTCGCTAAGCCCCGCCGCTGAGCGCGCTCACCGTCACCAGCGCCATTCCCTCGGTGGGCGCGACCTCCCGGAGGGCGTCCAGGAAGATCTCGGCCATCCACGCGGCGACGTCGGGCGTCCACTCGGGCGCCCGGCAGTGGAACGCCTGCTCCCGGTTCCAGTCGCCGGGCACGAACATCTCCCCGGTCAGCTCGCCGGCCAGGCCGGGACGTGCCCGGCCCGGCTCGGCCGGCCGCACCCCGAGACGCGCTGGCCCGCGCTCGGCCGCCGCGCCGGCCAGCGCGGACGCCCTGGCCGGCAGGTCGAGGCTCATGTCCGCCGAGACCGTGACCACCAGGTCGGTGCCCGCGTCCGGGTTCGCCAAGGCGAACCAGTCCGCGGCGTCGGCGAGATCGAAGCCGATGTCGTGCGCCAGATGCATAGGTACGACGGCATGCAGTCCCGTGAAACCGAAGATCCCGACCCGGTTCACCACGTCGGTGAGCACCCGGACCCCGGGGACGACGGGGAGACGGTGCGCCCCGCCGTCACCGGGCACGCCGGCCTGCAGCCAGCACCGCTCCCGCACGTCGCCGCCGGGCGTCCAGTCGCCGCCGGCCTCATGGTGGTTCCAGCGGGGGGCCGGGGAGGACTCGAACCCGTACGCGGCGGCGCGTTTCTGCACGAGGCTGAACGCGTCGTCGTCGAGCTCGCGATCGCTGAGCCACGGGAACATCGCGAACGTCCCGTGCAGGCCCAGCATCATGGTGCCGTCCTGGTCCGCCTGCATGCCGTCGTCCCTCACCGAATCAGTTCTTGCACCACAACCGGACGGTGGGCGAGTAGTTCTTGATCGCCGGGTCGAGGTAACCGATGACGTCCACGTCGACGACGCCACGGTAGTCGCTCCAGGCGACGATTCCCTTGCACAGCTCGCGGGCTGTCACCCGGGCGGCGCTGCCACAGCCCGGCTTGACGCTCTTCTTGGCCTTGTCCAGGGTGACCCACTTGCCGCTGCGCTTGACCTGCAGCCACGTCGTCACCTCCGCCCAGGTGGCGCCGCCACCGGTCTTCTTCCAGCAGCCGTGCGTGGAGGCGGTCGGCGGCTGGGACTTGTCCCAGGTGGAGAGGTGCGGGTTGTCGATCTTCTGCTGGAACAGGCCGCCGCCCTTGGCCGCGGCCGCCATGACGTTGTAGCCGGTGGACGGCGCGGCGGTGCCGGGCTCCACGAACTCCTTGTCCTCGCTGGTGACCTCGATGCCCGTCACCGGCGTCACACCGGCGTCGATGATCACGTCGCTCGGCTCGGCGGTCGGGTGCAGGGCGAGCTCGAACAGGTCACCGGCGTTCGAGCCGGTGTTCGACGGGCGCAGCACGTTGTCGCTGCCCATCAGCGCCGGGCCGGCGTACAGATAGGTGGGTGAGCCGTCCTCGCCGGGCACGCTGATCACCAGCGGGACGAAACCGTTCGCGTCCTTGCTGGCCTGGACGATCTCCGGGAAGCCGATCCAGGTCTGGAAGGAGCCGTCGGCCCAGGTCCATCCCCAGCCCACCTCGGTGACCGGGATGACGGTGCCGTCCGAGGCCGCGCCGGTCTCGATCCCGACGGTGACGACGACGTCGGTCAGCGGCGTCCCGTCCGCCTTCTTCACGACGCCGTTCAACACCAGATCGGCGGCGTCCGCGGCGTGCGCGGCCGCCGGCACGGCCGTCACGATGGTCAGTGCGGACAGCATGATGACGGCCCAGCGTCGCGCCAGGCCGTAGAGCTTGTGAGACAAGCGTTCCCCCGATATTGATGGCTGTGTCTCCGGCACGGATCTCGTGACGAGAGCCGGAGACCGGATAGCGCATTGTTGATCTTGAAACCGTGCCAGGTCAAACGGGACATCTCGATGCGATGCTTATGAATGGTGCGATTTGCCCGCGGAGTCAGGGAGCCTCATGCCCGCGTCACGCCGGTGAGGACCGCGGCACACCAAGGCGAGCGGCGGGTTGAGCGCTCACCGAAGCGCGGCGGGTCGGGGTGGGCGCTCACCGAAGCGGTGCGTGCGGGGTGGGCGCTCACCGAAGCGGTGCGTGCGGGGTGGGCGCTCACCGAAGCGGTGCGTGCGCTCGCATCCCCGCCCTGGCGTGGATGCGAGCGCTGACGACCAGCTGGACCAGCTGGACCAGCTGGTCGTCAGCGCGCTCGGCCGCGGCAATGTTCCCGAGGCGCGTCATCACCGCTGCAGTGCCAGCCGACAACCAGGGCCGGGCCGCCCGTCAGCACGAACCGTTGTCACCCAGCGTGCCGACATCCGCGGTAAACGTCGCGCTGCGCGGAAACCCGCGGACGCCCCAGGCCCCACAGGATGACGAAAACCCCGAGCGCTCCACGGTCAACGGCGACCGACCGTGACGCGCGACCGCATCGGCCGGCGAGCCGTAGCCCGGGCATGTTTCTCGGGCCGGGAACGTGCGTTGGCTACGGCTCAGGTCGGTCAGCCGTAGTTCTCGCAGGTTTGTGGGCCCGGGTTCCTGCGTTGGCTACGGCTCGGGGCAGTGAGCCGTAGTTCAGGCAGGTTTGTAGGGCCGGTAGCTGCACTGGCTACGGCTCGGGCCCGTGAGCCGTAGTTCAGGCAGGTTTGTAAAGCGGGGAAGGTGCGTGGACTACGGCTCGGGTCGGTCAGCCGTAGTTCAGGCAGGTTCTTGGGGAACGTGCTACGGCTACGGGTGAGGCCGGCGGCTGAGGCCTCTGGGACTGTGGCCGCGAGGGCCGGGGCTTGCGGGCCTGGCGTGGATGAGCTGGAACTATGGACCGGCGGGTATCAGCCGACAGGGTCAGCGCCCAGCGCCAGCCGGACCAGCCGGCCGCCAGCGCCACGCCGGCGGCCTGGTGTGATCACCACGACAATCGACAGGCTTCGGTGCGCCGGCGGCCCGGTGTGATCACCGTGACAATGGCTGGTAAACCTACTTGAGTTGTAGGGTTACGGCAGCCGTTGTCAAGATCATTGTGGGGCGACATGTCCGAGAACACTCCAGCTCAGCAGCACGCCGCGTGGCGAGAGGAACGCCAGCGCGCGGTGACCTCGCCCACCGGGAACCTGGCGCTGGTCGAGACCCGCTGGGGTGCGGACGACCCGGCGGCGGCGCTTGCCGGGCAGCCTGCCACGGTCACCGCGACCCGCCTGTCGCGCCGGAATCCGCTGACCGGGGCCGAGGAGCGCGGCGTGCGGCTGTGGGACGCCGCCTCGCCCGCGATCAAGAGCTTCGAGCGCATCGACACCTACCCGTACGACCCGGCGTGGGTGCTGGAGGCGCGGTACACGGACGTGTCCGATGATCGCCGGGTGCCGTTCCAGCACGCGCAGGACGCCGGCTTCACGCGTGACCTGCCGGTCCCCGGTGATCTGCACCTCACGCTGGACGGCCGGGACTACACGCTGAGCGCGTTCGACGACGACGGCCGGCTGCTGCTCGTCTTCGGCGACCCCACCAACGGTACGGAGACGTACGGCGCCGGCCGTTTCCTCTTCGTCGACCGGGAGCCCGGCCAGGACCGTGTCGTCCTCGACCTCAACCGCGCGTTCGTGCCGCCGTGCGGGTTCTCCGAGCACTACAACTGCCCGATGCCGCCCCCGCAGAACCGGCTCCACCTGCCGGTCCGCGCCGGCGAGAAGCTCGCTGTGTTACGCCCCCTCTGAACCGGAGATCCACCGTGAAAAGGCTTTTATCCACCCTCACCGCGCTCGCCCTGGTCGGCTCGCTCGCCGCCTGCGGCAGCGATGACGACACCGGTTCGACCGGTGGCGGCGACAGCGGCAAGGCGATCATCCAGGTGGGCTCGGTCTACGAGCCGCAGAACCTGGACAACACCGCCGGCGGCGGGCAGGGCGTCACCGAGGCGCTCAACGGCAATGTGTACGAGGGCCTGTTCCGTCTCACCGACACCGGCGCGGTCGAGCCGCTGCTGGCCAAGGACCAGAAGGTCAGCGACGACGGCCTGACCTACACGTTCACCCTGCAGCCGAACGTCAAGTTCCACTCCGGCAAGGCGCTGACCTCGGCCGACGTCAAGGCGAGCATCGAGCGGGTCACCGCGGAGAACTCGAAGTCGGCCCGCAAGAGCAACCTCGCGGTGATCAAGTCGATCGCCACGCCGGACGACGCGACAGTGGCGATCACGCTGAGCAGCCGGTCGATCTCGTTCGTCTACAACCTGAGCTACATCTGGATCGTCAACGCGGCGGCGACCGACCTCACCACCACGGCCGACGGCACCGGCCCCTACAAGCTCGGCGCGTGGAAGCGCGGCTCGACCCTGAGCCTGGACAAGTTCGACGGCTACTGGGGCACCCCCGCGAAGAACGCAGGTGTGGTGTTCCACTACTTCACCGACGCCACCGCGCTCAACAACGCGCTGCTCACCAACGCGGTCGACATCGTCACCAGCGAGCAGAGCCCGGACGCCCTCGCGCAGTTCTCCGGCAACAGCAACTACAAGGTCAACGACGGGAAGTCGACGACCAAGCTGCTGCTCGCGTTCAACGACAAGGCCGCCCCGTTCGACAAGGTCGCCGTGCGGCAGGCGTTCAGCCAGGCGATCGACGACAAGAAGCTGCTCACCTCGATCTGGGGCGAGTACGGCACCACGATCGGCTCGATGGTCCCGCCGAGCGACCCCTGGTACGAGGACCTGACCTCGGTGAACGCCTACAACGTGGAGAACGCCAAGAAGCTGCTGGCGAGCGCCGGGCTGCCGAACGGGTTCACCTTCACGCTGGACACCCCGAGTTACGACCCGCACCCGACCGCCGCCACCTTCATCAAGTCGGAGCTGGCCAAGGTCGGCATCACGGTGAACATCAACACCATCACCGCCGACGAGTGGTACACGAAGGTGTACCAGAAGCGGGACTTCACCGCGACGCTCCAGGAGCACGTCAACGATCGTGACGTGGTCTGGTACGGCAACCCCGACTTCTACTGGGGCTACGACAACCCGCAGGTCACCGACCTGATCAACAAGGCCGAGCAGGCGAAGACCGCCGACGAGCAGACCACCCTGCTCAAGCAGGCCAACAAGATCATCGCGGACGAGGCGGCCAGCGACTGGCTCTACCTCTACCCGCAGATCGTGGTCGCCTCCACGAAGCTCACCGGGTACCCGGTCAACGGCCTCAACGCGCAGTTCTTCGCGTACGGGATCGTCAAGAGCTGATGACCCGCTACCTGCTGCGGCGGACGGCGATCCTGATCGGGTCGCTGTTCGCCGCGGCAGTGGTGCTGTTCGTGCTGCTCCGGCTCCTGCCGGGCGACCCGGCCAACGCCCTGCTCCCGGTCGGCGCGACCCCGGAACAGATCGAGGCCGCTCAGCGGGAGCTCGGCACGGACGCCCCACTGCTGTCCCAATTCCTCACCTGGCTCGGGCACGTGTTCACCCTCGACCTGGGCAACTCGCTGATCAGCACGCTGCCGGTCGGCGAGGAGATCGCCGCCCGGCTGCCGGTCACGATCCCGCTGACCCTGGCCGCGTTCGCCCTCGCCGTGCTGATCGCCGTGCCGGTCGGCGCGCTCGCGGCGGCGCGCGCCGACCGCTGGTACGGCCCGGTCATCAACGCGGTCGCCCAGCTCGGCATCGCCGTGCCGGCCTTCTGGGTGGGCCTGCTGCTGATCACCGTGTTCGCACTGCAGCTCGGCGTGCTGCCGGCCGGCGGATTCCCGCCGGACGGCTGGGCCGACCCGGCGGCCGCGATCGAGGCGCTGGTCCTTCCGGTCGTGACGGTCGCCCTGGTCATGTCGGCCAGCCTCATCCGGTACGTGCGGAGCGCCACCCTGGACGTCCTCGGAGCGGACTATCTGCGGACCGCCCGCGCGCTCGGGGCCACCCCGGCGCAGGCCATGTGGCGGCACGGGCTGCGCAACGCCGCCGTACCGGTGATCGCCGTGCTCGCCATGGAGCTCGCCACCACGTTCCTCGGCGCGGTCGTGGTGGAGAGCGTCTTCGCCCTGCCCGGCCTCGGCAGCATGCTGGTCCGCGGCATCAGCCAGCACGACTACCCGGTGATCCAGGGCGTCATGCTGGTCAGCACGGCGACCGTGCTGGTCGTCGGCTTCCTCGGCGACCTCGCGCAGCGGCTCGTCGACCCCCGGCTGCTGCACCGGGCCGCGTCATGAGCCGCCGGCGCTTCCTGCACCTGGCGGTCGGGCTGACGCTCGTCCTGGTCGTCGCGGGCGCTGTCGTTCTCTCGTACTTCTGGCTGCCGTTCGCCCCGGACGACACCTCCGGCGGCCGTCTCGCGCCGCCCGGCGGCGACCACCTGCTCGGCACCGACAAGCTCGGCCGCGACCTCTTCACCCAGCTGCTGATCGGCGGGCGGATCGCGATCGGCACCGCGCTCGGCGCGGCGGCCCTCGGCGGGGTGCTCGGCGTCACCTTCGGCCTGCTCGCCGGCTTCGCGACCCGCTGGCTCGACGACGCCGCGGCGGTCCTGCTCGACATCCTGATCGCGTTCCCGACGCTGCTGCTGGCGATGCTGATCGTGGCCGGCGCCGGCGCCTCCCTCGGCACCGCCGTGGTCGCGATCGGCCTGGCCATGGCCGCGGTCGTGGCCCGGCTGACCCGGGTGCTGGTCAAGCAGATCCTGGCCCGTGACTACATCACCGCCGCACGGGTGGCCGGCATCTCCTGGCCGGGCATCGTGGTCAGTCATGTGCTGCCGAACATCGCGCCGACCGTACTGGTGAATCTCGCTCTTCAGGCGGGGCTCGCGGTCCTGGCCGAGGCGAGCCTCTCCTACCTGGGCCTCGGCACGCCGCCGCCGAACGCGTCCTGGGGGCGGATGCTCTACGAGGCGCAGGCGACCGTGCTGACCGCGCCGGCCGGGGCGCTGGCCCCCGGCATCGCCCTGCTCGTGCTGGTGATCGGCGTGAACCTGACCGCCGACGGGCTGCGCGACGTCCTCTCCGTGAAGGGATCGCGATGACCCTGCTCTCGGTGGACCGGCTCTCCGTCACCGACCGCGCCGGTCACGTGCTCGTCGACGACGTGTCGTTCCGGGTCGCGGCCGGCGACCGCACCGGGCTGATCGGCGAATCCGGGTCCGGCAAGTCGCTGACCGCGCTGGCCGTCCTCGGCCTGCTGCCCCGCGGCCTCACCGCGACCGGCTCGGTCTCCCTCGACGGGGCCGACATGATCCGGGCGCCGCGCGGGCACGGCGACGTCGCCGCCGTCGTCTTCCAGGAGCCGCTGACCGCGCTCGACCCGCTGATGACCGCGGGCCGGCAGATCGCCGGGCCGATCCGCCGGTTCCGCGCCCTGCGCGGCGACGCCCTGCGCGACGCCGTCCGGGAGGCCCTCGACGCCGTCCGGCTGACCGACACCGATCGGATCGCCCGCTCCTACCCGCACCAACTCTCCGGCGGGCAGCGGCAACGCGTCGCCATCGCGATGGCGATCGCCTGCCGGCCCCGGCTGCTGATCGCGGACGAGCCGACCACCGCGCTCGACGTCACCGTGCAGGCCGAGATCCTGGACCTGCTCGACCGGATCGTGACCGAGAACGACACCGCGCTGCTGTTCATCACCCACGATCTGCCGGTGGCCGCGCGCGTCGTCCGCGACACCCACGTGCTGCAATCGGGGCGCGTCGTGGAATCGGGACCGATCACGTCGCTCGTGACGGCGCCGCAGCATCCGTACACCCGCACGCTCGTCGAGAGCGCTCGCCGCTTCGACGCCGCTTTGGAACGGACCGGCCGTGACTGATGTGATCCTGTCCGCCTCCGGCGTCGGTTTCGCCTACCGCTCCGGTTCTCCCGTCCTCACCGACGTGTCGCTCGACGTCCATCCCGGCCGCAACGTCGCCCTCGTCGGCGAGTCCGGCGCCGGCAAGACCACGCTGCTGCGGATCCTGCTCGGACTGGCCCGGCCCACGTCCGGCACGTTGCTGTTCGAGGGCGCGCCGCTGACCCGCCAGGGGTTGCGCGCGTACCGGCGGGCGGTCCAGGCCGTCTTCCAGGATCCCTACTCGTCGCTGGACCCGCGCCACCGCATCGGGCGCATCGTCGCCGAACCCCTGCGCGGCCTCGGCCTCGGCGCCGACCCGGAGCGGGTGGCGGCGGCGCTGGACGCGGTCGGCCTGCCGGCCGACACCGCGAGCCGCTATCCGCACGAGTTCTCCGGCGGGCAGCGCCAGCGCATCGCCATCGCCCGGGCCATCGTCGGAAACCCGCGGTTGCTTCTGGCGGACGAGCCGGTGAGCGCTCTCGACCTGACCACCCGGGTACGCATCGTCGACCTGCTCGCGTCGTTGTGCGCCGAACGGGACCTGACGATCCTGCTGGTCTCCCATGATCTCGGGGTGGTGGCGGAGCTGTGCCAGCACACCGCGGTGCTGGAGCGGGGGCGGCTCGTCGAGCAGGGGGACACGGCGGGGGTGCTCGGGGCGCCGTCACACCCGTACACCCGGAAGTTGCTCGCCAGCGTGCCCCGGCTGCCGCCGGCAGCGACGGCGTGATCCGCGCGCGGCTGGCTCTCAGCGTTCTCACCGACACTTCGGGACAGCCATGACCCTGCTGGTTGATTGAGGAACACGCCTACCTGCGGAAACGTGGGCACGGCCGCCGCTGACCATTCGCTAAGCCGCCCCGGGGCCGGCGGAGCGTAGGCCAGAGCGGCATCCCAGCGTGATGACATGCCTGAACTACGGCCCGGCGACGCGAACATGTGTCGGCTACGGCCGGGCGACGCGCAATGCCACTTAGCTTAAGTTGATCTTGCTGGTTGGCGGGTTACGGGATAGAAGCGGATCGTTGCTGGTCCGGGGTGGCGGGTGCTGGCGGGT
>NZ_JBEZZR010000031.1:0-112460 GCF_040639325.1 Actinoplanes sp. NPDC023936 | reverse complement strand
TTCCAGGCGACAGTTCCCACGCAAGGCACCAGCGCCAGCTACGGCTCGAGTCAACCCGAACACCGAAGACAAGAAACATACTCACAGCTACGGCTCGGGGTCGCCGGCCGTAGTGCAGGCAGGTCATCGTGTCGTTTTGCCTGCGTGGGCTACGGCTCGGGCGCGGCTCGCGAGTCCGAGCCGTAGCTGGCGCATGAAATCCGGGTTTGTGACCTGCTCTGGCTGCGCTGTGGCGGTTGGTCAGGTGCCGTGGATGGGGGCGGTCAAGTCGGTCAGCGGGGCTCCGGAACCGCCCCACGACAGAGCGACGATCTCGGCGGCGATGGCTACCGCTGTCTCCTCCGGGGTCCGGGCACCCAGGTCCAGACCGATCGGGGCGCGCAGCCTCGACAGCGCCGCCTCGGACACGCCCGCCTCGCGCAGGCGCCGCAGCCGGTCCTCGCAGGTGCGCCGGCTGCCCATCGCTCCGATGTACCGGGCGGGGGTATGCAGCGCGACCTCCAGCAGCGGGATGTCGAACTTCGGGTCGTGGGTGAGCACGCACAGCACGGTGCGTTCGTCGACCTCGGTGGATTCCAGGTACCGGTGCGGCCACTCGACCACGATCTCGTCGGCGTCCGGGAAGCGGGCCGGGGTGGCGAACACGCCTCGCGCGTCGCAGACGGTGACCTGGTAGCCGAGGAACTTGCCGATCCGGGCGACCGCCGCGGCGAAGTCGATCGCGCCGAAGACGATCATGCGGGCCGGCGCCGCGTAGGACTGGACGAAGACCTCGCGCTCGCAGGCCTGCACGATCGCGGAACGGCCGTGCGCGAGGAGGCCCGCCGCCTGCTGAGCGGCCTGCCGGTCCAGCTCGGCGTCCCCCAGGGTCCCCTCGACCCGACCCCGGCCGCCCGCTGAGCCTTGAGCCGGGCCGCCGGCTGGGAGGGGAGCCGGGCCGCCGGGTGCGTCGCCGGGGCGGGACGGCCAGACGACCAGCTGCGCGCCGGGGACGGTCACGGTGGCGACCGGGCGGCCGGCGGCGACGGCGGCCAGCACGTCGTCGATCGCGGTGAGCGCCGCGGACGGCTGGATCATCACTTCGATCGTGCCGCCGCAGGTCAGTCCTACTTCCAGGGCGTCGCCGTCGCTCACCCCGTACACCTGGGTCTGTGCTTTCCCGGTGTGGAGGACCTCCTGCGCGGCGGCGTAGACGGCGCCCTCGACGCAGCCGCCCGAGACGCTGCCGATCACCTCGCCGGACGCGTTGACGGCCATCGCCGCGCCGGGCTGCCGGGGCGCTGAACGCCACGTGTTGACGACCGTGGCCAGGGCGAACGCGGTTCCCGAGGCACGCCAGGCGAGCAGGCCGTCGACGATGTCACGCATCCACGCACCTTCCGTGATCTTCGCGGTCGAGTCAAACGCGAGTTAAGGGAAGTCTTAGGTCACTGTTGACATTGGACGGAAGCCACGCGAGGGTTCGGCGCGAATTCGCGGGAGGTGCAGGGTGCAGGTACCGGCTCCGTTCGAGTACGAACGTGCCACGAGCGTAGATCAAGCCATTGGACTGCTGGAGCGACTCGGAAGCTCGGCGAGGCTGGTGGCCGGCGGCCACAGCCTGCTGCCGATGATGAAGCTGCGGCTGGCGAACTTCGAATATCTCATCGACATCAACGATCTGCACGGCGAGCTGGGGTACATCCGCCTCGGCGGGCACGAGGTCCGGATCGGTGCCATGACCCGGCACCGGGAGCTGCTGGAGTCGGACGCCCTGGCCGAGGTGTTCCCGATCTTCCGGGACGCGGAGCGGGTGATCGCCGACCCGATCGTGCGCAACCGGGGCACGCTGGGCGGCTCGCTCTGCCAGGCGGACCCGTCGGAGGACCTGTCGGCGGTCTGCACGACGCTGGACGCGAGCTGCGTGATCCGCGGTCCCGGCGGGATCGAGCGCGTGGTGAGCATGGAAGAGTTCCACGTCGGCCCGTACGAGACGGCCGTCGCGGACAACGAGATCCTCACCGAGATCCGCATTCCGGTTAAATCGCATAAATCCGGCAGCGCCTACGCGAAGGTCGAGCGTCGCGCCGGTGACTGGGCCGTGGTGAGCGCCGGAGCAGCGGTCTGGATCGACGGGGGCAAGATCGTCGACGCGCGGGTCGGCCTGGCCGCGGTGGGGCCGAACACCACGGGCATTCCCGAGATCTCGGCCCAGCTCAGGGGCCACGAGCCGGACGAGAGTCTCTACCAGCTGGCCGGCGCCATCGCGGCTCGCAGCTGCGACCCGGTCACCGACACCCGGGGCAGCGCCGACTACAAGCGCCACCTGGCGGAGGAATTGACGCGGCGCACCCTGCGCACGGCCGTCGAGCGGGCGAGGAGCTGAGCATGCAGGTCACCGTGACGGTGAACGGTGTCGAGTACACCAAGGAGATCGAGGGCCGGCTGCTGCTGGTGCACTTCCTGCGCGACACACTCGGTCTGACCGGCACCCACTGGGGCTGCGACACCAGCAACTGCGGCACCTGCGTGGTCTGGATGGACGGCGAGCCGGTCAAGTCGTGCACCGTGCTGGCCGCGATGGCCGGCGGGCGCGAGGTCCGTACCGTCGAAGGTCTCGCCAACGGCGCGGAGCTTGACCCGATCCAGGAGGGTTTCCGGCAGTGCCACGGCCTGCAGTGCGGTTTCTGCACGCCGGGCATGCTGATGACCTGCCGCCACCTGCTCGACAAGAACCCCGACCCGACCGAGGGCGAGATCCGCGAGGCCATCTCGGGCCAGATCTGCCGGTGTACGGGTTACTCCTCCATTGTCCGTTCTGTCCGCTGGACAGCAGTGCATGAGGCGGCGAGCAAATGACGACGGTCAGCGAGCGACGCGAAACCGAGTTCGAGGACAACGACCAGAAGCCGGTCGGCTTCGGCCGGATGCTCCGCAAGGAGGACGCGCGCCTGCTGCGCGGCCGCGGCCGGTTCGTCGACGACGTGCAGCTGCCCGGCATGCTGCACCTGGCGATCCTGCGCTCGCCGTTCGCCCACGCGACAATCGTCAGCATCGACACCAGCGCGGCCGAGGCGGCGCCCGGTGTGAAGGCCGTGGTCACCGGTGAGACGCTCAAGGGCCTCGGCCTGGCGTGGATGCCGACCCTCTCCAACGACGTGCAGGCCGTGCTCGCCACCGACAAGGTGCGTTTCCAGGGCCAGGAGGTGGCGTTCGTCGTCGCCGAGGACCGGTACCTGGCGCGGGACGCCCTGGAGCTGATCGACGTCGAGTACGACGTGCTCGACCCGGTGATCGACGTCCGCCGGGCGCTCGAGGCGGACGCCCCGATCATCCGCACCGACCTCGAGGGCAAGACCGACAACCACGTCTTCGACTGGGAGACCGGCGACGAGGAGGAGACCAACCGCGTCTTCGCCGAGGCGGACGTGATCGTCAAGGAGGACATCGTCTACCCGCGGGTCCACCCGGCCCCGATGGAGACGTGCGGTTCGGTCGCCGACTTCGACCCGATCGAGGGCAAGCTGCGGCTCTGGTCGACCACCCAGGCCCCGCACGCGCACCGGACCCTCTACGCGATCGTCGCCGGCATCCCCGAGCACAAGATCCAGGTGATCGCGCCGGACATCGGCGGCGGCTTCGGCAACAAGGTCCCGATCTACCCCGGTTACGTGCACTCCATCGTCGGTTCCATCGTCACCGGCAAGCCGGTGAAGTGGATGGAGGACCGGTCGGAGAACCTGATCAGCACCGGTTTCGCCCGGGACTACATCATGCGGGCGGAGATCGCGGCCACGGCTGAGGGCAAGATCCTGGCGATCCGGACCAACGTGCTCGCCGACCACGGCGCGTTCAACGGCACGGCCGCCCCGGTGAAGTACCCGGCCGGCTTCTTCGGCGTCTTCACCGGCAGCTACGACCTGTTGGCCGCGCACTGCAAGATGACAGCGGTCTACACGAACAAGGCGCCGGGCGGTGTCGCGTACGCCTGCTCGTTCCGCATCACCGAGGCCGTCTACCTGGTCGAGCGGATCGTCGACGTGCTCGCGTACGAGCTCGAGATGGACCCGGCCGAGCTGCGGCTGAAGAACTTCATCCAGCCCGACCAGTTCCCGTACACCACCAAGACCGGCTGGGTGTACGACTCCGGCGACTACGAGCCCACCATGCGCCTCGCCATGGAGATGGCCGGGTACGAGGACCTGCGCAAGGAGCAGGCCCTCAAGCGCGCCAAGGGCGAGCTGATGGGCATCGGCATCTCGTTCTTCACCGAGGCGGTCGGCGCCGGCCCGCGCAAGAACATGGACATCCTGGGCCTGGGCATGGCCGACGGCTGTGAGCTGCGGGTGCACCCCACCGGCAAGGCCGTGGTGCGGCTCTCGGTGAAGACACAGGGCCAGGGCCACGAGACGACCTTCGCGCAGATCATCGCGGAGGAGCTGGGCATCCCGCCGGCGGACATCGACGTGGTGCACGGGGACACCGACAACACGCCGTTCGGCCTGGGCACGTACGGCAGCCGCTCCACCCCGGTCTCCGGCGCGGCGGCCGCCCTGGTGGCCCGCAAGGTCCGGGACAAGGCGAAGCTGATCGCGTCCGCGATGCTCGAGGTCTCGGTCGCCGACATCGACTGGGTCAAGGGCAGCTTCCAGGTGAAGGGCGATCCCGGCAAGTCGGTGACGATCCAGGACATCGCGATGCGGGCGCACGGCGCGGGCGACCTCCCGGACGGCATGGAGGGCGGCCTCGAGGCGCAGATCTGCTACAACCCGTCGAACCTGACCTACCCGCACGGGGCGTACATCTGTGTGGTCGACATCGACCCGGGCACCGCCGAGGTGAAGGTCCGCCGCTTCATCGCTGTCGACGACTGCGGCACCCGGATCAACCCGATGATCATCGAGGGCCAGGTGCACGGCGGCCTCACCGACGGCGTCGGCATGGCGCTGATGGAGATGATCTCCTTCGACGAGGACGGCAACTGCCTCGGCGCCTCGCTGATGGACTACCTGATCCCGACCGCCCTCGAGGTGCCCGACTGGGAGACCGGCTTCACCGTCACCCCGTCGCCGCACCACCCGATCGGCGCGAAGGGCGTGGGGGAGTCGGCCACCGTCGGCTCGCCGCCGGCGATCGTCAACGCGGTCGTCGACGCGCTCAAGCCGTTCGGCATCCGGCACGCGGACATGCCGCTCACCCCGTCCCGGGTGTGGGACGCGATGCGCGGCCAGGCCACCCCGCCGATCTAGGAGGTTCGCTCAGAATGACGACGACGAGCACCGCCGAGCGGGCGCGTCAACTGACCGACGCGCGGAAGCCGTTCGTGCACGCGACGGTGGTCCGCGCCCAGGAGCCGACCTCGGCGCGGGCCGGCGACGACGCGGTGATCCTGGCCGACGGCTCGATCGAGGGCTTCGTCGGCGGGTCCTGCGCGGAGACGTCGGTGCGGGCCGCCGCGATGACCACGCTGCGCGACGGCAACACCGTGCTGCTGCGGGTGCTGCCGGAGGACGCGGCGGACTTCCCGGAGACGCCCGGCGCGCTCGTCGTCGTCAATCCCTGTCACAGTGGGGGAGCCATCGAGATCTTTCTGCGTCCGGTTCTGCCGAAACCGCTGGTCGCGGTCGATGGAAACACCCCCATCGGTACGGCTGTCGCGGAACTGGCCGCCTTCCTGGACTTCGAAATCGCCCCGTCCGGCACCTATGCTGGCGTGACCGCGGCTGTCGTGGCCGGTCTCGGTCGCGACGAGGAACGCGCGATCCGCGGTGCGCTGGACGCCGGTGTCGGCCTGATCGCGCTGGTCGCCAGCCACAAGCGGGCGGCCGTGGTGCTCGACGCCATGGAGCTGAGCGAGGACGAGCGGGAGCGGATCCGCCCGCACGCCGGGCTCGACATCGGTGCCCGTACCCCCAAGGAAGTTGCTCTTGCCGTGCTCGCGGAGATCGTCCGCGAGATGCGGGTCGGCGGTCTCGCCGCCGCGAAGAAGGCGGCTTCCAGCCATGCGGCGACGCACGGGGAGGCCGCGGCGCTCGCCAAGGAGCCGGAGTCCGTGGCCGGTCCGGCATTGCCGGTCGGGCCGATCGGGCCGGTCGTCCCGGAGACGCCCGCTGCCACCGCGATCGACCCGATCTGCGGGATGACCGTGACGATCGGGCCGGAGACGCCGCACGGCGTGGTGGACGGCGAGAACTACTGGTTCTGCTGCCCCGGCTGCCGGAAAAAGTTCCTGGCGGCCCGGTGATCGAGGTACCGGTGTGACGGTGACCAGCCCGGCGTCCGCCCGTCCGACGTGCGCCGCGTCGCGGACGTCCCGGCGCCGATCGATGTGGACACCCAGGAAGACTATGAGCGGCTGCTGAGGTCCTGTGAACAATCCTGACGAGGTCGTCCAGCGGCTCGACGACGTCAACTACCTGGTCGACGACGGCCTCGCGATGGCGATCTTCCTGTCCCTGCGGCTCGGCAAGCCGCTGCTGCTCGAAGGCGAGCCGGGCGTCGGCAAGACCGCCGCGGCCAAGGCACTCGCGCAGGCGCTCGACACCCCGTTCATCCGGCTGCAGTGTTACGAGGGCCTGACCGCCGGCGAAGCGCTGTACGAGTGGAACTACCAGCGCCAGCTGCTGCACATCCGGCTCGCCGAGGCGCACGGCTCGTCGATCCGGGACGCCGACCTGTTCACCGCCGACTTCCTGCAGGAACGGCCGATCCTGCGCGCGGTCCGGCACGCCGGTCCGACCCCGCCGGTGCTGCTGATCGACGAGATCGACCGGGCCGACGACGAGTTCGAGGCGCTGCTCTTCGAGTTCCTCGGCGAGGCCGCGATCACGATCCCGGAGCTGGGCACGTTCGCCGCCACCCGGCCACCGATCGTGGTGCTCACCTCGAACCGCAGCCGCGACCTGCACGACGCGTTGCGGCGCCGCTGCCTCTACCACTGGATCGAGTTCCCGGCCGCCGAACGCGCCGCCGCCATCGTGCGCCGCGCGGTCCCGGGCGCGTCCGCGCCCCTGATCCGCAACGCCACCGAGTTCATCGGCACGGTGCGCCGGCTCGACCTGGACAAGGCGCCCGGCCTCGCCGAGACCATCGACTGGGTGTCCGCCCTCGCCGTGCTCGGGGTGACCGAGCTGGCCGGCGCGGACATCCTGCGCACGCTGGGCACCATCGCCAAGACCCCTGACGACCGTGACCTGGTCGCCGGAGCCGCTTCCCAGGAGACCCGCTCATGAAGATCACTAACGAGTTCCTCGTGCACACCCCGATCGACCGCGCCTGGCGGGTGCTCACCGACCTTCCGGGTATCGCGCCGTGCATGCCCGGCGCCCAGCTCACCGGCGTGGAGGGCGCCGTCTACCGGGGCCGGGTCAAGGTCAAGGTCGGCCCGGTGATCTCCGATTTCACCGGCACCGCCCAGTTCACGTCGAAGGACGACGACGCCTACCGCGCGGTGATCGACGCGAAGGGCCGCGACGCCCGGTCCGCGGGCAACGCGGCGGCCGTCGTGACGGCGTGGCTCGTCCCGTCCGGCGACGACAGCACGCGGGTCAACGTCGAGACCGACCTGAAGATCAGCGGCAAGCTGGCCCAGTTCGGCAGCGGCATGATCAAAGAGGTGTCCGGCAAGCTGCTGGCCCAGTTCGTGGCGAACCTGGAGAAGAAACTGGCCGCCGACGACGCGGGCGCGCAGCCGGCAGCCGAGGCCGCGGCTGCGGCCGGGCCGGCTTCCTCGGCCGGGCCGGCTTCCTCGGCCGGGCCGGCTTCCTCGGCCGGGCCGGCTTCCTCGGCCGGGCCGGCTTCGTCCGCTGGGTCGAATGCTGAGGCGGATGCCGCTCCGTCGGCCGGGGCCGACGCTGCTCCCTCCGCCGCGGCTGTCGCGACCGCGCCGGACACCGCGGTGGCCCTGGGCGGGGTCGCCCCGGCCACGCCCAGCGGCGAGACCTCCGACATTTCGGAAAAGTCGGATGTGGCGGTGCCGGATCCCTCGGCCGGGACCGTCGAGCCCGCCGCCGGCCGCACCGAGGTCGCCGCCGGCACCCCGGATCCCATCGCCCCGCTCAACGTCCCCGGCGCCGAGCTGGCCGAAGGCGCCCCGGCCGCGGCGACCGCGTCTGCGGTACCCGTCGCCGCCGAGCGGAAGATCGAGTCGGCGGAGCCGGAGGCGCTCGACCTGCTGGAGGTCGCCGGAGGATCGATCTACAAGCGGGCCGTCCCGGTCGTCGTCGGCGTCGCCGCCGTCGCCGCCGTGATCATCTGGGCCGTCGCCCGCCCCTGACGCCGCCATGACCGCCGCCGACTCCGTCCGGGACCGCCGTTCCGTGGGCCGCCACGTCCGGGACCGCCGTTCCATGGGCCGCCACGTCCGGGACCGCCGTTCCGTAAGCCGCCACGTCCGGGAGCGGCGTTCGCGGGCCGCCGCGTGACCGCCGCCGACTCCGCGCCGGTGCTGCTGCGTGGCACGGACCGGGCCGCGTTCGCTGTCGCGTTCGTGGCCCGGCTGCGCCGCGCCGGGCTGGGCGCCGGGATCACCGAGACCGACGACCTGGTCCGGGCTCTGTCGGTCAGCCCGCCCGCGGCCCGCGACACGCTCTACTGGACCGCGCGGATCGCCCTGGTCCGCCGGCACGCCGACCTCGCCGTCTTCGACGAGGTCTTCGCGGCGGTTTTCGACGACGTCGTGTCGCTGCCGCTGAACCGGACGGCCGGCCAGCCCGGCCGGCGCGACGACACGGTGCACGTGAAGCTTCCGGCGGGCGGGGACGGGACGGCCGCCGGCGACGGGCTGCCCTGGGCGACCCTCCCACCGGTGGTGGCGGCCGACGAGGGCGATGCGGACTCCGATCTGCGGGTGCCGGAGCTGCGTCCGAGCGCCCTCGCCGGTCTCGCCGACCGGCCGTTCGAAGAACTCGACGCGGCGCAGATCCGGGCATTCGGCGAGGACCTGCGTGCCGCGCTGGCCCGCTGGCCGCAGCGGCGCACCCGGCGGCACGCCGTGGACCCGGCCGGGCGGCGGGTGGCGTTGCGGCCCACGATCGCCCGGGCCCGGCGCACCGGGTGGGAGGCGATCACCGTGGTCCGGCAGCGGCCGGTGCGCGAGCCGCGGCGGGTCGTGCTGCTCTGCGACGTCAGCGAGTCGATGCGGGCGCAGGCGGCCGCCTACCTGCAGATGATGCGGGCGTTCGCGCTGGTGGCCGACGCGGAGGTGTTCGCGTTCGCGACGACGCTGACCCGGCTCACCCCGATGCTGCGGAACGCGTCGGCGGCGGATGCGGTGGAGGTGGCCGGTGCGGCGGTCACCGACCGGTTCGGCGGGACGAGGATCGCCGGGAATCTGCGGGGCCTGCTCGACTCGTACCACGGGAATGCTCTTCGCGGCGGGATCGTGATCATCGCGTCGGACGGGTGGGACAGTGATCCGCCGGAGATGATGGCGTCCGTGATGGCCAGGCTGCGGCGACGGGCGTACCGGATAGTGTGGCTCAATCCTCGCGCCGGCGCGCCCGGCTTCACCCCGCGCGTGGCGGCCATGGCCGCCGCCCTGCCGTTCTGCGACCGGTTGATGCCGGCCGCGACGTTCGCCGACCTGGCGGCGTGTCTGAAAGAGCTCAGCTCCACAGCGTGACGTTCGCTGGCCGCGGCGTGTCTGGAAGAGCGTGTCTGGAAGAGCTCAGCTCCAGAGCGTGACGTGCACCGACGGGCGGAAACGAGTCTTGCTGATGCCGGTGCCGCGCATCATCGCCTGGATCGCCCGTGGCGTGGACGCGAACCGGGCCAGCTCGGCGGCGGCCGACGGGGTGGCGGGCTCGGCCAGGGTGATCGAGTGCCAGACCTCCTCCAGGCTGGCCGGGCCGCCGCGGAAGCTCACCAGATGTCCTTTGCGGACCTCCGGCGCGACGGCGAACGACAGTGCCGGCGCGACACCCCGTCCCCGTTTCGCCTCCTCGAGCGCGGCCGCGTGACTCTGGAAGATCTGCTGGCGGTCGTCGGGCACGCCGATCCGGCGGACCAGGGTGCGGATCGCGCCGCTGTCGGCGACCGCGGACGGGCCGAGCAGCCAGGTCTGCTCGCGCAGCTGGCGCAGGCTGGGCTGGGTGCCGGCGAGCGGATGGTCGGGGGAGGCGACCGTGACGATCCGGTAGTACATCACCGGGCGTGACGTCACCGCCGGGTCCGCCAGCGGCGGGGGAGGCCCGATCGCGATGTCGACGGTGCGCTCGACGAGCGCCTCGGTGAACGACCCCGGGTTCCGCACGCTGAGCTCCAGGTCGAGGTCGGCGGCCCGGTTCGCGAAGAGCTCGATCAGACCGGGCGCGGCGTGCTCGCCGAACAGGCTTGACGCGCCGACCCGCAGCAGGCGGCGCCCCTGGCCGGCGGCGCTCACCTCGAGGATCGTGATGTCCTGCAGGCCGAGCATCTCGGTGGCCCGGCTCGCCAGGCGCAGGCCGCCCGGCGTGAAGGTCAGCCCGTTCGCCGACCGCGAGAACAGTTGGTCACCGAGCTCTTTGCGCAGCTGGCCGATGTGCAGGGACACCGCGGACTCGGAGACGGCCAGCTGGGCGGCGGCCAGCTTGACCGAACCGAATCGGACCACGGCGGAGTAGGCGCGCAACTGTGTGGGGGTCACAGTCCGGAAATCCCCCTATTGAGTGACGGGATGCTCACTCGCAATCTAGCGCGGAAGCCACGGGCTGGCGATCTCACCGATGCTTGATCATGGTGGCGAGTTCTACCCTGTGGCTGCATCCGCTCCAGAAGGGAACGCGCACACATGCCCAGCTTCCAGGCCAGTGACGGCGTCGAGATCTACTACCAGACCTGGGAGGGGAGTTCGTCACAGCCGCCGGTGGTGCTGCACCACGGCTTCATCGCGAACGGGCTCACCAACTGGGTGCTGACGGGTGTCGTCGACGCGCTGACCGGCGCCGGCCGTCGCGTGGTGACGATCGACGCCCGTGGACACGGCCGTTCCGGCAAGCCGCACGATCCGTCGTTCTACGGCGAGGTTCGGATGTCGGACGACCTGATCATGCTGTTCGACCTGCTCGGGGAGCCCGCCGTGGACCTGGTCGGCTACTCGATGGGCGCGGTCGTCTCACTGATCACCGCTACCCGGGACACCCGGATCCGGCGCCTCGTGATCGGCGGTGTGGGCGCCGCCGTGGTCGAGCTCGGTGGCGTCGACACCCGGGTGATCGGGCCGGACCCGCTGCGCGAGGCGCTGCACGCCGAGGACCCGGCCACGATCCGGAACCCGGCGGCGGCCGGGTTCCGGGCGTTCATCGACGCGGTCGGCGGCGACCGGGCGGCCCTCGCCGCCCAGGCTGCCCGGATGCACGCCGACCCGATCCCGCTCGACACCATCACCGCGCCGACGCTCGTGGTCACCGGCCGCGACGACGTGCTGGCGGCCCGCCCCGAGATCCTGGCGAAGGCGATCTCCGGCGCTCAGCTGACGGTGACCGGCGGGGATCACCTGGGCGCGGTCCGGGAGCCGGCCTTCGCGACCGCCATGGTGGACTTCCTCGCCTAGCGCCCGTCCCGCACCCGCGCCCGCGCCCGCCGGGACCGACCGGAGGTGAGGCGCCGGGCGGCAGGTCTTGTCATCAGGGCTGTCGACGAAAAGCACGATCATCCTCCCAGCTCATGGTCCGGCATAGGGCAACCGTCCCTGATTGTTGACAACAGCAGTCGATGTCCGACGGGTCTGGTCAGCAGTGTCGTCGCGCCGGGCGAGGGGCGCGGTATCGTACCGGTCACCGGGTTTGCGGGTCGGCACACCAGCGACGGGAACTACATGTCTGCGGAGAAGAACCTCACCGGGGTACGGTCACGGCCCCGGCGGACCGACGAGGGGAAGGACAAGGCGACCGCTCGTGACGAGTTGCGCAAGGCGATCCTCGCGGGTGAGTACATGCCGGGCGAACGCCTCGTCGAAGCTCAGCTGATCGAGCGGTTCGGCGTGAGCCGGTTCAACATCCGGCTCGCCCTCCAGGACCTCTCCGGTGAGGGCCTGGTGGAGATCCAGCGCAACCGCGGCGCGCAGGTCCGCAAGATCTCCCTCGCCGAGACCATCGAGATCACTCAGGTGCGGATGGTCCTTGAGGGCCTGGTCGCCGCGCAGGCCGCCGAGCGGGTCACCGAGGACCGGGCGAGCGAGCTCGACGAGATCGGGCTGCTGATGCGCCGCGCCGTGGAGTCCGGCGAGTTCCGCCGTTACAGCGACCTCAACGTGCGGCTGCACGCGCTGATCCGCACGATCGCCGGGCACGCGACGGCGGACCGGCTGATCGACACGCTGCGCGCGCAGCTGGCCCGGCACCAGTTCATGCTCTCGTTGCTGCCGGGCCGTCCGCTCGTGTCGCTGCCGCAGCACGAGCGGATCATCGCGGCCATCCGGGACCACGACCCGAAAGCCGCGGAGGAGGCGATGCGTGACCACATCGCCAGCGTCATCGAGGTGCTGCGCTCCCTCGAAGAGCCCGGAATGATCCAGTAACCGGGATGATCCGGTAGAAGGGATCAGGCCACGGGCGGGGTGCCGTGGGTGTGGAACGTCTCGATCGTCTTGAGACCCCACGCCTGACCCTTCGCGCGCTCCGCCTCGGTCCAGGTGACGACCTCGTGGTCCGGGGCGAGCAGCAGCCGGGCGCCGGCGTTGCACAGCTCGATCCGGTTGCCGCCGGGCTCCCAGACGTACAGGAAGAACGTCTGCTGGATGGCGTGCTTGTGCGGCCCGGTCTCGATGTGCACGCCGGCTTCCAGGAACACGTCGGCGGCCCGCAGGATGTCCTCGCGGGTGTCGGTGGCGAACGCGACGTGGTGCAGCCGGCCGGTCGAGCCGGTCCAGTCCCGGGTGTAGACGACGTCGTAGGACTTGTCCGAGAACGTGTACCAGACGGCGGCCTTCGTCCCGTCGTCCAGCACGATCTGCTCGCTGGCCCGGCCGGTCAGCGCCGCCGCGACGAACTCCTCGCTGGCCGGCACGTCGCGGGCCAGGAAGTTGACGTGGTCCAGGCGGCGCACGTTGGAGCCGCGGCCGGGGAAGCGCGCGGCCTGGTTCTTCAGTGCCGGCCGGGTCGCGTCCGACGCCACGTACCGCTGGGTCTCGTAGTAGACGCCGAACGGGTGGCCGTCCGGGTCGGTGAAGTGGAAGACCGGACCGTACGCGGACTCGTCCGTGCTCCACCCCTCGCCGAGGCCGGCCGCCGTGATGTCGCGGACCCGGCGGTCCAGGGCCTCCGGACTGCGCGCCCGCAGCCAGGTGCGGCCGATGCCCGAGCTGCTCCCGCCGGTGACCTTGACGCTGAACCTCTCGTAGTCGTCCCAGGTGTGCAGGTACACGCTGTCCCCGCGCCGCTCCACCACCTCCATCGCCATCTGGTCGGTGAAGAACCGGACCGTGTCGTCGAGCGCCGGGGTGAACAGCTCCACCGCGCTGACATGGGCGACGTCGCGGATCTTCTCAGCCATGAACGGCTCCTTCGCGGGGGTGGACCCGCCCGTCCATGAGCAGGCGGGCGGTGCTGACGACGGCGGACGTTCCGGCGTCGAGGTCGATCACGACGTCGGTGAAGCCGGTGGGGTGCTCGACGCGGATCTCGCCGCCGAGCGCGGGGTCCCGCAGGGCCGCCGCCGTCCCCACGGTGACCGCCGCGAGCACCCCGATCTGGGTGTGGACGCGATGCGGGATGAACATCCGCGTGCTCAGCGACCCACCCTTCGCGGGTGGGGAGGTCAAACACATCTTGGGTACGGTCGAAGCAGTCACGTCACCGAGCCCCATGAGCTTCCCGGCCGTCAGCCGGAGCTCCTCGACACGGTGCCGCAGCCGGTTGTCGGCCTCCAGCTGGGCCGGCGGCTCGTACCCGGTGACGCCGAGATCCTTCGCGGCCATCACGACCACCGGCATGCCGTTGTCGACGAGCGTGGCCGGGACCCCGTCCAGGTCGTCGACCAGGTTGCCGGTCGGCAGCAGCGAGCCCGCCACCGAACCGGCGGTGTCCTGGAACTCCACCAGGATCCGGGCGGCGGTCCCCGGAACCCCGCTGATCGCGGTGTCTCCGGTGTAGACCGGCCGGCCGTCCGCAAGCGGCACGTGCACGGTGGCCAGCGCGCCGGTGTTGACCATGCGGACCCGTACCCTCGTGGTGTCGCCGGAGGCGCTGACCAGCCCGCGCTCGATCGCGAAAGGCCCGACCCCCGCCAGGATGTTGCCGCACGGCTGCTCGGCGCTGACCCGCGGCGCGTCCACCTGGACCTGCAGGAACAGGTAGTCGACGTCGGCAACGGCCGAGTCCGGGCGGCTGACCACGGCGACCTTGCTGGTCAGCGGATGCCCGCCGCCGATGCCGTCGATCTGCCGGGGGTCCGGCGACCCCATCATCCGCAGGAGCAGATCATCCCGTTCGTCCGGGGCGGACGGCAGGTCGGACGCCAGGAAGTAGGCGCCCTTCGACGTGCCGCCGCGCATGATCATCACCGGGACGCTCACGGCTCGTCCACGTAGACGACGCCGAGTCTCTCCAGCAGCGGCCGCAGCTGGTACATGTCCAGCCCCAGCTCACCGGCGGCCAGGCGCTCCCGCTTGGCGGCCTCGTCCGCGATCCGCCGGCGGGCCGCCTCCAGCACTTCCGCGGCGCGCTCGTGCGGGATCACCACGACCCCGTCGTCGTCGGCGATCACCGCGTCACCCGGGCGGATCGGCTGGCCGCCCACCACGATCGGCACGTTCACCGAGCCGGGACTGGCCTTGACCGTGCCCTGCGTGCTGATCGCCCGCGCCCACACCGGGAAGCCCATCTCCCGCAGCTCCGCGACGTCCCGGACACCGGCGTCGATGATCACCCCGATCGCGCCGCGCGCCCGCAGCGACGTGGCGAGCAGGTCGCCCAGCATCCCGTCGGTCGACGGCGACGTGGTCGTCACGACCACGACGTCACCGGGCCGGACCTGTTCGACCGCCGCGTGGATCATCAGATTGTCGCCAGGGTGGCAGGAGACGGTCACCGCCGAGCCGGCCGTTCGCGCCCCGGTGTGGATCGGCCTGATCGCCGGGTCGAGAGAGCCGCGCCGCCCGTCCGCCTCGTGCACGGTCGACGAGCCGGCCTCCGCCAGACCGTCCAAGATCTGCTGCGGGACGTGCGTGGACGTCCGGACGATCACGTGGCGGCTCATGACAGCTCCCGGGTGACCTGCGGGTAGAGCCGCATGTAGGCCTCGGCGACGGTCTCGTCCGGCAGGCCGAGGTTCGGGCCGGAGTTGCGCGCCGCCTGCAGGCCGCGCCGGCTGCCCAGCTCGGTGTAGTAGGTGTGCAGGTGCTTCTGCGCCGCCAGGATCCGCATGGCCTCGCGCTTGCGCTCCCACACGGCGGTGATGTCGAGCAGCACGTTCGGGACGAAGCCGCACTGCTCGGGCTGGTGCGGTTCGAAGCAGAAGACCGGGGGAGCGCCGATCACCTCGCCGGGGCCCTCGACCCCGGGCGCCTGGGCGAGGATCCGCGCCTTCAGCGCGAGCGCGTGCGCGACGGCGTGATCTCCGTTGTACGGGTCGGCCGCCGCGTGGGTCAGCACGACCGCCGGCTGCACCTCGCGGTAGAGGTCGATCAGGTCCCGCAGCAGCTCGGGCGTCTCCACGAGGGGGTAGTCGTTCGCGTCGAAGAAACGGATCTCGGCACCCAGTACCGTGGCGGCCCGCTCCGCCTCGTCGCGGCGGTGGGCCTTGACCTGGTCGAGCGTGTAGCCCTTGCGCCACAGCGAGGCGGACTCGCCGCGCTCGCCGAAGCTCAGGCAGCCGATCACCACCCGCCGGCCACGGGAGGCGGCCAGGGCGATCGCGCCACCGGCACGCCACACGAAATCGCCGGGGTGTGCGGTGAGTACCAGTGTGGAATCGGTCATCACGTGTTCCCATCCGAATTTCCGACAAGATTGTCAACAACGTGCGGTGGCGCCGACTCAGGAGTTGCCGGCCAGCGTAGGCTAGCGTGGCTGGCGAAACAATTGTTGACAATCATGTCGCCGCGTGGGAACAGTGACCGGGTGCTCGCGGAATCTCGGAGGTTGGCATGACTGTCGTGGCAGTGCTGGGCCTGGGGGAGGCGGGCAGCCTCCTCGCCGCCGATCTGGTTGCCGCCGGCGCGTCGGTGCAGGCGTATGACCCGAAAGTGGCTACGCCCGCAGCGGGCGTGACGCTTACGGCGAGTGATGCCGAAGCCTGCGCGGGCGCCGACGTGGTGCTCAGCGTCAACAGCGCGGCCGACGCGGAGGAGGCGCTGCGTGCCTCGTTGTCGTCCCTGAAGCCCGGTGCGATCTGGGCCGACCTCAACACCGCGACGCCGGCACTCAAGGAGCGCCTCGGCTCCGCCTGGGCGCGGACGGCCGACGTCGCGCTGATGTCGCCCGTGCCCGGGCGTGGCCTGCGCACGCCGATGACGATGAGCGGCCCGGCCGCCGGTGACCTCGCCGCGATCCTGCGTGGCTACGGCGCCGACGTGACGGTCCTGGACGGTCCGGCCGGCGCTGCCGCCACCCGCAAGCTGCTGCGCAGCGTCTTCTACAAGGGGATGGCCGCCGCGGTCGTCGAGGCCCTGGAGGCGGCGAGGGCGGCCGGGCTGGAGGAGTGGCTGCGCGACAACATCGCCACCGAGCTGATCCGCGGCAACGCCGGCACGCTGGACCGGCTCGTCGACGGCTCGCGCAAGCACGCCGTCCGCCGCCGCGAGGAGATGGCGGCGGCCGCTGAGCTCCTCGGCGATCTGGGCGTGCCGGCCCGGATCGCCGGCGCCAGCCGGGACTGGCTAGCCGATTTGGCGGCCTCCTCGGAGTGAGCGATGTGGCGCCCTCCTGAGGGCAGCGATGCGGCGGTCCCGGAGAGCGATTTTGGCGGCCTCCGGAAAATTCGTCGCGGATCGGAGCAACTTTTGCAGCGCTGCAAGACACTCAGGGGCATCCCCGTCGAAAGGTGAATCCCCGTGCGAACGCGCAAACTCCTGCTGACCGCCGTGACAGCCCTCGTGGCCGCGGCGGCCAGCGCCTACGGCCTGAAGATGGCCGACGCCGCGACCTACCCCAATCCCGGCGTCGTCACCGGCTCGACCTTCGCCCACGACCCGACGATGATCAAGCGGCCGACCGGCGGTTACCTGCTCGGTTACACCTCCCCCGGGATCGGGCTGAAGACGTCGGCCGACCGCACCAGCTTCGTCGACGCCGGCAAGGCCTTCCCGAACGGCACGCCGTGGGCCGACGCCTACACCGCCGCTGACAAGAACCTGTGGGCGCCGGACATCAGTTACGCCGGCGGCAAGTACCTGATGTACTACTCGGCCTCCACGTTCGGATCCAGCAAGTCGGCGATCTTCCTGGCCGGCAGCACCACCGGCGCGGCCGGGACCTGGACCAACTACGGCAAGGTGGTCGAGTCGACCGCCACCAGCGGGTACAACGCGATCGACCCGAACCTGATCGTCACCTCGTCCGGCGAGTGGTGGCTGAGCTTCGGCTCGTTCTGGAGCGGCATCAAGCTCGTCAAGCTCAACCCGTCGACAGGCAAGCGGGCGGACAGCACGATGCACTCGATCGCCGAGCGGTTCACCAACAGCAAGTCGATCGAGGCGCCGGTCATCGTCGAGCGCAACGGCTACTTCTACCTCTTCGTGGCGTTCGACTTCTGCTGCAAGGGCGCGTCCAGCACGTACCGGATCATGGTTGGCCGGTCGAAGAGCATCACCGGCACGTACGCCGATCGGGCCGGCACCGCGATGACGGCCGGCGGTGGCTCGGAGATCCTCGCGTCGCACGACGCCGTGTACGGTCCCGGGCACCCGGCGGTGTTCCAGGACGGCTCGCAGACCGTTCTCGCCTATCACTACTACCAGGCGAACGGTGACGCGAAGCTCGGCATCAACCTGCTGGGCTGGGACTCCTCCGGATGGCCGTACGTCTACTAGCAGGGACGTGAGGTGGCGCCGCCGGTTGTCGATCGTGGAGCGGTGCGGGCGGGCTGGCGCTGAGTGCTCTCGGAACAGGTATCCGGCAGCACTGGTGACCAGCTCGTCTTCGTCGGCTGGTCGTCAGGGCGCTGCTCGGCCGCGGCGATGTTCCTGAGGTGCGTCTCCACCGCTGCGGGGGCCATACGAACCGTTGTCACCCAGGGTGCCGGCATCCGCGGTCAACCCCGCGCTTTTCGGAAGCTCGTGGACGTTCCAGGCCCCCCCGAATGACGCAAACCCCCAGCGCTCCACGGTCAGCGGCGACTGACCGTGACGCGCGGCCGCATCGGCGCACTACCGGGCGGCGGGTATCAGCCAACAGGGTCAGCACTGACGACCAGCTCACCCGGGTCGGCTCTCCGTGTCCTGGCATCTCGCGTCTGGCACCTCCCGTCTCGCCCTATCTTGGAACGCGCTGTCCCGGCCGTAGCCCACACATGTGATCAAGCTGGGGTAGCCGTTCTGGCGTACGGCTGGCGTTGCCGGGCCGTAGCTCAGGCATGTGATCAAGCTGGGGTAGCCGTTCTGGCGTACGGCTGGCGTTGCCGGGCCGTAGCTCAGGCATGTGATCAAGCTCGGGTAGCCGTTCTGGCCTACGGCTGGCGTCGCCCGGCCGTAGCTCGTGCTGCTAACGGACACACATCGTCTTCACCGTTGACACAATGCTCCGGCGCGCCCCATTCCGGCAGCACTGACCCCGCTGGCTCGTTCAGAAACTCCACTACCAGCAAATATTCGGCCTACACGGCTGTCTCAAGGTGGCACCCCGAGTCCTCGATGCAGCTCGGCAGCGCTGAGCGCCAGCCGGACCAGCTGGTCGGTGGTGTTCGGCCAGCGGTCGGCGACGACCTTGGAACGGGCGATCCCGCACTGCCGCCATCGCTCCACGAAAGCGGCGTGCCGGCTACTCCCGCTCGGCCAGGGCTTCGGCGGCCAGTTCCAGGAGGTCGGCGCCGGCCGGTAGCGGCGCTGGGTCGAGACAGCGCTCCAGCAACAGCTCCACCAGGGCCGCCCGGTCCACGATCTGCCCCTCGTCGATCATTCCGGGCAGAATGCGGATCTCCACGGTGTCCCGGATCGGCGGGGCGTCGGTGAGCAGCTGGGTGAGGTTGACGTCGAAGAACTTCGTCAGGTTGCCGGCCGTCGCGGCTTCCCGGAGCTCGGCCATGGTCGGGTTCCCGGCCGTGGCGGCCACCAGCGGTGCCGGCAGCGGGGCCAGGCGGCGGCACGCCGGGTTCGTCGCCAGCATCGTCCGCAAGGGCTCCCGCCAGTGGGCGAAAAGACGGATCAGATTGGCGAGGGCCGCGGGGCGGCGGAACGGGCCGCCGTCGAAGTGCAGGTGCACGGCGGCCTCGTGGGGGACCGAGAAGCCCAGTTCGCGGGCCGGCTCCAGCAGCGCGGCGAGCGCCTCCCGGTGCCCCGCCGCCAGCGGGGGAGTGATCACCTCGCAGGGCCGTTCCCGTTCGCCGGAGAGGGGCGCGGCCAGTGCGACCGTCGCCCCGGCCGGATCGTCGAGCCGGAAGATCTGCCCGTGCCGGCGCACCTCGGCGTCCCACAGTTTCGCCGCCGGGCCGAGGACGGCCGGCAGGCGGGACGCGGGATCACACTGGGCAGCCAGCAGGCGCAGCAACCGGCCGTCGTCGGTCAGGATCCGGAACCAGCCGGGTACGGCCGGGGCCTTCGGATCCAATCCGTGCAGCAGTGTGACGTCGTCGACGAGCGTGCACAGCAGGGAGCCGTCAGGATGCCGTACCTCGAAGCCCTGCGTCAGATGCAGGAACCGGCCCAGGCCCGGGACCAGCGACGGCTCGCTGTCGTGGTGCCAGACCGGCCGGACGCTGCCGCCGCACCGCCCGGCCAGGTCGAACGCGAGCGTGCGCCGGCTGACACCGGGCGGCGCCATCAGCTCGATCTCAAAGCCGATCCGCCGGTGAAGACGATCGGTCACGGCTTGATCGGCAGCTTCTTGCCGGCCAGCAGCCGCTTGCCGCCCTCGACCTTCGCCTCGTACGGGTCGTCGAGCTTCCACAGCTTCGCCAGCTTCTCGGCGTCCTCCCAGTCGTAGCCGGCCAGGAAGTAGGCGTCGAGCCGCTTCTCCACCTCCGGGTCGGCGGTCGCCTCGGGGTCCGCCGTCGTCACGTCCGGGTCCGGTTTCGCCTCGACCGGCAGCGTCTCGCCGGCGAGCAGGCGGCGGCCGGCCTCGGCCTTGACCGCGCCGATGTTCTCCGGGCTCATCTTCCAGAGTTTGGCCAGCTCAACGGCCTCGTTGTAGCTGTATCCGGCGGTGAAGAAGGCGTCCCACTGATCGAGCAGCTCCTTCTCCGCGTCCAGCGGAGGAGCGGCCGACGGATCCGCCGAGGGAAGCGCCGACGCCTCGGGCGGCGCGGCGGCCGGCAGTCCGGCGACCGGCACCGTCTGCGGGCCGGCGGGCAGGATCGCCGGCAGGTTCGCGATTCCGGCGATCAGGCCGGCGCTGAGCACTGCCCCACCGGCGGCCTGCGCGCTGCGGCGGCGCCACCGCCGCTTGCGGGCCAGCTCCTCGACGCGGGCGTAGACCAGCGCCGGGTCGGGCGTCTCGTTCTCGTGTGTCTGGAAGGCTTCGCGCAGCCGGTCAGCGTGCATGGTCACGACCACTCCTCGGCGTGGATCCGTTGTCTCTGGTCTTGTTCTTCGAGTCGTAGCGTTCGCAACGCTTTCGACGCCTGGCTGCGCACCGTCGCGGGGGAGCAGTTGAGCAGGTCGGCGATGGACTGGTCGTCGAGTTGCTCGTAGTAGCGCAGGACCAGGACGGCCCGCTGTTTCCGGCCGAGCAGCGCCAGCCGGCTCCACAGCGCGTCCGCTTCGACGACCCCGTCCGCGTGGTCGCCCACGCCGCCCCGGGAGGCCTCGATCTCGGTCAGGCGCTCGCCGGCCGCATGCACGTTCCGGAACGCCCAGCTCCGCCGCCACGAGAGGTATTCGTTCAGCACCATCCGCCGGACGTAGGCGTCCGGCGAGTCGGATCCGCTGATTCGCCGCCATTTGACCTGGGCTCGGGCCAGCACTTCCTGCACGACGTCCTGTGCCAGGTCACGGTCGCCGGTGAGGACGACCGCGTACCGCAGCAGGCTCGGAAGGCGGGCCACCGCGAATTGCTCGAAGGTCACACTTGTACAGACGTCTCGTCTGTCGATTACGTGCACCGATGTGGCTGGAAACTTTCTTCCGGTGCGCGACGTGGGCGGTTTTGGGCGGGGATGTGCCCACTCCGGGCGGTCAGGCTTGATCGCTGCGTGGGCACATCCCCGCCCAGAACCGGGTGGGTCAGGGCCGCTTCTTCAGGATGGAGCGGGCTACCAGGAAGGCGACTACCAGGACCAGCTGGCCGCCGGCGACTATGGCGTTCACGTTGACGGCGGGGCGCCAGCTGACGCAGCCCTCCTTGATGACGTAGACGCCGGCGGGGCGGGCGGAGAAGCCGAAGCCGCCGCCGGAACCCTCGCCCTCCGGAGCGGGTGAGTCGTCGCCGGTCCGGTCGCCGCGGGCGGCCAGGCCGCTGCCGGAACCGGCGCCTCCGCCGCCGGAGATGACTGCCACGGGTACGACAGTGACGCCGTCGCGTTCGATCGGAGCGCCGAAGACGCGGCTCGCCACGGCGGCTTCGGCGCCTTCCCGTGCCTTGGCGAGGATTTCCGTGCTGTCCGTCCGGGAGGTCATGGGAACACCCTTCGCTGCGATGAGAGTCGTCCACGCCAGGGTGCGTCGGCCGGTCAAGCGTCAGGGGTGGCCGGGCCCCGTACCCGATCGGTGCTCTGCCTGATCGTGAGGGTGGTGGGGACCAGGTCGGTGCCGGGAGCGGCCGGGCCGTCGTGGATCTGGTCGAGCAGCAGGCGCACGCAGCGGCGGCCGACCTCGGCGAAATCCTGGTGCACGGTGGTGAGCGGGGGCAGGTATGCGGACGAGTCGGCGATGTCGTCGAAACCGACGACGCTCACGTCCGCGGGCACCCGGCGTCCCGACTCGTGCAGGGCGCGCAGCACGCCGAGGGCCATCTGGTCGTTGGCGGCGAAGATCGCGGTGCAGGACGGGTCGGCGGCGAGACGCAGCCCCGCGCGGTGGCCCGAGTCCGCCGACCAGTCGCCGCGTTCGATCTCCGGCACCGGCAGGCCCGCCTCCTCGAGGGTCGCGCGCCAGGCGCCGGCCCGTCGCTCGGCGGCGAAGGAGGCCGCGGGGCCGGCCACGTGGTGAACCGTCCGATGACCGAGGTCGATCAGGTGGCGGACGGCCTGGCGGGTGCCGTCGGCCTGATCGGTGTCGACCACCGGGTACCTGTCGCCGGCGTCCGAGTCGACCACCACGACGTGCACGCCGGGCGGGAGCGAGACTGCTGTGGCGTCCAGCAGGTGCACCTCGATGATGAGGATGACGCCGTCGACCGCGAGCTCGCCCATCCTGGTGAAGGCGCCGAGGACGTTGTCCTGGGTGGGCACGTCGACGGGGATGAGCGTGATCGCGTATCCCTCGGCGGCGGCGTGGGTGGCGATGGCTTCCACGGTACGGCTGTTCCCCGTCGACGAGAGTCCGAAGAGGATCACGCCGATCGTGTTGAAGCGGCCGTAGCGCAGCGAGCGGGCCGCGCTGTTCGGCCGGTACCCGAGCTCGCGCATCGCGGCGAGCACCTGCTCGCGGGTGGACTCGACGACGCCGGTCTGGCCGTTGGCGACGCGGGAGACGGTCTGTGACGAGACGCCGGCGAGCCGGGCCACGTCGGCCATGGAGACGCGCTGCTTGCGGCGCCCGCCGGGGACGTCCGAGCCGGCGCGGAGCCGATGAGTGTCGATGGGGACTCCTTGACCGTCCTGGTGACCCGTGCCACTATACGGCCCAACCCGTTTACGTAAACATCCGGTGACACGGCGGAAATTGTTAACGTAAACATCCGTGGAGGGAGGGCCGTGTCAACGCGGCGTTCGTGGATCGGCTGGCAGTTCACCGGCCCGTTCCTGGCGGTGTTCGCGCTGGTCTTCCTGGCTCCGATCGGCTACGCGGCGTACCTCAGCCTGTTCCGGAACCGGCTGATCGGCGGCACCGCCTTCGTGGGGCTGGAGAACTACACCAAGGCGTTCAGCGACCCGCAGTTCTTCGACGCCCTGAGCCGCGTCGTGATCTTCCTGGTCGTG
This sequence comes from Actinoplanes sp. NPDC023936, assembly GCF_040639325.1. Classification (NCBI taxonomy): domain Bacteria; kingdom Bacillati; phylum Actinomycetota; class Actinomycetes; order Micromonosporales; family Micromonosporaceae; genus Actinoplanes; species Actinoplanes sp. NPDC023936. The sequence continues at coordinate 89,333 of NZ_JBEZZR010000031.1, read as the reverse complement.
CAGGTCCCGATCATGCTGTTCCTGGCGCTGCTGATCGCGCTCGCCCTGGACAGCGGCCGGCTGTACGGCGCCGCCTTCTTCCGGATCTCGGTGTTCCTCCCGTACGCGGTGCCGTCCGTCGTCGCCGCCCTGATGTGGGGCTTCATGTACGGCAGCCGGATCGGCCTGGTCGGCAACGTCAACGACGCGTTCGGGATCACGCTGCCCGACCCGCTCTCGCCCGACCTGATCCTCGCCTCGATCGGCAACATCGTGACCTGGGAGTTCGTCGGCTACAACATGATCATCCTGTACTCCGGGCTGCGGGTGGTGGACGCCGCGCTCTACGAGGCCGCCGCGATCGACGGCGCCGGCCAGCTCCGGATCATCCGGGCGATCAAGCTGCCGGCGCTGCGCGGGCCGCTCGCGGTCGCCACCATCTTCTCGATCATCGGCAGCTTCCAGCTCTTCAACGAGCCGCAGATCCTGGACACGATCGCGCCGAACTCGATCACCACGTACTTCACGCCGAACGTCTACGCCTACCAGCTGTCGTTCGGCGGGCAGCAGGTCAACTACTCGGCGACGATCGCGCTGATCATGGGCGTGGTGACGATGATCGTCGCGTACCTGTTCCAGCGGCGCAGCATCGGAGCGGGCCGATGACACCGAAGCGGAGCGTTCCGCTCACCGTGATCACCGCGCTCGCGCTGATCTACAGCCTGCTCCCGCTCGTCTGGCTGCTGATCAGCGCGACCAAGACGCAGGAGGGCCTGTTCGGCTCGTTCGGGCTCTGGTTCACTGGCGACTTCGCGTTCTTCGACAACATCGCCGCCGTCTTCGCCTACAACGACGGCATCTTCGGGCGCTGGCTGCTCAACACGCTGTTCTACGTCGTGGCCGGCGCCGGTGGGGCCACCCTGCTGGCCGCGCTCGCCGGGTACGGCCTGGCCAAGTTCGACTTCGCCGGGCGGCGCGCGGTCTTCGCCGTCGTCCTCGGTGGTGTCGCGGTGCCGCCGACCGCCTTGGCCGTACCCATCTTCCTGATGTTCGCCGAGATGGGCCTGACCGATACGCCCTGGGCGGTGATCATCCCGACGCTGGCGTCGCCGTTCGGTCTCTACCTGATGTGGACGTACTCCCGCGACGCGGTGCCGGACGAGATCCTCGAGTCGGCGCGGATGGACGGGGCCGGTGAGTTCAAGACCTTCTTCTCCCTGGCCGTGCCGCTGCTGGCACCCGGGCTGGTCACGGTCCTGCTCTTCAACACCGTGATGACCTGGAACAACTTCTTCCTCCCGCTGATCATGCTGAAGGACGCCGACCTCTTCCCCCTCACGCTGGGCCTCTACTCGTGGAACGAGCAGGGCACCACGGCCGGCGGCGACGTCGTCTTCAACCTGGTGATCACCGGATCGCTGCTCACGATCGTCCCGCTGATCGTGGCGTTCCTGCTGCTCCAGCGTCACTGGCAGTCGGGTCTCGCGGCCGGAAGCGTCAAGCAATGAAGCGCGAAGCAATTAAGCGTCAAACACTGATCACCGAAGGGAACCGCCAATGCTGATCACCCGTCGGCGCGCGATCCTCGGCGCCGCTCTCTCGTTAACGCTGCTGGCCGCGGGCTGCGGTGGTGACTCCGCCGACGAGCCCGCCGCGGCCACCGTGTCGCAGGACGATGTTCAGGCCGCGCTCGCCGCCGGCGGCACGATCACGGTCTGGGCCTGGGAGCCCACCCTCAAGCAAGTCGTCGCGGACTTCCAGACCGCCTACCCCAAGGTCAAGGTCAACCTCGTCAATTCCGGTACGGGCAACGACGCCTACACCGCCCTGCAGAACGCGATCCAGGCCGGATCCGGGGTGCCGGACGTCGCGCAGATCGAGTACTTCGCGCTGCCGCAGTTCGCCCTCGGCAAGGCCGTCACCGACCTGACCACGTTCGGCGCCGCGTCGCTGGACGGCACGTTCACGCCGGGAACCTGGAACTCGGTGCGCTCCGGGGAGGCGATCTACGGCCTGCCGATGGACTCCGGGCCGATGGCGCTCTTCTACAACAAGGACGTCTTCGACAAGCATCAGCTGGGCGTGCCGGCGACCTGGGCGGAGTACACGGCGGCGGCGGAGAAGCTGCACCGGGCCGACCCGAAGGCGTACATCACGGCAGACAGCGGCGACGCCGGGTTCACCACCAGCATGATCTGGCAGGCGGGCGGCAAGCCGTACACGGTGAACGGCACCGACGTCGGCATCGACTTCGCCGACGCCGGCACCCAGAAGTTCACCGCCCAGTGGCAGAAGCTGATCGACGGCAAGCTGCTCAACCCGGTGGCCGGCTGGAGCGACGGCTGGTACGCCGGCCTCGCCGACGGCACCATCGCCTCCCTGGTGATCGGCGCGTGGATGCCGGCCAACCTGGAGTCCGGGGTCAAGGCGGGCACCGGCAAGTGGCGGGTCGCCCCGATGCCGCAGTGGGAGAGTGGCGGCACGGCCACCGCGGAGAACGGCGGCAGCTCCATCGCGATCCCGGAGAAGGCCGCCAACAAGACCCTGGCGTACGCGTTCCTCAAGTACGCCACTGTCGACGAGGGAGCGCAGACCCGGGTCGACAACGGCGCCTTCCCGGCGAGCACGAAGCAGCTGAACGCGCCGGAGTTCTTGAACAAGGAGTTCCCGTACTTCGGCGGTCAGAAGGTCAACGAGGTTCTCGCCGCGTCCGCCGGGCAGGTCGTCCCCGGCTGGTCGTACCTGCCCTTCCAGGTCTACGCCAACAACGTCTTCAACGACACCGCGGGCAAGGCCTATCTCGGGCAGGGCACCCTGCAGGACGGGTTGAAGTCCTGGCAGGACGCTTCCGTCAAGTACGGCCAGGAACAGGGTTTCACTGTCAGATGAGCTCATCCGAGAACGCTCCCCGGCGCTGGATCCGTCGTGCCGGGGAGGCGCGTCTGGAGTTCGGCGCGGACTACAACCCGGAGCAGTGGCCGCGCGAGGTCTGGGACGACGACGTCCGGGCCATGCGCGAGGCCGGCGTCACGATCGTCTCGCTGGCGATCTTCTCGTGGGCTCGGCTTCAGCCCCGGGAGGGCGCGTACGACTTCGCGTGGCTGGACGACGCGATGGACCTGCTCCACGCCAACGGGATCGCTGTCGACCTGGCCACCGCCACCGCCTCCCCGCCGCCGTGGCTGACCACGAAACACCCGGAGATCCTGCCGGTGAACGCCGAGGGGAACACCGTGTGGCCGGGCGCCCGCCAGCACTGGCGGCCCACCTCGCCGGTCTTCCGGGAGCATGCGCTCGCGCTGGTAAGGGCGCTCGCCGGGCGGTACCGGGACCATCCCGCCCTGGTCGCCTGGCATGTGAACAACGAGCTGGGCTGTCACAACATCTACGACTTCTCGGAGGACGCGGCGACCGCGTTCCGCGCGTGGCTCCGCGATCGCTACGCGGGGATCGCCGCGCTCAACGACGCCTGGGGCACGGCCTTCTGGTCGCAGCAGTACTCCGACTGGGACCAGATCCTCCCGCCCCGGCTCGCCGCCTCACATCCCAACCCCACCCAGCAGCTCGACTTCAAGCGGTTCTCCTCGGACGCGCTCAAGGAGCATCTGCGCGCCGAGAAGGCCGTCCTCCGCGAGATCACCCCGGACGTGCCGGTCACCACGAACTTCATGGTGATGGGCCAGCAGAAGCCGATGAACTACGCCGACTGGGCGGCCGAGGTCGACTTCGTCTCCAACGACCACTACGTGGTGCCCGGCCCGCAGGCCCGGGACGAGCTCTCGTTCTCCGCGAACCTGACCGGCATGCTGGCCGGCGGCCGGCCCTGGTTCCTCATGGAGCACTCCACCAGCGCGGTCAACTGGCAGCCGGTCAACGTGCCGAAACGGCCGGGTGAGCTGGCCCGGGACTCGCTCACCCATGTCGCGTACGGCGCCGACGCGGTCTGTTTCTTCCAGTGGCGGCAGTCGCGGGCCGGCGCGGAGAAGTACCACTCGGCGATGCTGCCGCACGCCGGCACCGACAGCGCCGTCTTCCGCTGGGTCGCCGAACTCGGCAAGCGGCTCCGGGACCTCGCGCCGGTGGCCGGCTCGCCGCGGACCGCCGCGCCGGTCGGGATCGTCTTCGACTGGGAGTCGTGGTGGGTGGCCGAGCAGGACTCGCACCCGACCGACCGGCTGCGGTACCGGCAGGAGGCGCTGGACTGGTACACGGCGCTGCTGGACCAGGGCATCCGGGCCGACGTGGTGCCGACCGGCGGTGACCTGGAGCGCTACCCGATGCTGATCGCCCCGATCCTGCACGTGGTGCCGGCGGCGCTCGCCGACCGGTTGACGCGCTATGTCGACGGCGGCGGGCATCTGGTGACCACCTACTTCTCCGGCATCGTTGACGAGAACGACCACGTCTGGCTCGGCGGCTATCCGGGCGCCCTGCGGGACCTGCTCGGCATCCGGATCGAGGAGTTCACGCCGCTGCTCGACGGCGACAGCGTTCCCCTCGACAACGGCGTCACCGGCACGCTCTGGACCGAGCTGGTCGACGTGGTCTCCTCCGGCGTCGAGGTGCTCGTCAGGTACCGCGACGGCAAGCAGGCCGCGATCACCCGGCGCTCGGTGGGTACGGGCTCGGCGAGTTACGTCTCCACCCGCCTCGGCGCCGCCGGCCTCGCGACGGTCCTGCCGTCCCTGCTCGCGCCGGCCGGCGTGGTCAGCGAGCTGCCGCCCGAGTTGCGGGGCCGGGTCGAGCTGGCGATCCGCGGCGAGCACCGATTCCTGATCAACCGCACCGACGAGCCGATCGACCTGCCGGACGGCGCGGGCGTGCTGGACGCCCGGAGCGTCCTCGTCATCTGAGAACCGGTCACAGGGGCGGCTGCGGACGGAACGCGGCCGCCCCCGACTCGGCGATCACCAGCCGCTCGCCGTTCACCGCGACATAACGGCTCGGATAATTGTGCGACCGCAACGTCAGGGCAGCGCCGTTCCGAATGGACTCGGCGCAGAAAGTGCTGTCCTCGTCGAACAGTTCCGACCGGTCCGCGTGGGCCAGCTCGATGCGGAAGTCGCGGTGCCGCAGATAATATCCGGGAAAGTTAACTGATTCGAACGAGAAACAGTTCGACGCCGCCCGGCCGATGCGAATCACGAAGCGGGAGTCGGCCCGGTCCGCGTCGCTGCTGCCCGCCGAGATCGGGTCGGCGCGGCCGGCGAAGTCCCGGTGCCGCACCCGCTGGCCGGGCCGGTCCGCGATCTCCAGGCCGGTGGTCGCGCCGGCGGTCAGGGACACCGGCTGTGCCGGCTTCGCAGCCGTTGCCGGCGGCGGCTCCGGCGTGGGCGAGGGTGACCGCTCCGGCGTGGTCGAGGGTGACCGCTTCGTCGTGGGCGGGGGTGCCGAAAGCCTGGTGGTGACGGGTGTGACTGCCGCCGAGCCGGACCGGGACGGCTGCGGTTCCGGCAGCAGCGAGATCGTCTCCTCCGGTTCGAGCGGGAAGGCCGGCCAGTCCTGGTGGGGCGCCGCGCTCTGCTGGGCGACCGGTGACGGGGTCTCCCCGCCGGTGTTCAGCGCGACGAGCGCGGTGGCCGCGCAGCCCAGTGCCGCGGCGGCCGCCAGAATGAACAGGTGGCGGAGGGAATGCGGCGGCGCGCCGTGTCCCGTTCCGATCGCGAGGCGTTCCCCGCCGGGGAGCGCGGGCCGGGCGGCGGGCGATCCGGGTGTCCCGGGAGCGGAATAGGGTGGCACCCAGCCACCGACGCGAAGGCCGTTCTCATCTTCCGGCATCAATTCCACTTCCTGTGGCCACTTCGCGCATTGCGACTTAATCGTTCGATAATGATCTACAGGTAAGCGATGTGAAGTGCAAGGGGGGAATCCGGCTGGGAGCGATCCCAGTCGAACTGATCGGGCCGTGGATCCGTATTACCGGCCGGAGTCACCCGCGCGCCGACCGAGGAGACCACGCGTGGACAGTCAAGCCGCCCCTGCCACCCCCGCCGATCTTCCCGACATCACCGAGTACTGGCCCGACGCCCCGCACCGGCTCGGCCCGGTCGCCGACCACTACGAGCTGCCCGGCGCCGAGCCCACCCGCACCGGCGCCGGCCTGCCCGGCGCCGGACCGCCGCGTGCCGGCGCTGGTCCGTCCGAGGCCGGGCCCGCGCGTGCCGGGGCCGATGTTTCCGAGGCCGGGCCCGCGCGTGCCGGGGCCGGTCTGGCCGAGGCCGATCAGGCTCGTGGCGGCCGGGGGTCGGCCGCCGGCGCCTATCCGGGCTCCGCCCGCCCCACCCTGGAACTGCATCTCGCCGAGCGCCCGCGCCACACGTTCCGCCGTGCCGCCGTGCTGGTCGCCGTCGTCCTCGTCATCGGTGCGGTAGCGGCCTGGGCGGCGCTGCGCACCGATCAGGAGCAGGCCCGTCCGCCCTCGTTCCAGCCGCCCGCGGCCCTCACCCCGGCCAACCCGCCGGTGGAGATCGGCGAGCCGGCGCCGGACCCGACCCCCGCGATACCGGACGCGGCCACGTTCGAGCTGGTGGACGGAACCACGGAGGTCAACGTGACGATCGGCGCCCTGCCCGTCGAATCCGGGCCGAACGGCTGGTTCCGGGTCACCAGCCCGGACGGCAGCGGGGTGAAGCCGCGCGCCCAGCTCGACGGCGACACGGTCAAGGTCTTCGTCGAGCCGACCGGTCCGGAGGGGTCCGCCCGGGTGGACGTCCTGCTCAGCGAGGACGTCACCTGGTCGCTGCGGATGCGCGGCGGCGCCCGGGTCGCGACGTTCGACCTGACCCGCGGCACGCTCGGCCGGCTCGACCTGCTCGGCGGCACGGCCCGCACCACCCTCGCGCTGCCGGAGACCGGCAGTCCGATTCCGATCCTGATGGGCGGCGGCGTCAACACCTGGCGCATCAGCACCGCCGGCGAGATCCCGGTGCGCGCCGAGTTCCGCAAAGGCGCCGGGACGGTCGCTGTTTACGGCAAACGGGACAAAGGCGTGGCAATGGGCACGACGCTCACCAGGGGCGGCGGCGACGGCGGCATTGACCTGCAGGCCGAATCGGGCATCGGAACACTGACCGTCACCGCACGTCGGCCTTGATCACGTGACCCTGACCGGCGGCTGACCCTGGTTGGCGGCGTCGTCCTCGAGTTCGGCACAATTCCGGCGTGACACGAGCAGAGGGCGACGCCGCAGCACCGGAGACCACGGTCTCGCTGGACTACTTCACCGGTCTCTACCTGGCGAAGGACGACCCGTGGGACGTCGCCACCAAGTGGCACAACCAGCGCAAATACGCGGTGACCCTGGCGAGCCTGCCCCGCGAGCACTACCGCAGCTGCTACGAGCCGGGCGCCTCGATCGGCCTGTTCACCCGGATGCTGGCCCCGCGCTGCTCCAGAATCCTGGCCACGGACAGCGTCGAGGAAGCCGTCCAGCAGGCCCGCGAGAACACCGCCGACCTGCCGAACGTCACGGTCGAACGCGCCATGGTCCCCGCCGACATGCCCGACGAGACGTTCGACCTGGTGGTCATCGGCGACCTGCTCTACTACCTCTCCGCCGCCGATCTGGAACAGTTCCTGGCCGGCGTGACCGATCGCCTGGAGCCCGGTGGTGACCTGGTCTCCCTGCACTTCCGCGACCGCGAGAACGGTGGCAGCTACGACGGGCACAACGTCCACGAGATCCTCGCCGCCCGCCCGGGCCTGGACCGAGTGATCCACCACGAGGACGAATGGTTCCTCTTGGACGTCCTCCGAAAAGCCTCATAGGGTACGGCCAAAGCACCCGTTTCCACACGCAGGCGAGGGTTGTCGCGGAGCGTGTGGAGTTCGGGTTGGTCGAGCCGTAGCGCAGGCATGTCACCCGGCCCGATGACCTGCACCAGCTACGGCTCGCATCTGCCAGCCGTAGCGCAGGCAGGTTGTTCGGCGGCGTGACCTGCGCCAGCTACGGCTCGCGCCTGTCAGCCGTAGCGCAGGCAGGTTGTTCGGCGGCGTGACCCGCGCCAGCTACGGCTCGCATCTGCCCGCCGTAGCGCAGGCAGGTTGTTCGGCGGTGTGACCTGCGCCAGCTACGGCTCGCGCCTGTCAGCCGTAGCGCAGGCAGGTTATTCGGCCGGTTGACCTGCCAGCGCTACGGCTCGCGCCTGCCGGCCGTAGCTCAGACATGTGATCACGCCCGGATAGCATGCGCCGTCTACGGCTGGCGGGGCTCGGCCGTAGCGCAAGCAGGTTGTTCGGCGGCGTGACCTGCGCCAGCTACGGCTCGCATCTGCCAGCCGTAGCGCAGGCAGGTTGTTCGGCGGCGTGACCTGCGCCAGCTACGGCTCGCATCTGCCAGCCGTAGCGCAGGCAGGTTGTTCGGCGGCGTGACCTGCGCTGGCTACGGCTCGGGAGGGCGAGGGCGGGCAGGACCTGCGTGGGCTACGGCTCGCCTCGGGTGACGGGCGGGGGGAACCTGCGTGGGCTACGGCTCGCCTCGGGCGACGCGCGGGGAGAACCTGCGTGGGCTACGGCTCGCGGCGGGCGACGCGCGGGGAGAACCTGCGTGGGCTACGGCTCGCGGCGGGCGACGGGTCCACACCGCGAGCCGCATCGAGTCGACACGTCACGGGGTTGCCGGCCCGACGTGGCGTAGCGTTTTCAACCCCCTCACCAGGGTCGTGCTGACAGTCGTACCGGATGTGGTGTCCACGCACATCACCTGGTCGGCGCCGCCGGCCTGCAGCCGCCGTCCGTCCGCGCTGATGCCCATACCGTGAATCGGCGACGGGACCTGCCACTGCGCGACGACCGCGTCGCCGGCCCGGTCCAGCACCGTCACCGTGTCGAAGCCGCCGACGAACACCCGTGCCGGAGCGACAACGAGCGCGGCTCCAACTCCAGCACCAGCCCCGGACCCGGGGACTGCGCTGGACGTGGCGGTCAATGGAGGTGCCGCCGGGATGTCGACGACCCGGCTGATGGTCAGGGTCTGCGGGTCGGCGTAGGCCAGCTTGCCGGACGCCAGATCCGCGACCACGATGTGCCGCCCGTCGGCGGCCAGGGCGTGCGCGGACGGCGGGCCTTCGCCGAACGGGTGGGGCAAATCGAGGCAATACGCCCAGCGGTCCGTCAAATGCAGGACGTGGACGAACGCGTGGGCGTTGCCGGGACGGCCGGAGAGCAGGTCTCTCGTGTGTGCGTGGCCGGGCTGATGGGTGTAGAGCGTGAACAGCATCGTCCGGTCCGCCGAGAGCACCGCCTGCCGGCCCTCGCCGCGCATCTCCTCCTCGGCGCCCGCCGGCACCGGCGTCTTGTCGCGGGTGTTCAGCGGGTGGAGCGTGCCGGTGGCCAGGTCGAGCAGGCGTACCCGGTAGTGGTCCGGCGCGGTCGCGGGCAGCCATTCCAGCACGAACAGGGCGGTGCCGTCGGTGCTCAGCGCGTCCGGCTCGACCACGCCGGGCAGCGGGTACTTGCGCGGGCCGGCCGGTGTGGACACCAGGATCGGGGAGAGCGGGCGCGCGGCCGGCACCGCGGCGGTGGCGGTCCGCTCGCCCAGGGCGCACACCCGGCCGTCGCCGGAGATCGCCCGGGGCATCCATCCGCCCCCGTATGCCATGTCGCGGACGGACGCCCCGGTCACCGGGTCGAGCTGTGCCATGCCGTCGTCGCGCGACACGTAGAGGTGCCGGCCGTCGTGGCTGAGCATGGCCGCCGAGCCGATCAGCTGCTCGCCGGCGGCGGTCACCCGGACCAGGCCGCGATCGGTCTCGGCGAGGATCACGTCGGTGCGGGGAGCACCGAAGCGGGAGGCGCCGACGCCGGAAGCACCGACGCCGGAAGCACCGAAGCCGGAAACACCGCCGCCGGAAGCCGGCGCGGGCGTGCCGGAACGGGAGCCGCGGCCGGCGACGGTGGCCGCCACGCCGACGCCGGCCAGCGCGCCGCCGAGAGTTCCGGCCAGAAGGAAGTTCCGCCGAGTCGTCATACCGCACAGACACCGCCGGGCGGGAACCGGTTCCCGGGCAGCGGTGTCTCTAGGGTGTGGTGAAGGGGGTGGCCATCGATATCGACGAGGCAGACGCCGTGGCGAGGGCCCGCGGCGGCGATCTGGACGCGTACGAGATCCTGGTCGCCCGCTTCACCTCGCCCGCGCACCGGGCCGCGGTGCTGCTCGGTGCGGGCGCCGACGCCGACGACGTGGTGCAGGAGGCGTTCGTGAAGGCGTACCGGCGGCTCCGGCAGTACCGCGGTGAGGGGTTCAAGGCCTGGCTGCTGGCGATCGTGGCGAACGAGACGCACAACCTGCTCCGGTCGCGCCGCCGCCGGGCCGGTGTGCTGATGCGGGCGGCGGCGCGGGAGGATCCGCTGCCGCTGGACGCGGATCCGGCCGAGACGGCTGCGGCCTCGGAGCAGCGGCGGTTCCTCGTCGAGCAGCTGCGGGCGCTCGACACGCGGGACCGGGAGGTGCTGGTCTGCCGTTACCTGCTGGATCTGTCGGAGGCGGAGACGGCGACCACGCTGGGGTTGCCCCGGGGAACGGTGAAGTCGCGGACCTCGCGGGCGCTGACCCGCCTGCGGGACCGGATGCCGATGCGGGAGGCGCCCGGTGCCTGACGACGAGCTGACTCGGGAACTACGGGAGCTGGGGCGGGCTTTGCGCGTACCCCCGGCAATTGATCAAAGGGACGCGGTCCGGGCGCGCCTCGCCGCGCCGGCGCCGCGACGGGGCCGCGTGCGCCTGGCGATCGCCGCGTCGGTGGCCGCGCTGATCGCCGCGGTCGCGTTTGTCGCCCCGGCGCGCGCGGCGGTGGTCCAGGTGGTCGGCGATCTTCTGCGGGTGGCCGGGATCGAGGTACGGGCGGAGCACCCGTCCCGCCCGATCCCGGCGGACCCGTCCCCGCTGCCGTCGAGCCGATCGTCCAGCCTGGAGGAGGCCCGTCGCCTGGCGGCGTTCCCGCTCCTGACGCCGGCGTCGCTGGGTGAGCCGGAGGAGGTGGTGCTCGCCGATCGGGTGGTGACCATGCTCTACCGGGGCGGGACGGTGCGGTTCGAGCAGTTCGACGGCGCCCTGGAGGGCGGGTTCCTGAAGACCGCCCCGAACGCCGAATGGGTGGATCTCGGCGCGGTGGCGCCACTGGCGATCTGGCTGCCGGAGCCGCATCCGCTGACCTACGTCGGCCGGGACGGGGTGGCGCGCACCGCGACGACGCGCCTCTCCGGACCGTCTTTGGTCTGGTCGTCGGCCCAGAACCTGACCTACCGGCTGGAGGGACTCGGGACCCTGGAAGAGGCGACCGGGGTGGCGCGCTCGGTGCAGTGATCATTTAGGGGGAAGGTACCGTTTGTCCGGATGAGAACTCTGCCTGCCCTCTGTGGTCTCGCCGCACTTGTCGCCCTCGGCGGTTGCACAGCCGGTGATCCCGACGTGGCGCCGTCACCCACCGCCACCGCCGAGTCCTCCACTGCTGCCGATGAGCTTGCGGCCGGGGAGTTCTATGTGGAGCCGGACGCGCCACCGGCCGGCCAGGTCGCCGCGTGGACCGCCGCCGGGCGGGTCGAGGAGGCCGCCGCGATGCGCCGGATCGCCGAGTCGCCGGCCGCGGTCTGGTTCGCCGACGGCGCGCCCGGGTACGCGGAGAAGGCGCACGCCCTGGTCACCGCGGCCGCCGCGAGCGGGCGCGTCCCGGTGCTCGTGGCCTACTACGTGCCGCAGCGCGACTGCGGCGGGCACTCGGGTGGCGGTGCGCCGGACGCGGCGTCCTACCGCGGCTGGATCGCCGGGCTGGCCGCGGCGATCCGCGACTCGCGGGCGATCGTGGTGCTGGAGCCGGACGCTGTCACGCACGTCCTGCAGGGCTGCGTGAACGGGCCGGACGCCACCGAGCGGTACGCGCTGCTCGCCGAGGCGGTCGCCGCGCTGAAGGCCGGGCCGGGCGTGCGGGTCTATCTGGACGGCGGCAACCCGAGTTGGGTGCGCGACGTGGACCGGGTCGCGGCGGGGCTGGTCGAGGCGGGGGTGCGGCAGGCGGACGGCTTCAGCCTGAACGTGGCGAACTTCGAGACGACCGAGGCGAACGTCGAGTACGGCACGCGGATCTCGGAACGGCTCGGCGGCAAGCGGTTCGTGATCGACACCAGCCGGAACGGGAACGGCCCGGCCGCGATCGACGGGCGGGACGCCGAGGGGCACTGGTGCAATCCGCCGGGGCGGGCTCTCGGGCCGGCGCCGACGATGCGTACCGGTCAGCCGCTCGTCGACGCGTACCTGTGGGTGAAGCGGCCGGGGGAGTCCGACGGCGCGTGCCGTGCGGGAGCTCCCCCGGCCGGTCAGTGGTGGCCGGAGTACGCCCTGGAGCTGGCCACCAACTAGGGCCCGGTCACTTCACCCGGACCCATCGGGCCGGCGACGGCGTGCCCTCGCCGTCGGTCACGAAGAGCATGTACCAGCCGGACGGCAGCAGGCCGCGCTTCGGCGGGATCGACACGGTGATGCCGCCCGGCGTGCGCGTCACGCCGAGAGCCACCGAGCGCTGGTCCACATCCGTCGCGTGGGTGACAGCGCTCGGCCGCACCAGGCGCGCCGACTGGATCCGCGCCGCGTCCGGGGTGGCGAACGAGGCCTTCTTCCCGCGTTCGATCAGGCCCGGCCCGGCCGGCGCGACCGGCCGGTCACCGCGGAACAGGTACGGCGGGCTGTAGATCTCGATCCGCTGCTCGAACGTGCCGGGGTTCCTGCCGGACCGGTCGTAGATCGGGTCGCTGCCCATCGTGACGACCCGTCCGTCCGGCAGCAGCAGCGCCTCGGAGTGGTAGTTGCGGCCGACAGCGGGCGCCGCCGCCTCCCGGAACGCGTTCTTCCTCGGGTCGTAGATCTGCGCGGTGTGCAGGTCGCTGCGCTGCCGCCCCTGGTACGGCCCGCCCCGGTAACCGGACGACCCGCCGCTGGTGAAGACCGTGTCGTCGGGCAGCACCACCGAGCTCAGATAGCGCGCCGGGTGCGGCAGGTCCGGACCGGGCCGGTAGACCGGGCGGGAATCGGCCAGGTCGGCGATCGCGGTCCGGGCCGTGGAGATCGGCGAGTCACCGACCGCGCCGCCGCCGAGGATCATCACCTTCTGGTCCTGTGCCGGTGGCAGCAGCACTGACGTGCTGGTCTCGGTCATCGTGCCGTCGCGCAGGCCGTGCACCGGTTGGAACTTGTTCTTCTTGACGTCCCACAGGCCGGGTGTGCGTCCCTCGGTGGCCGAGCCGTAGCCGGCGTTCGAGCCGGAGAAGAAGAGCCGCTCGTCCTCGGTGAGGAACAGCGACGGGTAGGTGGGGAAGGTCCGGCGCAGCTGCGGCACGGCCACCCACTTCTTCTTCTTGACCTGGTAGCGCTCGTTGACGCCGGGGATCATCCGGCCGAACTGGTCGAGGCCGGAGACGGCGAGCACGTCACCGCCGGGCAGCGGCGCGAGCGTCGGGTACCAGCGGTTCTTCACCAGGTCGCCGGTGCGGACGTAGCGTTCGGTATCCGGGTCGAACTCGTACGACGTCTTGTCCCCGCCGTACTCCTGCTTCTCCCGGCTGATCTTGTCGGCGACGCCGTACAGGTTGCGGGTGTCGTCGCCCGTCAGGCCCTGGATCTTGTACTGGGCGGGCTCCTTCACGACCGGGGCGTCACCGGGCTCGACAGCGTCCACCCAGACCTCGACCTCACCGGCGTGCACCATGGTCTGGGTGCCGTGCCACATCTTGGTGGCGGCCGGCACGCTCACGTCGGTCCGGGTCTGGTAGATCCGGCCGTCCTCCGACTCGAACCGGGTGCCCTTCGGGAAGGCCCGGGCGCCGAAGTCCGGCGACTCGTTCTTGATCTTCATGACGCCGGCGGCGTGCGTGATGTCCGACGCCAGGACCTCGTACGACTTCGTGCCGCCCGCGACCAGCAGCTTGCCGTCGGGCAGGAACGTGTGCCCGGCGCAGAAGATGTCCGTCGGCGTCGGCACGTCGGAGAACCGGTCGGTGCGCGGGTCCCAGAGGATCGTCCGGAACGTGCCGGCCTCGAACCGCTCCCGGTTGTTGCCGGACCCCGCGATGATCAGTACCTTGCCGGTCTTCAGCAGCGCCGCGTGGATCGCGTTGATTCTGAAGCCGGCCGGCACCGGCAGCAGCGACCAGTGGCCGTGCGTCTGTTTGTAGGGCAGCCGGTTGATGGCGAACTCGTGATAGCGGTCGGTCGCGAGGACCACTATCGGGCGGTTCACCACGGCCACGACGGCCAGGCACAGGATCGTGGTGAGGGCGGTGAGCAGCCGCCGGGCGGCGGTGGGCCGGGTTCGGGGGGTCATGCGAAGGTCTCCACGGGTTCTTTCTTCTCGACTGCGGGCGGGGGTACTTCGGCGGGCCGGCGCTGCGCCTGTCTGCTTTGTGCCGCCCAGATCGCCGCCGGAGCCAGGCAGAGCGCCAGGTTGAGGGCGGGCCAGAGCCACATCAGGCCGTGTGCGCGCCCGGTGAGCACGGCGACGACCAGCAGCGCGGCGTAGAACGCGGCCCAGCGCAGATGGGTGCGGAAGGTGAGCAGGCGATCCGGGCTGGCCGAGTCGCCCTTCGGCGTCACCACGAAACCGGCGCGGCGGCGCAGCACCGCCTGCAGGAACGAGGAGACGTAGATCGGCGCGCACAGCGTGGAGAGCAGCATGCCGGCCAGCCCGGACGAGCCGGCCGCCTCGTGCGGGCTGACGTTGTGCCGCCGGTTCCAGAGATAGAGGCCGACCTGGAAGAGCGCGGCGTCCACATAGAGCATCAGCCAGACCTGCTGCGGCACCTGCACACCCCGCACCCCGAGGACGATGTGCAGGACCGCGGTGGTCGCGCCGAGCAGCCAGGCCACCGCGGTCAGCGGGTAGTACGCCATCAGCAGGCCGTAGTGCAGCGTGCGCAGGATGCCGAGCCGGCGGATCATGGAAGCGAACTGGGCGACGCAGACCTCGTCGGTGCCGCGGGACCAGCGGTGCTGCTGGCTGAAGTAGTCGGTCCAGGAGGACGGCCCCTCGCCGACCGCCAGAACATCCGGCGTGTATACCGACTTCCACCGATTTTTCGTGACCGGATTCGCCGTGCTGTGCACGACGAGACTCGTCGCCATGTCCTCGGTGATCGAGTCCTGGAGGCCGCCGATCGAGTTCAGCGCGGCGATGCGTACCGCGTTGTTCGTGCCGACCAGCATCGGGATGCCCAGCCGGTTGCCGGCGCGCTGGAGCAGCGAGTGGAACAGGTACTGCTGCGACTCGGCCCAGCGGGTGATCACGTTGTCGTAGTTGCCGTAGATCTGCGGGCCGATCACGAAGGCGACGTCCGGGTCACGGAAGTAGCCGAGCAGCCGCTCGCAGAAGTTCGGCAGCGGGACGTGGTCCGGGTCGACCGAGACGAACACGTCGTAGCGGGCGCCGTGCCGGTCGATCCAGGCGTTGTAGTTGCCGTGCTTGGTCTTCGCCTTGAAGCCGCCGGCCTCGGTGTTCCAGCGGGTCACGCCCTTGCGGCTGAAATGGCGGGCGCCGACGTCCCGGCACATCGCCTTGACCTGCGGGTCGTCGCCCTCGTCCAGCAGCCAGACGTCGTACCGGCCGGGGTGGCGGATCCGGCGTGCGGCCCGCAGCGTCTTCTCCACCATCTCCAGCGGCTCCTTGCCGGGAACGATCGTGGTGAGGAACGCGACGCGCAGCTTCGCGTCCGGCGGCACCGGCACCGGGTCGCGCGCGCGTAACGTGGCGAGACACAGCGTCACGACGTTGACCAGGCGGAACAGCTCGATCAGCGCGGTCGCGGCGATCATGACGGCGGTGATGGCCGTGCGCCGCTCCGGCAGTTCCATCGAGGACAGCAGCCAGCCGAAGAACGTCGACTCGAACGCGAAGGCGAAGCCGGCGATCAGCACCGAACGGATCGGCCGCCGCCGGGAGAGTGTCCGCAGGCGGACCCGGTACTCCGGTCCCGGCACCGGATCGGCGTCGCCGGCGAGGCGGCTGAAGCCGTCGTAGTCGTACGTCATCGGTCTCCCTGCATCGACGAGCGTCTGTGAAGGGTTCAGGCCCCTCGGAGATAACGCGTCAAATGCAGCGCAGGGTATTTAGCACGTTTACCGGACACATCGGGACAATATCCAAAATCGGTAAACTTAGGACATACCTCGTACTCGAACGTGGTCTGGGCCTAATATCGAGGCATGTAGATCAGTGATCGGGAGGGAGTCGGCATGTCCACCACCGAAGGGGCACCCGAGAGGACACCCGGAGCGCGCACCGATGTCGAGGAACGGCTGCTCGGCGGCTCGACCTACCGCAGTCTCGGCGAGCAGCGGCTCTCCCCGGCCGAGGAGCGCTTCGAGCGGGGCCGGCGCACGATCGGGCTGTTCCTCGCCCCGGTCGTCCTGCTGATCTTCCTGGCCCTCCCGCTCGGCATCCGCCCGAGTCAGCAGGTCCTCGCCGCCGTCCTGCTCGCGGTGATCGTGCTCTGGGTGAGCGAGGCGGTCCCGATCCCGATCGGCGGGCTGATCGGTGTCGCGCTCATCGTGATCTTCGGGGTGGCGCCCGCGTCCGACGTGCTCGCGCCGTTCGGATCGTCCACGGTGTTCACGTTCATCGGCGCGTTCATCCTGGCCCAGGCGATGCTGAAGCACGGCCTGGCCCGCCGGTTCGCGTTCCGGGTGCTCTCGCTGCCCGGCGTCGGCCGCTCGACCGCGCGGGTGATCATCGCGTTCGGCGCGATCACCTGCTTGCTGTCGGCCTTCGTCTCGAACACCGCGACCGTCGCGATGCTGCTGCCCACGGCCCTCGGCATCCTCGCGGTGATCGCCAAGATGATGCAGGACCGCGGCCTTGCGGCCGCCGACTTCGATCCGACCCGGCTGCGGGTGGGTGCGGCGTTGATGTTGATGCTGGCGTACGGGGCCAGCGTGGGCGGCCTGCTGACCCCGGTCGGCTCGCCCCCGAACCTGATCGGTCGCGGACTCATCGAGGAGGCGACCGGTACGAAGATCTCGTTCGCCGAGTGGATGGCCGTGGCCGCGCCGATCTGCCTCGGCATGTTCGTGATCCTCGCCGTGGTCCTGTTGCTGCTGAACAAGCCGGAGATCCGCCGGATCGAGGGCGTCGAGGAGTACGTGGCAGGCGAACGCGCCAAGCTCGGCAAGTTCTCCCCGGCCGAGCGCAACACCCTGATCGCTTTCGTGGTCACGGTCACCCTCTGGATCACGCCCGGCGTCGTCGCGGTCTTCTGGGGCACCGAGTCCAGCGTCTACGACACGGTCAGCGGCCGGCTCAACGAGGGGATCGTGGCGGTGCTCGGCGCCTCGCTGCTCTTCCTGCTGCCGACCTCCTGGGGTCGGCGCGAGTTCACGCTGAACTGGAGTGACGCGGCCCGCATCGACTGGGGCACGATCCTGCTCTTCGGCACCGGCATCATCTTCGGCTCGCTGCTGGCCGACACCGGGCTTGCCGAGACCATCGGCACCTCCAGCGCCGACGCGCTCGGGCTGTCCAGCACGCTCGCGATCACCGCGTTCGCCGTGCTGCTGGCGATCGTGGTCTCGGAGACCACCAGCAACACCGCGTCGGCGGCCGTGGTCGTGCCGATCGTCATCCCGATCGCCGTGGCCGCCGGGGTCGATCCCCTGGTCCCGGCCCTCGCCGCGACGTTCGCCGCCTCGTTCGGCTTCATGCTGCCGGTCTCCACGCCGCAGAACGCGATCGTCTACGGCTCCGGCGTCGTGCCGATCACCACGATGATCCGCTCCGGCATCTCCTTCGACATCCTCGGCGGGCTGCTGATCCTGCTCCTGCTGCCGCTCATGATCGCCGCCGTGGGACTCGGATGATTTCTTCGAACCATCACGCGCTGTGATCCGTTCTCTCTGTCGTGGGCGGGGCGTGACTGCCCCGCGGTGACCGATGAAGGCGGTGGCGATGCTGATCCTGTCCCTGCTCATCCTCGTTCTGGCCGGTGCCTGTGTGCTCGCGGTGCGCGGGATACGCGCGGACGCGCAGGCCGCGGCGGAGCCGCTGATCGTCCCGGAGGCGCTGTTCGGCCCGCAGAGTCTGGAAGGCGTGCTCTGCGTTCAGCTGCTCGACGGTGAGATCACCGCCGCGCAGTACGTCCGGTCGATGGCGGGCATCGCGGCCCGCGACGATGAGCGGCATCCTCTTACCGTCCCCCGATACGAGGAGTGACGGCCTGGCACCAGAAAGCCCGGCAGCGCGCTGCAGACATTCGCGGTGAACTGGGCGTCAGACGCGGTCGAGACGGTGCAGCGGCGCCCGAATTCCCCACGCTCGGGCGACCCGGGGGCGGCGTGTTGAGTTGGGGTGCGGAGCGCGCCCGAGTTCCACACGCTGGGGTGGTTCGGGGGCGGTGTGTTGAGTTGGGGTGCGGATTGAACCGGAAGTCAACACGCGGGTTAGGCGGGAGGGGGCGCCGGGGCCGGCGGCGGGAAGCGCCGGCGGAAGGGGCGTCAGTCGGCCGGTGCTGCGGGACGATCCTGGTGCGGTTGGGGACTGGTTCGGGCGTACCCTGTCAGGTTTTGCAGCGTTTCGGAGAGGGTGACCACGTCGGCGTATTTGGCGTTCAGGTCGAAGAGGTTGGATTCGTGGGGGGCGGGGGCACGGTCGGCGCAGGCCTCGCGGACGACCATCGGGCGGAAACCGTGCTGGAGGGCGTCCAGGGCGGAGGCGCGGACGCAGCCGCTGGTGGAGAAGCCGCCGATGACGAGGGTGTCGATGGAGTGGGAGGCGAGCCAGGCGGCCAGGGAGGTGCCGGCGAAGGCGCTCGCGTAGTGCTTGACCACGACGAGTTCGCCGGGCGCGGGTGCCAGGGGCGGGGCGAACCCACCCAGCGGGCTGCCGGCGGCGAAGACCTTCAGGGCGGGGACCTTGGCGGCGAACAGCGGTGCTTCGGAGCAGGACTCGTCGGCGAAGCGGACGGTCGTCCAGAGGACCGGGACGTCCGCGGCTCTGGCCGTTTGGGACAGTTCGGCCATCGCGTCGGCCGCGGCCTGGCCGGTTTCCAGGTGAAGCGGCGACTCCGGCGCCGTGTACGCCAGCGCCGCATCGATCAGCAGGACCGCCGGGCGGGTGCCCCAGCCGAGGCGGCGGGCGAAACCGGCGGAGGCGTAGTCGGCGTCCAGCGCCATTTCCGACGGTGGCATCAGATCACGCCCCGCTCCTTCAGGCCGGCCAGCTCGTCGCTGCTCAGGCCGAGGATGCCCGAGTAGACCTCGGCGTTGTGGGAACCGAGCGCCGGTCCCGCCCACTTCACCTCGCCGGGCGTGGCGGACAGGCGCGGGGCGACGTTCTGCATCGGGATCGGGCCGAAGTCCGGGTGATCGACGGTGATGACCGCCTCGCGCGCCTGGACGTGCGGGTCGGCGATGATGTCCGCGGCCGTGTAGATGCCGCCGGCCGGGACGCCGGCCTCGTGCAGCAGCGCGAGCAACTTGGCGGACGGGACGGTTGCCGTCCACGCGGAGATGAGCGCGTCGAGTTCCGCCTGGTGCTCGCCGCGCGCGCCATGGGTGGCGTACCGCGGGTCGGCGGCGAGTTCGGGGCGGTCCATCACGTCGGCGAGGCGGCGGAAGACGGTGTCCTGGTTCGCGGCGATCAGCACGTCGGTGCCGTCGGCGGCGGGGTAGACGTTGCTGGGCGCCACATTGGGCAGAATCGGTCCGGTGCGTTCGCGGCGGTAGCCGGCCACGCCCCACTCCGGGATCAGCGACTCCATCATCGCGAGGACGGCCTCGTAGATCGCCGAGTCGACGACCTGGCCCCGGCCGGTGCGCTCCCGGGCGTGCAGGGCGGCCAGCGTGCCGAACGCGGCATACGTCGCGGCCAGCGAGTCGCCGATCGAGATGCCGCTGCGCGACGGCGCCCGGTCGGCCTCGCCGGTCACGTACCGCAGGCCACCCATCGCCTCGCCGATCGAGCCGAAGCCGGCGCGAGGGGAGTACGGGCCGGACTGGCCGTAACCGGTCACCCGGACCAGGATCAGCCGGGGGTTGATCGTCGACAGCTCCTCGTAGGAGAGCCCCCAGCGCTCCAGGGTGCCGGGCCGGAAGTTCTCCAGCAGCACGTCGGCCTTCGCCACCAGCTTGCGGACCAGATCCTGACCCTCGGCCGTACGCAGGTTGCAGGTGACGGATTTCTTGTTGCGGGCGACCACCGGCCACCAGAGCGACTGGCCGTGCGGCTTCTCCCGGCCCCACTGGCGCATCGGGTCACCCTTGCCGGGGTCCTCCAGCTTGATCACCTCGGCGCCGAAGTCGCCGAGGAGCTGCCCGCAGAACGGGCCGGCGAGCAGGGTTCCGGTCTCCAGGACGCGGATGTCAGCGAGTGAGCCTTTTTCAACGTGACGAGGGCCTCGCTTGCCGGCGCCGGGCGACGGCCTGGCAGCTTCGGGCCCGAGGTCAGGTTGAAAATTGCTCATTGGTCCGATCATGCGGTTCACCCTATCCTTGCGAAACAGTGTTTCGCTAGATGGAACGGGCGGGGTGTGGGTGTGGAGATCGTCGAGGTGGGTCCGCGGGACGGGCTGCAGAACGAGAAGCGGGTGCTGCCGACGGCGGTGAAGGTCGCCTATGTCGAGCGGGCCATCGCCGCCGGCCTGCGGCGGATCGAGGTCGCCGCGTTCGCCCGCCCGGATCGGGTGCCGCAGATGGCGGACGCCGCCGAGGTGCTGCGGGCGGTGCCGCGGTCTTCGCCCGTGCGATATGTCGCGCTGGTCCTCAACGGGCGCGGCCTGGATCGGGCCTTGGCGCTCGAGGGGTCGGCCCGGCCTCACGAGATCAACTATGTAGTTGTCGCCTCCGACGAGTTTTCCCGCCGGAACCAGGGGATGTCCACGGCTGAATCGCTCGGTGCCTTCCGGGCGGTCGCCGAACGGGCCCGCGATGCCGGATTTTTCGTGACATTGACGATCGCCGCGGCGTTCGGCTGCCCGTTCACCGGCGTCGTGCCCGTCGACCGGGTGCGCTCGGTCGCCGGTGAGGCCGGGCCGGTCGACGAGATCTGCCTGGCCGACACGATCGGCGTCGGCGTCCCGATCCAGGTCGGCGAGCTGGCGGACGCCGTGCGCGGGGTTGCGCCGGGCGTGCCGCTGCGCGCTCACTTCCACAACACCCGCAACACCGGGTACGCCAATGCGACAGCCGCCGTGGCCTCCGGTTTCGTGGCCCTCGACGCCAGTCTCGGCGGGATCGGCGGATGCCCGTTCGCGCCGGCCGCCACCGGCAACATCGCCACCGAGGACCTGGCCTACCTGCTGAACCGCTCCGGCCTGGCGACCGGGGTGGACGTGACGCCGGCCGCCGGGACCGGCGCCTGGATCGGCGAGCAGCTCGGGCTGGAGGCCGTGCCCGCCCAGCTCGGCCGGGCCGGCGACTTTCCTGGAGATCACCTCTTGCGGTGAGAATGGAAACGGTGTTTCCATTCTCGCATGTTGCGGCCCGGTGGTGCTGATCTGACGATCGCTGGTGGAGTGCGGGAGTTCGGCCGGGCCACCCCGGACGTGATCGCGGTGCGTGACGGGGACCGGGCGCTGTCCTACGCGGCGCTGGACTCCCGGTCGTCGCGGCTGGCGTGCGCGCTGCTCGGTCTGGGGCTCGCGCCGGGTGACCGGGTGGCCGTGCTCTGCGGCAATCGCCTGGAGTATCCGGAGATCGCCGCGGGGATCGCCAAGGCGGGTCTCGTGCTGGTGCCGGTGAATCCCCGGCTGACGGCTCCCGAGGTGTCGTTCATCCTGGGGCACTCCGGGGCGCGGGTGCTGATCGCGGACGCGGCCCTGGCTGCCGCGGTGCCCGACTTCGCCGGGCCGGTCGTGTGCATCGGGGGTCGCGAGCTCGGGCCTTCGTACGAGGAGTGGATCGGCGCGGCGTCCGCGGTGGATCCGTGGGTGCCCGTCGACGAACGGGAACCCTTCTGCATCGCCTACACCGCCGGGACCACCGGCGATCCGAAGGGCGTGCTGATCTCGCATCGGTCGCGGTCGCTGACGTTCTATGCCACGGCGCTGGAGTGGGGGATCGGGCCGGGCCGGCGGACGATCGCTGTCGCGCCGATGTATCACGGCGCCGGGTTCGCGTTCGCCTACGCCGCCGTCTACTGCGGGGCCACGGTCAGCATGCTGCGGTCGTTCGAGCCGGACGCGCTGATCGACATGATCGCCCGGGACGGCGCGCAGTCGGTGTTCCTGGTGCCGACGCACGCGCAGCTGATGCGTGACGCGTTCTCCGGAATCCCGGACCTGCCCACGCTGGACACCCTCTATTTCAACGCGGCCGCCCTGCCCAGGGTGCTCAAGGAGTGGGTGTTCGAGGCGTTCCCCGGCGTCGGGGTGCACGAGCTCTACGGCTCCACCGAGGCCGGCGTGGTCACCAACCTGCGGCCGCCGGACGCCCGGCGCAAGGCCGGGACGGTCGGCCACCCGTGGTTCGGCACCGAGGTGCGGATCATGGACTCCGCCGGCGTCCCGGTCGAGCCGGGTCAGCCCGGCGAGCTGTACAGCCGCTCGCCGTACCTGATGAACGGTTACCACGAGAACCCGGCCGCCACGGCCGCCTGCACGACCGAGGACGGCTTCCTCACCTCGGGCGACATCGTGATCCGCGACGAGGAGGGCTTCATCTCGATCGTCGACCGGGTCAAGGACGTGATCATCACGGGTGGCGTGAACGTCTACCCGCGCGACGTCGAAGAGGTCCTGCTCACCCATCCGGCCGTCGTCGAGTGCGCGGTGGTCGGCGAGCCGGACGACCGCTGGGGTGAGCGGGTCGTCGCGTATCTGGTCAGCCGGGAACCTGTCGCCGCCGACGCGCTGGCGGCGTATCTGCGGGAGCGGCTGGCCGGATTCAAGGTTCCCAAGCAGTACCGGGCCGTCGCGGCGCTACCCCGCAACGCCGCCGGCAAGATCCTGAAACGCGAGCTGAGGAGTACGCCGTGAGGGCACACGTGGAGCTGATCCACTCCGACGACTACATCTTCCACGCCGGTGAGCTGCCGTACGGCGAGGGCGCCATCCTGGAGCGCCGCCTGTCGACGGACGAGGAGGACGGCTCGTCGTCGCTGTCGCTGCACGCCACGTCGGACTGGGGGCGTGGCGCCGGCGTCGTGCACGCGGACACCGAGTTCTACGTGGTGGAGGGTTCGCTGACCTACGGCGGCCAGGAGCTCGGTCCCGGCGGTTACGTCCAGGTGCCGAAAGGCAACGCGATGGACTGGATCAAGATTCGCGAGGGCTCCCGGATCCTGCACTGGCGGGAGTACGGCGACTGCGGCTTCGATCCGCTGACCTCGCTCCGGGAGACCGACGCCGGCAGCGACGTCACCGTCGTGGACGCCAGCACCATTGAGTGGACCGAGGCGCCGTCGGTCGGGCCGCTCACCCCGCTCTACATCAAGCTGCTGCACCGCGACCCGAAGACCGGCTTCTACACCCGGCTGATCCGCGCGAAGAAGGGCTGGACCGATCACCGGCTCGCGCATCACCCCTGTTACGAGGAGTTCTACACGCTCGGCGGCAGGATGGCGTACAACTTCGGGGACATCGACGAGGATACGTACTGTTTCCGTCCCGCCGGGGTGAAGCACGGTCACTTCATCGCCGAGACCGACATCGACTGGATCATCCGCTCGGACGGTGAGCTGACGAACTGGTACACCACGAGCGAATGGGTGAAGTGGGGCGGCCACCCGGAGAACTACGACGAGCACAACCACGCGCACCAGCCGGTCATCTCGACGCTGCCGGTGCGCTCGCGGTCCCGGGGCGCCTGGTCCGGCGACGGGATGTGACATTTCCGGTTCCGTGCTTGGCCGAGGTTACTGGCGGGTAATATTGGGCCATGAACGGTCAGCAGAACTCGGTCGATCCGGCACGGCTGCAACAGGTGCTCGACGGCCGATGGGCGCATGTGCGCCAGGCGGTACGGGACGGGCTCGGCGCCGATTTCGTCACCATCCCCGGCGAAACCGGCGACGAGGCCCGTGGCCGGGTCAGCGCGCTGATCCGGAAGATCCCGACCGGCGTCGGCGTGGTGGACGCGTTCCCCGCCGAGTACGGCGGATCCGGCGACCCCGGCGGCTCGGTGGTGGCCGCGGAGATGCTCGCCCAGGTCGACCTGTCGCTGATGGTCAAGGCCGGCGTGCACTGGGGGCTGTTCGGCGGCGCGGTGGTCGCGCTCGGCACGAAACGGCACCACGACGAGTTCCTCCGGGACATCATGTCGGTGGAGCTGCCGGGCTGCTTCGCGATGACCGAGACCGGCCACGGCTCCGACGTGCAGCAACTGCGGACGACCTGCGCGTACGACCCCGCGTCGGGAACCTTCGACCTGCACACGCCGCATCAGGCCGCGCGCAAGGACTACATCGGCAACGCGGCCCGGGACGGCCGGATGGCGGTCGTCTTCGCGCAGCTCGTGACGGGTGGCAGGCGGTACGGCGTACACGCCTGGCTGGTGCCGATCCGGGACGAGCACGGCCGTCCGATGCCGGGCGTGACGATCGAGGACGCGGGCGCGAAGGCCGGGCTGCTCGGGGTCGACAACGGCCGGATCTCGTTCGACCACGTGACGGTGCCGCGGGACATGCTGCTCGACAGGTACGGGCAGGTCGCCGAGGACGGCACCTACACCAGCTCGATCGAGAACGACACCCGGCGCTTCTTCACGATGCTCGGCACGCTGGTCCGCGGCCGGGTCACCGTCGGCGGCGCGGCCCTCGCCGCGACCAAGAGCGCGCTCACCATCGCGGTCCGGTACGGCGACGCCCGCCGCCAGTTCACCAGGCCCGGCGACGACCGCGAGGTGCTGCTCAACGACTACCTCGCCCACCAGCGCAAACTGCTGCCGGCGCTGGCGTACACCTACGCCTACACGTTCGCCCAGGAGGAACTGGTCGCCACCCTGGCCGACGTGCAGTCCGGGTCCGAGGTCGAGGAACACCGCCAGCGGGAGCTCGAATCCCGGGCGGCCGGCCTGAAGGCCATGCAGACCTGGCACGCCACCCGCACCATCCAGATGTGCCGGGAGGCGTGCGGCGGCGCCGGGTA
Source organism: Actinoplanes sp. NPDC023936 (assembly GCF_040639325.1). Classification (NCBI taxonomy): domain Bacteria; kingdom Bacillati; phylum Actinomycetota; class Actinomycetes; order Micromonosporales; family Micromonosporaceae; genus Actinoplanes; species Actinoplanes sp. NPDC023936. The sequence continues at coordinate 64,301 of NZ_JBEZZR010000031.1, read as the reverse complement.
CCTCGCCGAGAACCGGCTGCCCGGCCTGAAGGCGGACACCGACGTCTTCACCACGTTCGAGGGCGACAACACGGTGCTGCTGCAGCTCGTCGCGAAGGGCCTGCTCACCGGGTACCGGGACGCGTTCGGCTCGCTCGACGGCTGGGGCCGGGCCACCTTCGTGGCCGAGCAGGTCCGGGAGATGGTGCTGGAGCGCACCGCCGCCCGATCGGTGATCCAGCGCCTGATCAGCGCCGTGCCCGGCCGGGACGAGGACGTCGCGGTCACCGACCGCGGCTGGCACCTGAAGATGTTCGAGTTCCGCGAGAAGCACCTGCTGGAAGGCGCGATCCGGCGGCTGCGCGCCGGCGCCGGATCGAAGAAGGACCGGCCGTTCGACATCTTCAACGACGTGCAGGACCACGTGCTGCAGGCCGCGACAGCGCACATCGAGCGGGTCACCCTGGAGGCGTTCGTCGCCGGCATCGACCGCGCTGCCGACCCGGCCGCCGCGGCGCTGCTGTCCCGGGTCTGCGACCTCTACGCGCTGAGCGTCATCGAGGGCGACAAGGGCTGGTTCCTGGAACACGGCCGGCTGACACCGGCCCGGTCCAAGGCGGTCACCGGCGTGGTCAACGACCTGCTGCGCGAGCTGCGCCCCGCGATGCGCACGCTGGTCGACGCCTTCGCCGTCCCGGACACCTGGCTGAACGCGGCGATCCTCCGCGAGGAGCCGTCCCGCCAGGAGGCCACGGCCGCCGAGGACGCCGCCGTCCGCTCCGCGTAACCCCCGCTCGCGCGACCCCCCTCTCGCGCGCGAGCCTCTCTCGCGCGAGCCCTCTTTGCGATCTTGGCGATTTGGCCTCGGGCGTGGCGTGTCTGCACAGATCGCCAAGATCGCGGAGAGGGGCCTCGGAGGCGGCGCGGAGAGGGGACGGGGAGGGTGGCGCGAGGGTCGCGCTTCAGGAAAGTACGACGAGGCCGGGAAAGTCCTCGAAGTGGCGGCGGTTCAGCGTCAGCAGCGGTGCGTTGTAGTAAATGGCAGTGGTGCAGATCCACAGGTCATTGGTCTGGCTGTTGTGCCCGAGCGGATGCCCGGCGCGCTGCGCCTGGCTCTTGAATCGCCCCCACAGCCGGGCGAGGTCCGGATCGTAGGGCGCGACGACGTATCGCCGGATCGCTTCCTCGAGTCGTTCGATACGTCGAGGTCCCCAGCCTGCCTTCGCCGCGCCGAAGTGCACCTCGGCCACGGTAGTGAAGCTGATGACGGGGATGGCTCCGAGCAGGTGTGACGCGAAGCTGCTCGGGTTGGCGGCATTCAGCCAGAGATGGGACAACGCATCGGTATCGACGATGACGTACTTCATTCGTCGCCCTGTCGCGCCGATCTGATAGCCGCGAGGAACTCGTCGAAGTCGTCCATGGCGGGACCGGCCAAGTCATCGATCGAACGCACGGGACCGACGTGTTGCTCCCGGGCCAGCGCCGCCAGCGAACGTGGTTGGGCACTGTCGAGTGCTTCCAGCCGGGTCAGGTGAAGAACGTGGACCGAGGTGCCGTTCGGATCGAACTCGCCGGTGCCCTCGGCCATGACCATCTGGTCCATGGCGTCGAGGACGGTGTCGCGGAGATCCAGCGTGAAATCGCACAGCACGCTGCCCGCGTACGAATCGATGCGGCAGCGGAGCCCGGCGGGGGAGAAGTCGCCCATGTGCAGACGGCCGACCACCGTCACCATCTGCTGCACTGCCTCGGGTTGCACCGAACGAACCGCCCTCTGCAACGTCTCATCGAGGCTGAAACGTATCTCGCCGGAGCGCCAGAACTCGATCCGTGTCACATTACTGGCACTGATTCCCCCGGTCAGGTCACGAATGCCGTTGATGACCTGCGGCGTGAAGTGTGGCGGCAGCGTCCGGGGATCTCGGTGCAGGCTGTTGACCCCGGCCTCCAGCGCGTCGAGTGAACTGCTCAGCAGATCGTCCAGGCTCAGCTGCCCGGCGCGGGCGACGCTGAGAACGGCCGAACCGTGCTGGAATCCGACGACGTCGAGCCGGACCGCGTCGACGATCTCGCGCGGTCGCCGCCCGGGCTTGTTGACGCTGCCGCTGATGCTGAGCGCGATCCGCTCGAGTGAGGCCTGCAGCCCGCCGGCGAGCCGGGCGAGTTCGGAGAGCGGTAGGCGGCCGCCGGCGGTGGCTGGTCCGAGGGCGCGGATGGTGAGTTCCTCACCCTCGCTCGGAGCGTGCACCGGCTGACTCATCGGGCTCACCTCCCCGGCGTATCACGGCTGATGTCCGCATAGACATCATGCCTGATGCCGGGCGCGCCGCGTGGTCTCCGGACGCGTGAGTCGTCCCGGCGGCTCCGGAGGGGTGGCCGGCGGGCGGGGGATCCGCCGGCCACCCGGCTTCAGCGGGCTACGAAGGTGCCTCGGGGGGTGCCGGTCACGGCGCCGTTCTGGTAGGCGATCCGGCCGCGCAGGACCGTGGCCACCGGCCAGCCGCGGACCTTGCGGCCCTCGAAGGGGCAGTGGTCCTGGCCGGAGAGGAGCAGGCCGGTGGTGACCTCGTGTTCCAGGTCCGGGTCGACGATGGACAGGTCGGCGTCGTAGCCGGGGAGCAGGTTGCCCTTGCGGCCGTCCAGGCCGTACGCCCTCGCCGGGTTCGCCGAGACCAGTTCGGCCACCCGGGCCGGGGAGAGGCCGCGCTTGTGCATGCCCTCGCTGATCAGGATCGGGTAGAGCAGGGCCGTGCCGCCGAAGCCGGGCAGGGCCGGCCAGAGCTCGTCGCCCTTCTCCTGCTCCAGGCAGCAGGCGTGGTCGGACGCGACCCAGCCGACCGTGCCGTCCAGGACGCCGGCCCAGAGCGCCTCGTTGTCCTCACTCGTGCGGATCGGCGGGTTCACCTTGCCGCCCAACCCGGAGAGTGAGTCGTGGGACAGGCAGAGGTGGTGCAGTGTCACCTCGAAGCGCATGTCGACGCCGGGCATCGCGGCGCGGGCCTCCCGGGCGGCGGCCAGCGCCTCGCCGGAGGAGAGGTGCAGCAGGTTGATCGCGCAGTCGGTGGCCTGGGCCAGGGTGGTGGCCTCGCCGATCGCCACGCGTTCGGTCAGCGGCGGGCGGGCGTCCGAGTAGGCCTTCAGCGTCTGGGGATCGCCGTCACCCCGTACCCGATCGATGAAGAACCGCATCAGTTCGGCCTGTTCGCAGTGCAGCGAGAGGGAGACCCGGCGGTCGGTGGCGGCGTTCGCCGCCGCGACCGCCTCCATGAGCTGGTAGAGGTGGCCCAGGTCGTATTCGTCGCTCATCGTGAACGCCTTGGCGTCGCGTGAGTCGGCGGACAGGTTGAAGCCCTTGTAGAACATGTAGTACTTGAACGAGCTGACGCCGCTGCCCTCGACCAGCGACGGGACCTCGTGGACCTGGGCGGTGTCCATCGGCGCCAGGTGGAAGCCGTAATCGGTCCACGCGTGGCCGGCGACCGCGTCCAGCACCTCCGGGAAGATCTCGCCGTAGGGGCCGGTCTTGTTGAGGTAGTGCTGGCCGGTGCGGAAGTAGGAGAGCACCGTGGTCGCGCCGCCGACCAGGGACGAGCGGGTCTCCTCGGCCGCGTCGACCGCCAGGTCCCGGTAGATGCCCAGGTGGAAGTGGGCGTCCACGGCGCCGGGGAAGACCAGTTTCCCGGTGGCGTCCAAGATCTGCGAGGCCTCGTCCGGCGAGATGTCGAGGCCGATCGCGGCGACCTTGCCGTCCTTGGTGGCCAGATCGGCCCGCACAGTTCCCAGGTAGGGCACGACGAGGGTGCCTCCGCGTACCAGCAGATCGTAACGGCTCATCCGGGCCAACCTCCCACAGGTGTTTCGCACACAGTAACGAGGTTTCCCTTAATGGAACAGAGCGGTTAGGGTGTGTCATGCCCGCCGCTGACAGCCCTCTCTCGGGCGTACGGGTCGTCGACGCGTCGACCCTGTTCGCCGGACCACTGGCCGCGACGATCCTCGGCGATTACGGCGCCGACGTGCTCAAGATCGAACACCCGGTCGCGGGTGACCCGGCGCGGGGGCACGGACCCGCGAAGGACGGGGTTCCGCTGTGGTGGACCATGCTCGGCCGGAACAAGCGCACGCTGACATTGAGACTGAGTACTCAAAAAGGCGCAGAAATCCTGAAAAATCTGGCCAGGGCCACGGACGTGTTGATCGAGAACTTCCGTCCCGGAACCTTGGAGCGCTGGGGGCTCGGCCCGGAGACGCTGCACGAGATCAACCCGAAACTGATCATCGCCCGGGTGACGACATATGGACAATTCGGACCGTACTCCCACCGGCCGGGGTTCGGCACCCTGGCCGAGGCGATGAGCGGCTTCGCGGCGATCACCGGCGAACCCGACGGCCCGCCGACACTGCCCCCGTTCGGTCTGGCCGACGGGATCGCGGCGCTCACCGGCGCTCAGGCGATCATGACGGCGCTCTACCACCGGGACGTCCACGACCAGCCGGGCCAGGTGATCGACCTGGCCATCGTCGAGCCGATGCTCACCGTCCTCGGCATGCAGGCGATGGTCTACGACCAGCTGGGCACCGTGCAGCGGCGGACCGGCAACCGATCGGTCAACAACGCGCCCCGCAACACGTATCGCACCGGGGACGGCCGCTGGGTGGCCGTCTCGACCAGCGCGCAGGCCATCGCCGAACGGGTCATGCGCCTGGTCGGACGCCCCGAGCTGATCGACGAGCCGTGGTTCGCGACCGGCGTCGGCCGTGCTGCGCACGCCGACCTCCTGGACGAGGCGATGGCCGACTGGATCGGCGCGCGCTCACAGGAAGAGGTCCAGGAGGCGTTCGAGGAGGCGCAGGCCGCGATCGCCCCGGTCTACGACATCGCGGACGTCTTCGCCGACCCCCAGTTCCGGGCCCGCGACGCGGTGACCACCGCGCACGATCCGACGCTGGGGCCGGTGCGGATGCCCGGCCCGCTCTACCGCATGTCGCGCACGCCGGGCCGGATCCGCTGGACCGGGCGGCCGCGCGGCGCGGACACCGATGATGTGCTCGCCGGACTCGGCTACGACGAGGAGCAGCGGGCGGAGCTGAGGGCCGAAGGGGTCGTCTGACAATGAAGGTTTTCGATCTTGCCCAGCCGATGCGGCGGGGCATCCCACAATCGCCGAACCATCCGGCGTACCACCACTCGCTGGTCCGCCGGCACGGTGACATGGTGCGGGCCGGCGGTGGTTCGGCCGCCAACGACGTGCTGGTGATGGGCACCCACGTCGGCACCCACGTCGACGCCCTCGCGCACGTCTCCCAGGACGGGTTGTTGCACGGCGGGATCGTCGCGGCCGACGTGCAGTCCGACGCCGGGTTCGCCCGGCTCGGCATCGACGAGTTCGCGCCCTACGTTGGCCGGGGCGTCCTCCTCGACGTGGCGCGGGTGCACGGCGTGGAGATCCTGCCGCCCGGCTACGAGGTGACGGCCGCGGACCTCGCGGCCGCCTGCGGCGACCTTCCGGTCAACCCCGGAGACGCGGTCCTGGTGGGCACCGGCTGGTCGAGGCGCTTCGCCGAGGGCGCGGCTTTCCTGGGTACGGCCACCGGCGTGCCCGGTCCCGGCGAGGAGGCCGCGCGCTGGCTGGTCGAGCGGGAGATCGCTGTCACCGGCGCGGAGACCATCGCCTACGAGCACATCGCGCCGGGCGCCGGGCACGCGAGCCTGCCGGTGCACCGGATCCTCCTGGTCGAGGCCGGGATCAACATCGTGGAGACGATGCTGCTCAGTGAGCTCGCCGACGCCGGGGTCACCGAGTTCCAGTTCATCCTCGCGCCGCTGAAGCTGGTCGGCGCCACCGGCTCACCGGTCCGGCCGCTGGCGATCGTTCCGTGACGGCGTCGCTGGCGCGGCAACTGGGTGAGTTCGCGGCGTCGGTGGATCCGCCGGAGCGGGTACGTGCCGACGTGCCGCCCCGGATCCTCGACGTGCTCGGCAACGCCCTGGCCGCGTACGCGGAAGAAGACGCCGACGCCGCGCCCGCGGCGGTCCGGGCGATGCGCCGCTGGGGCGGCGTCGGAGAATCCACAGTGCTCGGGTACGGCGACCGGCTGCCGGCGCCGTCGGCCGCGTTCGTGAACGGGGTGCTCGCACACTCGCTGGACTACGACGACACCCATCTGCCCTCGGTGCTGCATCCGAGCGCCTCGGTGGTGCCGGCCGCGCTCGCCGCCGCCGAGGCCGGGGCGCCCGGTGACCTGATCGCCGCGATCGCCGCCGGCATCGAGGTGACCAACCGGGTCGGCATGGCCGGCTGCGATCCGGACACCGGCGCGAACCTCTACTTCGAGCGCGGGCAGCACGCCACCTCGATCTGCGGCACGATCGGCGCGGCGGTCGCCGTGGCCCGGCTCTACGAGCTGGACGCGGGGCGGATCGCGGACGCCGTCGGGATCGCCGCGTCGATGGGCGCCGGCGTCCTGGAGGCGAACCGCACCGGCGGATCGGTGAAACGGGCGCACTGCGGCTGGGCCGCGCACGGCGGGGTGGTGGCCGCGACCCTGGCCGCCGAGGGGCTGACCGGGCCGCCGACCGTTCTGGAGGGCCGGTTCGGCTTCTTCACGGCGCACACCGGCCGGTTCGATCCGGCGGCGGTCACCGGCGCGCTCGGCGAGCGGTGGGAGGTGCTGCGGACGGTCTTCAAGCCGTACCCGTCGAATCACTTCACGCATCCCGGGATCGACTGTGCTCTGGCGCTGCGCGCGGCCGGCCTGGATCCGGACGACGTGACCGGGATCGAGCTCGGGGTGGCCGAGCCGGTGCTGCGCACGATCGCCGAGCCGGTGGCCGAGAAGGCGCGTCCACGCACCGGGTACCACGCGAAGTTCTCCGGCCCGTACACGGTGGCGATCGCGCTGACCGGGGGCGCCGGTCTCGGTGTCGGCCTGGACGACTTCGCCGGTCTCGACCCGCGCCGGTTGGAGCTGGCCGGGAAGGTGCGGATGGTCGCCGACCCGGCCGCGACCGCCGCGTTCCCGCGGGCTTTCGCCGGGGTGCTGCGCGTCCGGACCCGGTCCGGGCAGCTGCTGGAGCACCGGGTGAACAGTTCCCGCGGTGGTCCGGGCCATCCGCTGCGCGCGGACGAGGTGACCGCGAAGTTCACCGGCAACGCGACGCGGGCGCTCGACCCTGCGGCGGTCGAGGCGCTTGCCGCGGCGGTGCGGGCCCTGGACGCGGGCGGACCGGTTTCGGCGCTGTTTCCAGTTCGGGAAACAGTGTTCCGCGATGCGAAATAGAGCTGGTCGGTGGGTTGACACACCCGTTGCGGACCGCGTTTATTGATCCCACACAAAAGGAAAACAGCGTTTCCCTGTGGGAAACGGTTGGGGAACCGGATGTGTACCGCGCGCACGAGCGCCGCCGCCGGCAACGGCGGGGCGCGCCCATCTGACAGAGGGGACGCGGCAGCACCCATGAAACGCATCGTTCGAAGAGCCCTGGCCGTGGCGGCCGGGTCGGCGCTGGCCCTGGCCGGCGTCGTGGCCGTCCAGGCGCCGGCCGCCGCCTACGGGCCGACCGCCAACTCCCTCGGGTGCCGGATCTACTTCAGTGACGCCGGCACCGGATCCTCCCCGTCCGCATGGGCGGACACCTTCACCCTGACCACGAATCCGGCGTCGCCGAAGCCGGGTCAGAGCGTCACCGTGTCGCTCACCGCGGTGGAGGGCTCCACGAACGGCCCGGTTCCGCTCACCGCGGGCTCGGTGCCGGTGGCCGTGACGGTCGGGATCTCCGGAGCGCAGACCGGCACGATCACGCTCAACCAGTCCACCTACCCGGCGGGCGCTGTCGCGGCGTACGCCAAGCTCGGCGGCTTCACGGCGACCGGCTCGTTCGTCGCCGGCGCGCAGGGCGTCGTCGCCCTCACCGTCAAGCAGGTCAAGTTCGCCAACTCCACGGCGTCCACGTACTGCTCGAACTCCGGCGACCGGGACCACAAGGCCTCGCCGGTCGACACCACGATCGTGCACAACGCCACCGTCTTCGACGGCGGCGCGACGATCACGTCGATCACCGGCCAGACCGGCGTCACCGCGGCCCGGGCCACCAACACCATCACCTACTCGGTCACCGGGCTGGAGGCGAACGCCACGCTCACGGCGTCGCTGAAGGACAGCTCCGGTGGCGGCGCCGGCGAGGGCAGCGGCACCGGGTCCACCGGCGCCGGCGGCTCGGGCACCGGGACGCTCGTGGTGCCGGCGAGTCCCACGACCGGCACCCGGACCCTCGCGGTCACCGACGGCGCCAGCACCGTCCTGGTGTCCATCACGATCCTCGGCACGCCGACGGTCACCATCACGCCCTCGGGCGGCGGCGCCGGCACGGCGATCTCCGTCAAGGGCACCGACTGGGACCCGGGCAGCACGGTCACGGTCCGGGGATACCGGGCGCTCACCGGCGCTCCGCCACCTCCGCCGACCGGTGACGCGGCGGTCACCGCCACCGCGACGGCGACCGGCGGGATCAGCGCCGCCTTCACGGTCAACGACACCACCACCGCGTACATCGGTGCGGTGTCCGGCCGGCTCTTCGCCCTGGCGCCCTGGACCGCGTCCGCGGACGCCTGCACGGCGAAGGAGGGCACCGCGGCGACGGGTGACTGCGACCTCACGTACGAGCTCTCCGAGACCGTCACGGGCGGTTCGCTGTCGATGTCCCGGGGCACCGGCTCCAGCACGATCATCTTCACCGGTGTGACGCTGAACGGGTCGGCACAGACCGCGACCGGCTCGCTCAAGCCGATCAACGTCACCGACAACCGGGGCAGCACCCTCGGCTGGGAGCTCGCCGCGGCGGTCACCGACTTCACCGGCGTCCCCGGCGGCACCATCCCGGCCAGCGCGCTGACCTGGACGCCGGCCTGCGCCGACCACACCGGGGCCAGCAACGCGACGGCCGCGGTGGCGGGCTCGGCAGCCGTGCCGGTCAACGAGGCGACCCTGTGCGCAGGGCCGGCCAGCGCGGCCGGCACTGTCACCGGCGGCTCGTACGACGCGTCGGCCGAACTGTCCCTCGCGGTGCCGGCGATCCAGCTCGCCGGCACGTACACGGCGACGCTCACGCTCACGCTGAGCTGACCCGTGGCCTTCTGACAGTGGATGCGGGGCGGTGTGCCACCGCCCCGCATCCACCCCCTTGGAGAGGGAAGCACCAATGCGCAACCTCGCGGCCGCCCTGGTGATCGCCGTGCTGGTCCTGCTCATCCCGGCGCCCGCCGCCGCCACCGGCAACGGGGAATGGGCCGTCACGCCGACCCCGGCCAAGAACCCCGGCCCCACACCGCGGCTCTACTTCTTCCTGGATGCCAGGGCCGGTGAGCGGGTCTCCGAGTCGGTCCGGGTCACCAACCTGACTGCCACGCCGCGGTCGTTTCTGATCTACGGTGCGGACGCGTACAACACCGCCCGGAACGGCGGGTTCGCCATCCGGACCCGTACCGATGCTCGGAAAGATCTCGGCTCGTGGGTGAAGTCCCAGGTCAGCGCCGTCGAGGTGCCGGCGCGGACAAGCGCCGACATCCCGTTCACCATCACCGTGCCGGCCAACGCCACACCGGGCGACCACGTCGGCGGGATCGTCGCGATGGAGGCGTCGGCGAGCAGCACGGCACAGGCCGGCGGCGCCACCGTGAACATCCAGCGCGCCGTCGCGGCCCGCGTCTACCTGCGCGTCGCCGGCGCCGTCGTGCCCGGCCTCGGCGTGCCGGAACTCGACCTGAACGTCCGCGCGCCGCTGCTGCCTGCGATCACGGGCGGCGACCTGGAGTACACCGTCGCCAACGTCGGCAACGTCCACCTCGTGCCGTCGGCCACCGTGACCATGACCGGGCTGTTCGGCCACCGCATCACCGTCACCGGGGCCACCCCGGCCAGCGACATGATCCCCGGCGCGGAGGGCGCCTTCGCGATGAGGGCCGGCGGGATCTGGCCGCTCGACGTGGTCACCACCTCGGTGGCGGTCCGTGCCGAGGGCGGCGTCTTCGCCCGGCGCTCGGAACGCACGCTCGTCGTCTCCTGGACCGCCGTGCTGCTGCCGGCGCTGCTGATCACCGGCATCGTGCTGCTGGCCCGGCGGCGCCGCCGCGCCCGCGAGCTCCGCCCGCGCGGCCTGGTGGCCGCCCGATGACCAAGCCGGCCCTGGTCGTGGCCGCCGTCGCGCTCGCCGTGCTGGCGGCGGCGCCGGCCGTGGCCGCCGGCCGGGTCGCCACGCTCTCGGCAAACGTCGCGAAACCCGGCGAGACGGTCCGGGTCACCGGCCAGGGCTGGGTCGCCGGCACGCTGCTCCAGTTCGTCACGTGCGGCGAGGGCGGCCTGACCGGCTCGGCCGCCTGCGACACCCGGGCCGCGGTGGCCACCCCGGTCCGGGCGGACGGGACGTTCGTGGTCGACCTGCGGGCCGGCGCCCCGCCCAAGCCGTGCCCGTGCGTCGTGCACATCGCCGAGGTGCAGGGCAGCGCCCTGCCGGTCAACCTGCCGATCTCGATCACCGGGCATCCGGCCGGGACGATCCCGGCCACGGCTGCCGCCGCCCGGGAGCTGACCGTGCAGGAGTTCGCGCTCACCGGCGGCACCGCGGCGGCCTGGTTCGGCGCGCGGGACCGGCTGACGCTGACCTACACGGTCCGCAACCCCACCGCCGTCACCCTGACCAGCGCGACAGCGCAGATCCGGCTCGGCGGCGGTGGCGACGACAACATCTTTCACCAGGAGGTCGTCGCGGATCTCGGGCCGGGGCAGAGCCGGACCTTCACGGTCCCGGTGGAGCTGCCGCTCGCCGCCTTCGGCCAGTACGTGGTGAGCGCCGACGTCAGTGGCCTCGCTCCGGTCCGGGTGCGCCATGACGCGTACCCCTGGGGTCTGATTCTGATCAATGCTCTCGGTGTCGCGCTGATCGTCTGGGGACTGCTGCGGCGGCTCGGGCGGCGGCGTGCCCTGCGCGATCTGGACCCGGCGGACGCGCTGCTCCCCGCCGTGGTCCGGCTCGGCAGCCTCGGCGCCTACCTGGTCTTCGACGACGCGCCCGGCTCCCGGCGGCTGCACCGGCACGCCGGCGCCCAGCTCAGCCTGGACAACCTGCGCGCGCTCATCGGCGCGGGCGCCGGGCCCGGCACCGGCGACTCGGTGCTCGACCTGGACGCTCTCGGGCACGTGCTGGCCCGGCGGTACCCGCGCTCCATCTCACTGCTCGAGGAGAACGAATGACCCGCCGGAACCTCGACGGCCCCCTGCTGATGCGGCTCGGCGCGGTCCTGCTCGTCGCGGTCGTCGCCTACACGGGGTGCGGCGCCCTGATGCCCGGCGGCAACGGCGCCGCCCCGGCGTCGGCCTCCGGGACCGGACCGGGCGTCACCGAGGAGAGCGTCACTGTCGTCTTCATCGGCACCGATCTGACCAAGACCGCGTCGCTCACCGGGTTCGCCAACGCCGACGTCGGCAAACCCGCGGAGCAGGTCGAGGCGCTGGCCTCCTACGTGAACGCGAACGGCGGGATCGCCGGGCGCAGGCTGGAGGCGGTGTACCGGGAGTACGAGGCGAGCAACGACTCGCCGGCCGCCGAGACCACGCTGTGCAGCCAGATCACCCAGGACGACAAGGCGTTCGCGGTGGTGCTCACCGGCCAGCTGCAGTCCAACGCCCGGCCCTGTTACGCGCAGCGGCAGACGCTGATGCTCGACGCCACGCTGATCGCCAACGGCAAGTCGACGTTCGCCGAGCTGGCGCCCTATCTGTGGACGGCGTCGTTCCCGGAGTACGACGCGTTCGCGACGTCGTTCTTGTCCGTGCTGACGTCCCAGGGCTTCTTCGACGGGCGGGACCGGGCCGGGCTGGTGGCCGCGGACACCCCGGCCAACAAGGCGGTGTTCGACGACATCGTCACGCCTTTCGCCGCTGAATCGGGCATCGACGTCACGGTCTCCTGGATCGACACCACCTCGCTCGGCACGCTGAACTCCGGGCTCACCCAGGCGGCCGTCAACTTCCGGGGCAAGAGGATCGACCGGGTGTTCTTCCTCGGCGGCGCCCGGATAGCGCCGTTCTTTATGACGTCGGCCGCCGCGAACAGCTACACCGCGCGGTACGGGATCTCCACCTTCGACAGCCCCGGCTTCATGGTGTCCAACCCGGGGACGATCCCGCCCGCCGCGCTGAAGGGCATGGTCGGCGTCGGGTTCGCGCCCGGTTACGACGTGCCGGACAGCCAGATGGCGTTCCCGGGCAGCGAGGCCGAGAAGACCTGCCAGAAGATCTACGCGGACGCCGGGATCACGTTCCCGGCGCGGGAGAACGCGCGTGTCGCGTTCGCCTACTGCGACGCGGCGCTGCTTCTCCAGTCGGCCGCCGAGGACCTCGGTCCGAACCTCAACGCGACGGCCTGGGCCACGGCGGCGCGGTCCGCGGAGTTCGCGACGGCGACCGGACTGGGGGAGTTCGGCGGGGGCCACGCGGCCGGCACCGCGTACCGGGTGCTGAAGTTCGACTCCGGCTGTGGCTGCTTCACCTACGAGGGGCCGGTGACCAGCCTTGGACGGTGACGTCGTGCTCCGTGTCGACGGGCTCTCCGGCGGCTACGGCTCCATCCAGGTCCTCTTCGGCATCGACCTGACGGTCCGCGAGGGCGAGACCGTGGCGCTCTGCGGGCCCAACGGGGTCGGCAAGTCCACTCTGGTCCGGATGCTCAGCGGGCTGAGCCGGCCGCGAACCGGGACTGTCACGCTGCTCGGCCGGGACGTGACGGCGCTCCCCGGCCCGAAGCGGGTCAGGCTCGGCATGTCCACGGTGATCGGGCAGCAGGCGTTCGGATCGTTGTCGGTGCGCGACAACCTGAGGCTGCACGCGTACCCGAACGGCAAGGACGACGACCGGACCGGCGCCGTCGTCGACGGCGCCCTCGCCGTCTTCCCCCGCCTCGCCGCCCGCGCCGACCAGCCGGCCGCCAACCTCTCCGGCGGCGAACGGCAGATGCTCGTCCTCGCGAAGACCCTGATCCAGCGGCCCCGCCTGCTGCTGATCGACGAGTTCTCCCTCGGGCTCGCGCCGGTCGTCGTCGGCGGCCTGCTCGAACTCATCCGCCGCCTCGCCGCGGCCGGCGTCGCCACCCTGGTCATCGAGCAGTCGGTGAACGTCGCCATGGCGATCGCCGACCGGCTGCTCTTCATGGAACACGGCACGATCATCGCCGAGCACACCCCGGAAGAACTGCGCGCGACCCCCGATCTGGCGAGGCGCCTGGTGCTCGGAGGTCACGCCGGATGAGCTACTTCGGGTACGACCTCGGGTTCGACCGGCTCGCCGTCGGACTGTTCACCGGCCTCACCTACGGCCTGCTCGCGATCGGCATCGTGCTGGTCTACCGGTCCAGCAAGTTCGTCAACTTCGCCCACGGCGCGACAGGTGTCTTCGGCGCGGCGGTCCTCGCCCGGCTGACCGACGGCATCGCGTTCTGGCTGGCCTTCCCGCTCGCCATCGTGGTGGCCGGCGCGCTCGGCGCGGGCATCGAGATGTCGGTGGTCCGCCGCCTGCACGGCCGGCCCCGCGTGATCGGCATGATCGCCACCCTCGGCCTGGCCCAGTTCATCCTGGTCCTGGCCCTGCTCGTGGACCGGGACAGCTTCTCCGGCTCGACCTATCCGAAGCCGCCCGGCCTGCCCGCGTTCAGCATCGGCACCACCGCGGTCGGCTCCTCGCTCACCGCCATGCTCCTGCTCACCCCGGTGCTGCTCGCCGCGCTCGCGTTCTTCCTGCGCCGCACCAAGTACGGCATCGCCGTCCGGGCCGCCGCCGACCACCCCGACGCGGCCACCGTGAACGGCGTCCCCGCGCCCCTGATGACCAGCCTCGCCTGGGCGGTCGCGGGTGGCGTGGCCGCGTTCTCGGCGATCCTGCTGACACCCACCCAGGGCGTGCAGTCGATCGAATCGCTCGGCCCGCAACTGCTGCTGCGCGGCCTGGCCGGCGCGGTGATCGCCCGGATGACGTCGCTGCCGATCGCGTTCGGCGCCTCGATCGGCGTCGGCGTCCTCGAACAGGTGCTCCTGTCGAGAGAGAGCAGCGGATTCGTCGACGTGGTGCTCGGCCTCGCGATCCTCGTCGCGCTGCTGCGGCAGCGCTCCGGCGGGCGCAACAACGAGCAGAACGCGTCCTGGCCGCGCTGGGACGCCAGCCCGCCGCCCGGCGCGCGGATCGGCCTGGTGCTGCTCGCCGGGATCGGGGTCGGCCTGGCCTACGTGGTCAGCAACTCCACCGCCTCGATCCTCACCATGATCTGCGGGTACGCGCTGGTCGGCCTCTCCGTCATCCTGGTGACCGGCATCGCCGGCGAACTGTCGCTCGGCCAGTTCGCGTTCGCCGGCATCGGGGCGGCCGCCGCCATCCAGGTCGCCCAGCTCACCGGCAACATGCTCACCGGCGTCCTCGCCGGATGCGCGGCCGGCGCCCTCGCCTCCACCCTGGTCGGCATCCCGGCGCTGCGGCTGCGCGGCGTCGCCCTGGGCGTCACCACGCTCGCGTTCGCGCTCGCCACCAGCGGCTGGCTGCTGCGCCAGTCGTTCCTGCTCGGCGACGGGCTGACCACCCCGTACCCGATGTGGCGGGACTACGTGGTCAGCGTCGCCACCGACTACTACCTGTTCGCGCTGCTGATGCTCGCCATCGGGTGGGCCGTCACCGCGCGGCTGCGCCGCGGCGGCTTCGGCCGACTGCTGCTCGCGCTGCGGGACAACGAGGAGGCCGGGCGTGCGCTCACGGTGGCGGCGCCGGTCCGCAAACTTCAGGTGTACGGGGTAGCGGGCGCCCTGGCCGGACTCGGCGGCGTGGTGATCGGCTTCGGTCAGGCGCAGCTGAGCATCAACAGCTTCCCGGCGTCCGCCAGCATCGACGTGGTCGCGATCGCCGTGGTGGGCGGGTTGTCCCGCACCGGTGGCGCGCTGCTCGGCTCGATCGTCATCGTGGGGTTGCCGGCGCTGTTCCCGCTCGGGATCGCCGGGCAGGCGGTGCTCACGCTGGGCTGGCTGCTCGTGGTGATCTTCCTGCCCGAGGGGCTGGGTGGGTTGCTGGCGGGGCTGGCGGGGCTGGCGGGGCTGGCGGGGCTGGCGGGGCGGATGCCCGCTTTCCCGGTGGGGCGGATGTCTGCTTTGTCGGTGGGGCGGCGGCGGTCGCGGGCGGCTGTCGGGGACGGGGATTCTGCTGGTGGCGGCGGTGCTTCGGGCGTACCCCCGCAAGCGGGGCCTGAGCCGGCGCCGGATCTCCTGGCCGGGCCCGCGCGGCCGGGGCAGTGGCGGGTGCGTCATCTGCCGGCCGAGCGCCTCGCGCCGATGATCGGGACGGCGCCGCTGCTGGAGGTGGCCGGGGTCCGGCGGTCGTTCGGCGGTGTCAAGGCCGTGCAGGACGCCACGTTCACGATCACTGAGGGTGAGATCGTCGGCATCATCGGGCCGAACGGCGCCGGTAAGACGACGCTCTTCGAGATCCTCGCGGGTTTCACCTCCGCCGACGGTGGCATGGTGCGCTACCAGGGACGGGACATCACCGGCTGGACCCCGGAGCGGCGTGCTCGCGACGGGCTGGTGCGATCGTTCCAGGACGCGCGGCTCTTCCCGGCACTCACCGTGTGTGAGGCTTTGATGGTCGCCGGAGAGAAGCGCATCCCGTCGAGTCTCGTGATCGACGTCCTGGGCGACCCGCGTCCCTCCCGGGCGAAGGCCGCGCGTGCCCTCGCGGCGCTGCGCGCGATGGGGCTCGAGGACCTCGCCGATCGGACGGTCGGCGAGCTCTCCACCGGCACCCGGCGGATCGTGGAGCTCTGCTGCCTGCTCACCCTCGAACCCCGGCTGCTGCTGCTCGACGAGCCGTCGTCCGGGCTCACCCAGGCCGACGGCGTCGCGCTCGGCGAGCTGATGCTGCGGGTCCGCGGCGAACTCGGCACCACCGTGCTGGTCATCGAGCACGACCTGCCCCTGCTGTCCCGGGTCGCCGACCGGCTGATCGCGATGGACGCCGGAACCGTCATCGCGGCCGGTCCGCCCGACGAGGTGCGCTCGCACCCCGCCGTCGTCCTGTCCTATCTCGGCACCGACGAGGCCGCCGTGGCTCGTTCCTGATCGTTTCTTCTGGGAGGTATGTCGTGCTTGTCAAGCGTCTCGCCGCCGCGACGGCCGCTGGGCTTCTCTGTGCCGCTGCGACGCTGTTCCTGGTGTCCGGCCCGGCAGCGGCCAAGGCGACCCTGAAAGTCTCGAAGACCACCGGGCTCAAGGACGGCGACTCGATCACCGTCAGCGGCACCGGGTTCACCAAGAATCTGACCGACCTCGCCCTCGGCCAGTGCGTCAAGAACCCGAAGGGCCCGAGCGACTGCAACCTGGCCGGCGGCGCGGTCTTCGCCAAGACCGACGGCAGCGGCAAGACCGGCACGGTGACCCTCAAGGTGGCGAAGTCGTTCAGCGGCAAGGACTGCGGAACCGGCGGCTGCGTGATCGCCGCGCAGCTGCTGCCGTCCAGCCACGACGCCGCCACGGTGACGGCCAACGCGGTGTCCGTGAAGATCACCTTCGGTGGTGGCGGTGGAGGCACGACGGCGACAACCAAGCCGGCGACGACCACCCAAACGGCGACCACCAGGCCGGCGTCCAGCACGTCGACCGCTGCCGCCGCGGCGACCACCGCTGACGACGAGGCGCTGCCGAAGACCGGCCCGGGCC
The DNA here is from genome assembly GCF_040639325.1 of Actinoplanes sp. NPDC023936. Lineage (NCBI taxonomy): Bacteria > Bacillati > Actinomycetota > Actinomycetes > Micromonosporales > Micromonosporaceae > Actinoplanes > Actinoplanes sp. NPDC023936. The sequence continues at coordinate 47,580 of NZ_JBEZZR010000031.1, read as the reverse complement.
TGGAGTGGGCCACCGTCGTACTGATCGGAACCGGTCTGCTGCTGCCCGGCTTCGGTCTGCTGGCGATGCTCCCGGCCCGCCGCCGCCGGATGGCCGGGTTCCGGTAGTCGTCCCTCCGGGATCCAGGGGCGGTTCAGGGGTGTGGGGCCGGCTTTGCGCGGGGCAGGTCCCACACCTCCGATCCGTTGCCGCCAGGCGATCTGCTTCCGTCCGCCGCGAACCGGCGCTTGCAGCGGGGCCGCGCGCGTTTCTCGCAGATCTGGCCGGACGCAACCTACCGGGCGATCGGCCCCAGAGACTCCGCAGCGGCGGGTGCCGGTGCGAGAGGGATGACGGCGGGACACGGCGGCCCGATCGAGGGTTGTCAGGCCGCACGATGACGTCGGGCAGCGGCAATCAGGCCGCACGCTGACGTCGGGCAGCGGCAATCAGGTCGCACGATGACGTTGCGTGCGACCTGGTCACTGCTATCGCGTGGGTGAGGACGCACGTAGCGCGATTGTGCGACCTGGTCACGCCCGCTGCCGATCACGCCTGCTGCCGATCACGCCTGCTGCCGATCATCCCTGCACCACCGCCGGCGGCTCCGCCGAGGGTTCCTGCGCTGGCTACGGCTCGGGCCCGTGAGCCGTCGTGGTGGGCACCAGTCGCCAAGATCGCGGTCGAGCCGGCTGCGGCGCGGAGAGCCGGTCAGTAGTCGCGGAGCCGGCTGCGGCGGAGAGCCGGTCAGTAGTCGCGGAGCAGGCTGCCGGCTCCGTACACCTTGTCCTTGATGCCGTTCTCGCGCAGCGCCATCCACCACGTCGCCGCGTTGATGGCGATCACCGGCTTGCCCAGCCACCGCTCGGCCTCGTCCGCGAGCCGGACCATGGAGAGGTTCGTGCCGCACTGGACGATCGCGTCGACGTCCGGCCGGTTCACGGTGAGGATCGCCGCGCGCAGATCGTCCTCTGTCACATGCGCGATCGACACCGCCGTCGGGCACTTGAGGCCCTCGATGGCGGTCACCTCGAAGCCGATCTCGCCGAAGAAGCGGACCACGTTGGCGTCACCCACCGGCTGGTACGGCGTGACCACGCCGATCTTCCGGGCGCCGTAGAGCTTCAGCGCCCGCTCGCACGCCTCCGCGCCGGTGGCCACGTCGAGGCCGGTGATCTCCTTGATCTGGGCGACGAATTCGCGGTTGCCCTCCACGCCACCCCAGAACGTCTCCGCGGACATGCCCATCACCATGTAGTCGGGTTCGCAGGTGAGCACCCGCTCGCAGGCGAAGCCGATCTCGGCGCGGATCTGGACGAGGAGGTTCTCGAAGTTCGCGTCGTCGGAGAGGTCCTGGTTGCGGATGTGGATCCGGGAGAAGTGCGCTGTCACGCCGGGCACCGTCATGGCGTAGAAGTCCGGTTCGACGATGGTGTTCGTCGACGGGGCGATGACGCCGAACTTGCGGCGCCAGCCGAGGGCGTCGGTCATGACGATTCTCCAACCGTGACGGGACTGCGATCAGAAGAGAAGGCGCGGAGGGTGAGCCAGGCGGCGATCAGCAGCGCGGCCTGGGCGGACGTGTTGATGCCCTGCTCCAGCCACTGGAAGGCGACGGTGTGGTGACTGTCCGAACCGCGCAGCGGCACCAGCCCCATGACCAGCACCAGGCCGAGGACGTAGAGGGAGACGGCCCACCACTGCTGGTAGCGGGCCGCGATGATCGCGCCGAGGACGCTGACCGCTGTCACCCCGAGCGTGGCCGCCACGAACAGCGGGTTGAGGCTCCGCGCGACGATCGAGCCCGCCGCGCAGAGGCCGAGGGCAAGAGCGAAAGGCCAGGCCTGGGTACGTCTCCCGCGCCGCACCGTGACCGCGAGCGCCCAGGCGAGCAGTGTGGCGCCGCCCGCCATCAGCGGGAACAGCGCCTGCTCGAACAGTTTCCAGTCGCCCGCGCCGGCCGCGTAGCCGAGCTTCCACACGCATTTGGCGATGCCGCCCGCGCCGATCAGCATCGCGCCCGCCAGTCCGGCCCGGCGGGCCCGCGGGGTGGGTGCGGTCCGGCTGAGCAGCGCGAATCCGGCGGTGCCGAAGATGACCGGCACGAAGTCCTCGAGCGCCAGCACGATCGGGTAATCCATCAGGAGTTCCCGAACAGGTCGCGCTTGGTGAAGGCGGCGGTCGCGAACCGGTACGCCGCCTTGCGGTTGGTCAGCCAGGCCACCCGGCCGCCGTTCCTCGTGCCGGCGAGGACCTTGCGAGCCAGCCACGGGGTGACCGTCTCGACCCGGTCGGCGAGGATGTTGAAGATCTTCTTCGCCTTCTCCAGTTCGGCCGGCTCGTAGTCGCGGGTGAGCAGGTCGGTGACGACCATGCCGGGGGAGAGGAGCCCGACCTTCACGGGCGTGCCGGCCAGTTCCTTGGCCATCGCGAGCGTGGCGTAGGTGAGGCCGCGTTTGGTCGCCCCGTACGGCATCAGGCCGGCCACGATCTGGCCGTTGGAGCCGAGCCCTTCCATGTTCCAGAGCGCGCCGTGGCCCTGCGCCAGCATCGCGTCGAGGACGACGGCGCTGGCCTGCAGCGTTCCGCGGAGGTTGACGTCCACGACGGCGTCGATCTCGGCGGGGTCGAGCCGCCAGAGTGGTTTGCGGGAGTTCGACAATCCGGCGTTGTTGATCCAGATATCGACTTTTCCGTATTTATCCACTGAGGCGTCCCACAGCTTGCGGACGTCGGCCCGATCGGTCACGTCGGCGACGATCCCCAGTGCGTCCCCGATGACGGACGAGTCCGGGATTGATCGTCCGCAATAGGCCACCTGCGCCCCTTCGGCGAGAAACGCCCGCACCAGCCCCTGACCGATGCCGCGCGTCCCACCGGTCACCACGACGACGGTCATGATTGCCACTCCAGCAGTCCGTGCAGCACCGAGTCGAGGCTGCCGCCGTCGAAGAGCTCGTAGACGACCGCCAGCCGGGTCCCCGCCGACATCCCCGGTGACGCGTCGATCGAGAACTCCCGGCCCTTGATCTTCCAGACGTCGGTGAGGTGCACGGACTGGAACGACGCCCGCCCGAAACCGATCGCGTTGCCCCACGCCTCGGGTCCCTCGAAGAACAGCCGGTTGCCGTCCCGGCGGGTCTCCACGGTGAACGAGCGGTCCAGCCCGGCGCCCGGCCAGCTGATCGTGCGACGGGTGCGCAGCAGGTCGATCGGTTCGAGGGCGATCGACGCCGAGACCGTACCCCGCAATTTTTGATCCGATCCCCACAGCTCGAGCTCGCCGGTGAAAGCGCCGGCCTCCTTGGTGGGCAGGATGTACGGGACCGGGCCGTTCCGCGTCTCCGCCTCGATCAGCGCGGAGACCCGGGACGGCGTCCGTGTGTAGACCCCGTTGAAGCACCCCACCACGGCCCAGCCCTGGTGGAGCACCGACGAGTAGACCTGGGTCTCGCCGTCCGGGAGCACCTGGTTCCAGGTGTTCAGGTCCACCTGCCAGCCCGGGCCGTAATAGTGCGAGTCCACAAAACCGCCGTAGGGCTGCCCGGTCCCGAAGAAGTCCGGGCCGGTGTAGACCCGGTTCCGATCGGAGTCGACGACGCCGAAGGAGAACGGCGCGCCGAGGCGGAACTGTCCCGCGAGCGGGCCGCCACCGATCAGACCCCCGTCCATCCGGTACGTGGTGACGCCGTCCACGAAGTCCGAGGACCGGCGGATCTCCTCGAAGCCGCACCAGGTCCCGGTGGCGTCGAAGAGCGAGGGCCGCCCGTGCCACTCGCCGGCGATCCGTTTCTGCCAGACGCTGGGTTCCTCCGGCATCAGTTGCTCACCAGCTCACGGCGTACCGATTCGCTCTGTTCCGCGCCGAGAAGGCGGACGGTCTGCTTCCAGACCGGGTCGATCTCCGGGCTGAACAGCAGGGTCCGGTGGGCGGCGTCGCGCTCGGCGGTGCCCTCGGCCTTGACGCCGCTCTCGACCAGGGCGGCCCAGTGGCCGGCGTAGGCGTCGACCGCTTCGCCGATGCCCCGGAAAGCCTCGGCGGTGGCCCGGTTCACCAGCATCCACGGCGACATGAGCGCGTATTGGCGCGGGGTCAGGTGCGCTGGCGTGAGCCCGTCCCGCCCGGAGACCTCCTGGTAGACGGGGGTCAGCGGCTCGTAGACCTGATCCAGATAGGGCAGCGACGTCGCCAGGTCGATCCGCGGGATCAGATCGAGGTGGAACGCGTAGTTCTCCCCGTTCGCCACCGAGTCCAGCGTGAAGTGCGGGACGCCGGACGACGGCGCGGTGAACGCGAAGATCATGTGGCTGTCCAGGCCGATCGGCGGGACGACCAGGCTGACGTTGACCACCTTGACGACCGGGCCCTCGCCCCGCCAGACGCGGATACGCCCGACCGGGTCCGGGCTCATCGCCGAGGTCAGCGCGCGGTCCTCGGCGAGCGTCAGCGGGAACCGGTCGAGGATCGCGGCGAGGGTGCTGTCGGAAAGGGCGCCGGGCAGGCTCACTGGGTCTCCTCGGATTCGTCCTGGCCCATCAGCCGGGCGGCGGCCACCGTCGGATGCTCGCCCCGGGCCTTGTGCACCCAGGCGCGGGCCAGCTCCGGGCTCTCCCGCCGGGCCGGCGAGGGGATCACGGTGGCCGTGCGCCTCGGCACGTCACCGGTGATGAAGTCCTCCTCGTTGAGCAGCCAGCCCTTGTCCGCGAGCTCCTGCCGGCGCCGCCGGTACTCGACAGCGATGATGTCGCTCCTGATGTGCAGCTCGGCGCCGAGGTCGAACGGCAGCAGCTCGGGCCGCACCTTGTCGACCACCGCGGCGTCCTCGTAGAAGATCCGCAGGGTCCGGTTGACCGCGTCCTTGTCGGCCCACTTGCCGGTGAAGAAGGTGCGCAGCGCGACCCATTTGACAAGGGTGTGCGTCTCGTCGATCGGGATGTTGGTGTCGTAGATGACCATGTCGCCGATCGGCAGCCGCACGTGCAGCTTGATCATGTTGGGCAGCATCCAGCCGGCCGACGTGGTGACCGGCGGGCGCTTCTTCAGGTCGTTGCCGAGCAGCCGGCCGAACTTGCCCCAGAGGCCGGACGGCTTCGGCGGGTGCAGGTCGACAGTGGCGAACGCGGACCATTCGTCCGGGTGCTCCACCTCGTAGTCCGGCACCTGCGGCATGTCCGGGTTGCCGAACCGGCCGGCGTGCACGAACGGCGCGTGCGCGATGTCGCAGCCGTTCTCCAGGATCCGCTCGTAGTTGGCGTTCCAGAGGAACTCGCCGGTCACGACCCGGAACTTGCCACCGTTCTCCACGAGGTCGTCGAACTCCGGCCAGACCGGCATCGGCGGGCGCTCCTCCTCCGGGAGATCGCCCATGAAGACCCAGACAAAACCATATTTCTCCTGTACGGGGTACGAGTCGACCCGTGCCTTCTTCGGAATCCCGCGCCCGGGCAGGTTCGCCGGGATCTTCGTGCACGCCCCGTCCGGCTCGTACTCCCAGCCGTGATACGGGCAGACGATCTTGTCATCGTTGAGCCAGCCGCCGGAGAGCGCCGCGCCCCGGTGCACGCAGAGGTCGCTCAGCGCCACCACCCGGCCCTGCCGGGGCGTGCGGTAGACGACGAGGTGCTGACCGAGGACGGTGATGCGGTCCGGCTTGGTGGTGACCTTGTCGGAGAACTCCACCGCGTACCAGAAGTTCTTGAGCATGGCAGTTACCTCCGCCGGATCCCGGCGATGTCGGGGGACTGAAGGGCCTTGTCGAGCGCGTCGCGGGAAGCGCCGCGCAGGTGGATGTCGAGGAACGCCGCGGTGACGTCGGCCAGGGCCGCCCGGGTGGCGGCCGGATCGGTGGAGTGCGGCAGGTCGAGGAAGGCCCGGGCGGCGGTCTCGTCGACCGGGTGCACGATCCCGAAGTGGTTCGCGCCGGCGAACGTGACCTGCACGGTGTCACCGCCGGCGTCGGGGAGGGCCTCGTCGAACGTCCGGCTGATCGGGTCCCGTTTGATCGAGGACTCGCCGTACCGGTCGGCGGAGCCGTTGATGACGCCGTCGTTCTCGCCGTTCATCAGCAGGACCGGGCAGTCGACCTGGGCCGGGAGCACGGTGCCGGCCGGCCAGCCGAGCATCGTGGCGACCATGGTGTGCGTGCCGTACGCGGCGACCGCTTTGACGCTCGGGAAGAAGCGGGCGCTCTGCAGGATGACGGTGCCGCCCGCCGAGTGCCCGATGAGCCCGACGTTGCCGAGGTCGAGGAGGCCGGCGACGGGTCCGGTCATCTCCGCCAGGGCCGTCAGGATCGCGGGGACCGATGGCGTCGTCGCCCGTGTGCCGTAGGCGTCGGGCCGGGCCGCCGCCAGCTCGACCCCGGGGGTGATGCCCCGCAGGCCTCCGAACAGCTCACCCACCCAGTCGTAGGTGACCGCCACATATCCGCGCGAGGCGAGCTCGGCCGCGAGCCATCGGTAGGCCTCCTGGCCCACGTTGACCCCGGAGACGATCACCGCGACCGGATAGGGCGCGCCGTCCGGGTCGGCCGGGAACACCCCGGACAGCCGCTCGGCGTCCGACCCCGTCGGTTTCGCCGGGTAGTAGACCCGGATGTGTGCCGTGTCGAAGGGTTTCTCCGCACCCGGAATCGTGGTGGCCCACCAGATCGAGCGGACTCCCATCACCGCACCCCGGGCCGCGGCAGCACCCGGTCGCCGCCCCACAGGGCCCGGACCAGCTTGTTCGTGGTCTCCTCGCCGAAGAACCGGACGCCCATCACGTTCGCCGGATCCCGTTCGGCGATGTTGCGGCGAATCGTCTCGTCGGTGGCGGCCAGCGCGGCCCGTTCCCCGGCGGGGACCGGCGTGGCCTCGTCGACCCACCGCAGCCACCGGTCGACGTGTGCGTGTGCCCGCGCTGAGACGATCTCCAGGTTGCGCTGCGAGCGCTCGAACGAGTAGCAGTACGCGGTCGGCGACAGGCTGGCCCGGATGAACCCGGCCCGGCTCACGAAGTACTCGAACTGCGGGTCCGCCCGCAGTTCCAGCCACTCCTCGTCCAGCGGCGCGTAGTAGGAATCGAAATAGGAGGCGTCCTCGACCATGTTCGTCCGGGGCACCGAGTCCAGGTAGAACCACCCGCCCGGCCAGACCAGCAGCGCGATCCCGAGGTGCGGCACCTTCACCTGCGGGCCGAGCCACGCGGTCAGGTGCAGGTTGGCGAAGCTGGCGCCGGGGTTGCCGATCCAGGAGTGGACCATCCAGTCGATCTCCGGCCCGGCGTACGCCTCCAGCGACCCGCCCGGCCCGTCGGGATAGGCGCCGTACGCCTGCAGGTCCACGGTGGACGGGTCGCGGGTGAGCTCGAACCGGGCGTCGATCTTCGCTTTCAGGTCGGCGAGGAGCTGCCGGTAATAGGTGAACGTGTCGTGCACGTCGACGACCGGCGAGCCGTCGACCATGTCCTCCACGTGCTGGATCGTCTCGGCCACTATGAGGCTCCTTCTGCGGTTATCCGGATCAGTGCGTGGGTTATCGGATCAGCGCGTCGGTCATCGGATCAGCGCGTCGGTCATCGGATCAGTGCGTCGGTTATCGGATCAGTGCGTCGGTTATCGGATCAGCGCGTCCACGAGCCGCCAGGGACGGCCGTCGACAAGGTCGGTGTTCCGCGAGACCTGGCGGTTAGCGGCCTGCGCGGGGTGGACGACGGCGTCGCCGGTGGGGGCGCCGGCGGCCACGTCGTAGCGGATCGGCGTGGAGATGCGACCGGTGAACGGCCCCTCCCACCGCGTCCAGAGCGTGAAGTCGGGCGTCATCGCGAAGATCGCGGCCGGTTGGTCGAGCGGCGTCGCGACGACGAGGTTGAGGCGGTTCTCGGCGGCGCGCTCGGGCAGCCCCAGCGACAGCTCCCACGGCTCCTGCGCCCGGTAGGGCACCGCCACCACGTCCGCGTCCAGGAGCGCGGCCAGCCGGAACGTCTCCGGGTAGAGCGCGTCGGCCCCGGCCACGATCGCGAGCCGTCCCCACTCCAGGTCGACCGGGACGATCGCGGAGCCGGTCGCGCCCGGACCGTGCAGCCGTGGCTGGCGTGCCACGATCCCGGTCTCGTCGATCAGGAGGCCGCCGGTGTCGTCGGCGGTCACCGCGTGCGCCCCGGTGCCGGCCAGCGCCGCGGCGATCGCCGCGGGCCGGCCCACGTCCGCCGGCAGGACGACGAGGCGGGCTTTCGCCGCCGCGCCGGCCAGGTGCGAAACCCGCCGGACGACCGCGACGTCCAGCGTGGGCGCCCCCGGTGGCCGTTGCCGCCCGACCGGCTCGGCGGCGATCGGGCCGTACAGCGACGGGCGGCGGCCGGCCAGGATGTCGGTGCCGTCCGGGCGGCGCTTGTCGTCGGCGAGCGACGGGTCGATGTCGGCGACCACGACGGCCTCACCGGTGCGCGGCGCCTTGGCGACCACCGTGCCGTCCGGCGCGACGATCTGGCTCTCGCCCGCGCCGTGCAGCCACTCCGGCGGCACGCCGAGGCGTTCCGCGATGGCCGGCAGCTGGTCGCGGGGCAGGAGCGGGCCGACCTTGTTGGCGGCCACCACCCACACCTTGTTCTCCGCGGCGCGCACCGGGATGTGCAGATCGGCCTCGTCCAGCGCGAAGCTGTTCAGACTGTTCAGCAGCACCTGGGCGCCGCGCAGCGCGAGTCCGCGGGTCACTTCGTTGATCACGCCTTCCATGCAGGCGTACATGCCGAGGCGGCCGAGCGGGGTGTCGAGCACCGGGCCGACCGTGGGCGCCGGCTCCAGGAAGTCGTTCTCCGCGCCCATCAGGGTCTGCTTGTCGCACGACCCGGCGACCTCACCCGACGGGTCGATCAGGAAGTTCGTGCCCCCGGTACGGCCATCGGCGTACCCATGAGTGACGTTGATCTTGATCCAGATGCCGTGCCGGCGGGCGCGGTCCGCGATGGCGGTCAGGAACTCGTCGCCCGGCCGGGTGGCGAGCTCGTGGGCCTGCGCGCGCGACGCGTACCACGACAGGTGGTTGGCGAACTCGGGCAGGACCACGAGCTGGGCTTTCTGCTCCGCGGCGGCGTCGATGACGCGCAGGCAGGCGGCCAGATTCGCAGCGATGTCCTGACCGGCTTCGATCTGGGCTGCGGCGACGCGAACAACACCGGGCATCCGGTTCCCCCTAGCGAAACGGCGTTTCCCAAAACTACACTTGGAAGCCGCATTCGCAACAGGGGTTTCTTGATGGTCAAGAGATTTGGGGGCTCGACTTGTTGGTGCACATCGTGGTGATGAGGTTCGCCGATGAGGGCGATGCTGCCAAGGCCAAGTTGCGTTTGGAAGAGCTGGCCGGTGTCGTTCCCGAGATCCGCTCGCTACGGGCAGATCTCGACGAGCTGCGGACCGAGGTCTCCTGGGACCTGCATCTGCGCACCACCCACCACGACGAGGCGGATCTGCGGGCCTATCAGGCGCACCCGGCGCATCAGGAGCTGGGCGCGTGGTTGCGCCCTCTGCTCACCGCCCGCGCCGTCGTCGACTACACCCAACCCTGAGGGGTACGGCCTGCGGATTTCCCCGAATCGCCAGGTGACGGGTGGTTACCGTGAGCGCATGACAAGGATCTCCCGCGCGTCGCGTCTGTCGCTGGCGGTGATGGTGGCCCTGGGAGTCGCCGTTCCGGCGACACCGGGTCAGGCGGTCACGGACCCCTTCGACGAGCTGCCCACCTCGGAAGAGATGAAACGGGCCCTGATCACTCCCGAGGAGATCGCGCCGGCCTACCAGCAGAGCACGCAAGGCGGAGGGCGCGACACCGTCTACCTGACCACGGCGGAGGCCTGCGCCCGGAACGCCACCAACGGGCACCTGGTCGACTACGTCATGCAGGACTTCAAGCACTACCAGGGACCGACCATCATCGAGCAGAGGGTCGCGGCGGTCGGGTCCGAGCAGGCCCTCGACATGATCGCCGCCTACGTCGGGATGGTGCGGAAATGCCCCAGCAGGAGGGTGGGCCCCGGGATGCTGACCATCTCCCGGTGGAAAGGTCCCCGGCTGGGTGACGCCTCGGTCGGCCTGCTCTACGAACGCACCGGCTCCACCGGCCAGCTCGTCGACCGGGACATCACGGTCCTTGTCGCGCACGGCGCTGTCGTCCTCACCATGCAACACCTGAACAACCAGAACAGCGGGGACGAGGCCAACTTCCGGAGCACGCTGCTCGCGGCCGCCGCCAAGCTCGACGAGATCGGATAACGGCATGTCAACCCGCGCGTACGGCATTCCGGCCGCAGTGGCCTCCGCGCTCATGATCGGGTTCCCGGGGGTAGTGGTCAGCGCATCCGCGGCCGCATCGGCGCCGGCCGTCGCGGCGGCATCCGCCGACGAGCCCACCGTCGAGGAGATGAGAGATGCGCTCCTCGGCCCTGCGGACATGCCCGGCGGCTACACCGGGACGGATTACACCGGCACCTATTCCGGGGTGGCCAGCGCCTGTGACGAGCTCTACCTGGGCACTGTCGACAACGTCGTGCGTACCTTCACGCACACCGGGCGGTCCCTGGACCTGAGTGAGGAGATCGCCGCGGTCGGGTACGACCGATCCTCCGAGGTTGTCGACGCCTGGGCCGCGATCCCCGACGACTGTCCGGACAAGCAGTACTCATCGGGGTACTGGAACACCTCACGGTGGCCGCTCCCGAGCCTGGGTGACGCCTCGGTCGGCCTGGTCTCCGAGGTGCGGAACGACGACGAACTGCTCAGCCGGGTGACCACGGCCATGATCGCGTACGGGGACGTGGTGGTTCATCTCAAACTGGATCAGAACGTCACCAGGGACAAGACACCGTTCCGGCGTACCGACGCCGAGTTCCGCAGAATCGTCCGGGCCGCCGTCGCGAAGATCGAGGAAAGCGGCATCGGCTGACGGCCTCAGCGCCTGGTTCTCGGCTGGCGGCTGGTTCTCGGCTGGCGGCTGGCGTTCTGCGACTCGCGTCCTCGGGGCTGTGGATCGTGGAAGTGCCGATGTCGGCCGGCGGCCAGTGTTCACAGAACGGACTTCTGAGTGCACCAACAGCCAGCCGGGCGAGACGAGCTGGCTTCCAGTGCCGACCTTGCTGGCTGATCGAGGAGCCGTCGTCCGGTAGGGACGTGAGGTGGCGCCGCCCGGTAGGGACGTGAGGTGGCGCCGCCCGGTAGGGACGTGAGGTGGCGCCGCCCGGTTGTCGATCGTGGAGCGGTGCGGGCGAGCTGGCGCGCAGTGCTCTCGGAACAGGCCTACGGCAACACTGGTGACCAGCTCGTGTTGCCCGGCTGGCTGGCAGTGTTCTCGCCGCCCCGTCGGGACAGCACCGAGCGCCAGCCGGACCGCGCGCTTCCACGATCCACCAGCCGAGGACAGCACTGACGACCAGCTGGTCCAGCTGGTCGTCAGTGCGCTCGGCTGCGGCAATGTTCCGAGGTGCGTCATCACCGCTGCAGGGCCCGCCGGAAACCAGGGGCCGGGCCGCCCGTCAGCACGAACGGTTGTCACTCAGCGTGCCGGCATCCACGGTCAACCCCGCGCTGCGCGGAAACCCGCGGACGCCCCAGGCCCTGCAGAATGACGCAAACCCCCAGCGCTCCACGGTCGGCGGCGACTGACCGTGACGCGCGGCCGCATCGGCGCACTACCGGGCGGCGGGTATCAGCCAACAGGGTCAGTGCTGCCGGCAGCGGTCGACGGCAGCACTGGGAACCAGCTGGACCAGCTGGACCAGCTGGACCAGCTGGTCACCAGCGCTACGACCGGTCTCCGTCGGAGATCACGCGCCTGGGAGCCCTGACGACCAGCCGGACCAGCTGGCTCGCAGCGCTCGGGCGGGTGCGGCGGCCGCCCTCTCACCGGCGCCGCACACCCGGTCCCGGTCCGCGGGGTCTGATCACCCGGTGGACAGGCCGCGGCGGGGTGGGCCGGCCTCACCCGGTGGACAGGCCGCAGCGGGGTGGGCCGGCCTCACCCGGTGGACAGGCCGCAGCGGGTGGGCCGGGCCTCACCCGGTGGGGTAGGCGGACGGCCCGCCCGCGGCTGCGGTCGCGCCTGGGCGGAACGCGGCCGGCGCGTGGATCACGCAGGTCTGGACGTACTCGGTGAGGCCCTCGGTCGCGTACTCCCGGCCCCAGCCGGACCGCTTCACCCCGCCGAACGGGGCGCGCAGGCTCATCCCGGTGCGGTTGTGCGTGTTGACGAACGTGAAGCCGGCCTCGAACCGCCGGGCGAACGCGAACGCGCGCTCCTCGTCCGTGCTCCACACCGAGGCGCCGAGGCCGAGGTCGCCGGCGTTCGCCCAGGCCAGCACGGTCCTCTCGTCGGGGTACCCGAGGACCGGCACGACCGGCGCGAACTGCTCCCGGGTGACCAGTGGCGAGTCCGGATCGGGGCCGGCCACCAGGGTGGGCCGCACGAAGTAGCCGGTGGCCGGGTCCGCCTCGAAGCGGCCCAGCGCGATCGCGCCGGGCGGGATGAGCGCGTCCGCCGCACGCTGCGCGGCGGCGGAGATCACCGGGCCCATCGTGACGCCGGGGGCGAGCGGGTCGCCGGTCGTCAGGACCCGGCCCGCGGCGCTCGTGTACGCGTCGATGAACTCCCCGAGACGCGACTGCGGCACGTAGAGCCGTTTCGCCGCCATGCACACCTGCCCGCTGGTGGCGAAACTCGCCATCACCAGCCGGTCCATGGCGTCGTCGTCGAACGAGGCGTCGTCGAGCAGGACGGCCGGATCGTTGCCGCCGAGCTCCATCACGGTCGGGGTGAGCCGGTCGCCGGCGAGCGCCGCGACAACCCGCCCGCCGGCCGCCCCGCCGGTGAACGCCACCTTGCGGACCAGCTCGTGCCCGACCAGCGCCGCGCCGGTCTCCGCGCCGCCGTGCACGGCCCGGATCGGCGCGTCGAACAGGGCGATCACCCGGTCGACGGTGAGCGGCGCCAGCGGCGAGGGCTTGACCACGACCGCGTTGCCGGCGGCCAGGGCCGGTCCGATCTTCAGCATGGCGAGGATGACCGGGGCGTTCCACGGCGTGACCGCGGCGACGACGCCGAACGGTCTGCGCTGCTCCACGAGCCGGCCCAGGTCGTCGTCGAGCACGCGGTCCCCGTACACCTCGGGCGCGTGCTGGACCACCCACCGCAGGTAGCGGACCGCGAAGCCCAGCTCTCCCCGGCAGTCACCCAGCACCTTGCCGGACTCGCGGGCCAGCAGCGTGGCCAGCTCCTCGATCGCGTCCTCGATCGCCGCCGAGGCGCGCGTCAGCGCGGCGAGCCGATCGGTGAGCGGCCGGGCCGCCCAGGTGCGCTGCTCGGCGTCGGCCCAGCGCACCACGTGGCCGACCGCGTCCGGCGAGCTCTCCCGGACCGATCCGACGATCTCGGTGAACCGGGCCGGGTTCTCCCGCGCGATCATGCCGCCACCGGGCGCAGTGAGGCGATCATCGAGCTGCGGAGCAGTGACGCGCGGGCCTTGACCGGGTCGGCGGCGATGGCGCGCAGCGCGTCCAGGTGGGCGGCGCGGGCGTCCGGGTCGGTGGCGCGCAGCCGCTCGTAGTTCTGGTGCGAGACGCTCTGCACGTATTCCAGGGCGATCCGGCGGCGGCCCGCGGCGACCTCCCCGATCGCCGTGTCGTCGCCGGTCGCGATCGCGTCCGCGTAGGCGATCGCGTCGTGGATGCCGGAGTTCATGCCGAGGCCGCCGAGCGGGTTGTTGACGTGCGCCGCGTCGCCGGCGAGCAGCACCCGGCCGGTCCGGAACGACGTGGCGACCCGCTGGTGGACGCGGTACATGCTGGCGTGCGCGATCCGCCACGGCCGGCCCGGATCGACGACGCCGCGCAGCCGGGTGTCCAGGCGGGCGTACTCCTCCGCGTCGGGCGTGCCGACCGGCGTGGGCAGCAGCACCCGCCAGTGGTCCGGGGTGCGCAGCAGCACGCACCACTCGACCGGGTCGAAGACGTAGTTGACAGCGGCCAGGTCGTCGAGCCAGCCGGTGAGCTCCTCGTCGACCGAGGCGACAAGGAACCGTTCCGGATAGGTGATGCCGTCGAACGTGACGCCGGTGGCCTTGCGGACCGCCGAGTGGGCGCCGTCCGCGCCGATCAGCCAGTCGCCCTCGACCGTGCGCCCGTCGGTGCTCACGGCGACGACGCTCTCCGGGTTGCGGACCAGCTCGGCGACCGGCCACCCGAACCGGACCTCGCAACCGTCGTGCCGCAGCAGGTGGTCCACCACCAGCGGGGTGAGCTTGGACTGCTCGCACTGCAGCCGATAGGGGTAGCGGGTGTCCCCGGCGAGCACCGCGAGGTCGAGCGTCGCGACCAGCCCGGCCCGCCGGTCGCGGTAGGCGAAGGTCGGCGAGACCAGCCCGATCGCCTGCAACTCGGCACCGACCCCGAGGTCGTCGAGCATCTCCAGGGTGGGCGGGTGGAAGGTCGAGGCGCGGGACTCGGCGGCCAGCTCGGCACCGGCTTCCAGGACGGTCACCGCGAAGCCACGCCGGGCCAGGGCGAGGGCCGCGGTGAGCCCGACCGGCCCGGCGCCGGCGACCAGGATGCGTGTCACGTGTGTGCTCCCCGGGGGACGTAGTGGGCGTCGAGGTCGAGGGCCTCGTCCTGGCCGACCAGCGCGGTGAAGCCGGACCACGGCATCCGGTCGACCGACGCGGCGGTGCCCTCCGCGGCGATGGCCCGGTAGGCGAGCGACGCGGCGCGCATGGCGGCCAGCAGCGCGGCGACCGGGTGCAGGACGAGACGGACACCGGCGGCGGCGAGCTCGTCGTCGGTCACCGCAGGCCGGTCGCCGCCGGCTTCCGACCGATTGACGACGATGGGTACGCCGGGAAGCGCCCGATGGATCTCGTGCAGCTCGCCGAGATCGTCGACGCCCTCCGGGAAGACCGCGTCCGCCCCGGCGTCGGCGTACTGCTGGAGGCGCCCGATCGTCTCGGCGAGCCCGTGACCGGCGTAGGCGTCGGTCCGCGCGACGAGCGCGAGGTGCGGCACGTGATCGGCCAGTGCGGAGATCTTGGCGGCGGCGAGGCTGGCATCGACCACCTCCTTGCCGGCCAGGTGCCCGCAGCGTTTCGGGTTGACCTGGTCTTCGAGGTGCAGGCCGGAGATGCCGGCCCGGGCGTACGCGAGACCGGTCCAGACGGCGTGCAGCGGATTGCCGTACCCGGTGTCCGCGTCGGCCAGCAGCGGCACCCCGGTCAGTGCGGGGATGAGCGTGGCGGCCCGCTCGGCGATCTGCGTGCCGTGCACGTATCCGAGGTCGGGCCGGCCCAGCGCGACCGCCGCGACGGCCGCGCCGGACAGGTGCACGCCGCGGTGCCCGGCCCGGACCGCGAGCGCCGCGGTGACCGGGTCGTAGACGCCGGGCATGTGGGTGACCGTCTTCTGTGCGAGCAACGCCCGCAGGGCGGTCGCTGTCATGCGCGCGAATGCAGCGCGAAGCCGCCCTCGACGCCCACGACCCGCGGGTTGGTGAAGAAGAGCAGGGTCTCGGCCGTGCCCTCGGCGGAGTACCCGGAGATGCCCCAGGCAGGGCGCGGGGTGAACAGGTGCAGACTCATGATCGAGGAGCCGTTGACCTTCACCTCGCCGGCCCGGACCCGCCGCGCGGTCTCCAGCGCTCTGCTCTCGTCCGTGCCGATGACGTAGCCCTCGAGGCCGTAGCGCGTGCCGTTGGCGAGTGCGATCGCCTCGTCGAGATCGCGGTAGCCGTGCACCGCCGCGACCGGACCGAAGATCTCGCCGGTGGTCCTCGCCGGGTCCGCGCCGGTCACTAGCGAGGGGGCCAGGGTGTTGCCGGGTCCTTCCAGATCGGCCTCGTGCACGGTGCCGCCGAGCTCGTCGCGAGCCTTGATCACTGTCGCTCGGTGACCGGAATGGATCAGCGGGCCGTAATCGGTGGCCTCGTCGGCCGGGTCGCCGGTCCGCAGCATCTCGACGCGTTCGAGGATCTTGGCGGTCAGCGGCTGTTCGCGGCCGGCCGGGACGATCAGGCGGCCGAGCGCCCGGCACCACTGCCCGTTCAGCGTGGTGAGCAGGTCGGCGGCGGCGCGGGCGGCGGCGTCCTCGTTGGCGTCCGGCATCACGATCAGCGCGTTGTTGCCGCCGAGCTCCAGCTGGACGGGTTTGATGTCGTAGGCGCAGGCGGCGGCGACCGCCCGCCCGCCGCCGAGACCGCCGGTGAACGAGACGGCCCGGATCCGCGGGTCGCCGACGATCCGGGCGCCGACGTCGGCGCCGCCGTGCAGAAGCTGGAAGAGCGCGGGCGGGGCACCGGCCTCGCGCAGCGCCTCGTGGATCGCGACGGCGAGCCGCTCGGTGCCGGACGGCGCGTAATCGCTGGGCTTGAGGATCGTCGGGCAGCCGGCCGCGAGGGCGTTGGCGACCTTGTGCGCCGCCATCGGCGCCGGGGCGTTCCACGGCACCAGGCAGGCGGCCGGCCCCCAGGGCAGGCGCTCGACGAGCACCTCGCGGCCGTCCTCGCGGGTGGTGGTGCTGGTCAGCAGGCCGGCTCGGAGCTGGCCGGCGGCGAGCGCGAACGCGCCGGCCAGGATCATGCCGAGCGGGGTGGTCTGCCGGATCGGCACCCCCGTGGCCTTCGCCTCCAGGGCGACGATCTCCCCGGCGGCGCCGGCGACAGCGGCCGCGACCTTCTCCAGGATCTCCGCTCTCTCACCGGGATCCGCGTCCCAGCCGCCCAGCGCGTCGGCGGCCGCGAGGGCGGCCTCCACCCGCTCCGGTGACGAACCGAGGGCCGGCCCGATCACGTCACCGGTGGCGGGGTTCTCCAGCTGGATGCCGGTTTCCGTGACGCAGGCCTGCCACGATCCGCCGACGAGGTCACTCGTCATGAGGCCACGCTCGCGAAGAGCTGGTTCGCCTTGTTGCTGGTGATCACCGAGGCGGCCTCCAGACGCCCCCGTTCCGGCGGGAACGTCATGACCAGGCCCATCGCCAGGTCCCGCAGCGCGCGGCCGACCACGCCGTTCATCGTGGCGCCGGACGTCCCGGACGCCTTGAACGCGCCGAGCGCCACGTCGAACGCGGCCTGGCAGATCGAGCCCTTGGCGATGCGCCACTGCGCGTACACCTCGGACTTGGTGGCGATGGGCGGCTCGACCGTCTCCAGCAGCAGCTGCCGGCGCAGCCACAGGTACGCGCGCTCCAGCGATTCCGTCATGTCGCCGATGATCACCTGGTGCATCGGCGACTCGGCGACCGGCCGTCCGGTGTCGGCGAATGTCTTCGTGGTGAGCCGCTCCAGGGTGTCGTCGTAGACGCCCTGCGCCGCGCCCACGTAGACCGCGGTGATCGCGAGCTGGTTGCCGACGAAGCTGCCCCGGCTGCACTGCAGCATCTTCACGAACGCGCCGGGGACCGTGAGCGAGTCCTCCTGCGGGATGAAGACGCTGGTCAGCTTGATGCCGTGGTTGGCCGAGCCGCGCATGCCGAGCCCGTCCCAGAACGGGCGCTCGGTGACGCCCGGCGCCTGCCGGGGAACCAGGAACATGACCAGGCCCTCGGCCGTGTCGTAGCCGTCCAGCCGGGCGGTGACCAGGTAGTAGTCGGCGATGCCGGTGGCGCAGCCGAACGACTTCTCGCCGGTGAGCTCCCAGCCGGCGACGCCGTCGCGGGTGGCCGGCACGGCGGTGGTGGCGATCGCGATGTTCGCGCCGCTGCTCTTCACCGATTCGCTGGCGAAGTTCGCCAGCCAGGTGCCGCCGGACATCAGGCGCAGCACCCGCTCGGCGAAGGCCCTGACGACCGGGACCTCCTCGCCGGTGAAGAGGCCGGCCTCGATCGCCTCCAGGGGCAGCAGGCCGCGGGAGGCCGAGGTGTTGTGGAAGAAGAAGGCGAGCGCGGTGGACGGGCAGGCGCTGCCCATCGCGTACGTCGCGGCGGCGAGGTCGCGCAGCGTGCCGCCGAGACCGCCGTACTCCTCGGGGACGATCAGCCCGAGCAGCCCGGCCTCGCGGAGCACGTCGATGTGCTCGCGCGGGAAGGCGCCGTCGGCGTCGGCCTGTTCGGCCTTGGCGCGCAGTGCCGGCAGGACCTGCTCGACGAGGGCCGCGCGGGACTTCTCCTCGACGGTCATGTCGTCGACGAGCTTCTCGCCGATGAGTCGGTCGGCCATGCTGTCACTCCCTGATCTGGGCGAGGTCGGCGTCGCTGGGCCGCTGATCGATGGGCCCGGCCACCTCGAGTTGGCGGGACAGGTGGAGCAGGTCGTCCAGCGGCAGGCCGGACGAGCCGGCGCCGGAGGCGATCACGTCGAAGTGCGAGACGCCGTTCTTCATCGCGACGAGCGCGTTGACCAGGGCGAGCCGGTTGTGCCCGGCGAGGCGGACCCGCAGCACGGCCGGGCGGACCAGGACGCTCGCGTCCTGGAGGATCCGGGCGACCTGCAGCGGCGAGGCCGGAGTGACGTCCGACTCGGCACAGCCGATCTCGTCGCAGCCGAGCGCGCGCAGGGCGGCGACGGTGGCGAGCACCTCGTCCTCGCGGTCCGGGTCGAACGCGTCGGTGACGTACCCGACGACGCGGTCACCGGCCTTCTTCGCCGCGATGACCCGCTCCGGCGTCGGCAGGTTGTCGCGCCCGGCGGCGAAGAACTCGAACCGGAGGCCGTCGGGGGGAGAGGCGGTGTCGCGGACCTGGACGGTGTCCGGCAGCGGCTGGGCGACCTGACCCCAGTTCCGGGAGTGGAACAGCAGCGGCGAGATGATCCGGGGCAGCGCGGCCTCGGTCACCTCGCCGACGAAGATGGTGTGGTCACCGCCCGGGTACGCGTGCGCGACCCGGCAGTCCAGCCAGGCCACCGCGTCGTTGAGCACGGGACAGCCGTTCGGCGTGATGGTCCAGTCCAGCCCGGCGAACCGGTCGCTGATGCCGCGCTCCTGACCGGCGAACCGGCGTCCGATGTGCGCCTGATCCTTGCCGAGGAAGCTGAGGGCGAACTTGCCCGCCTGGCCGAGGAGCGCCCGGCTGGGCAGATGGTTGCCGAGGCAGACCGACACGAGCGGGGGATCGAGGCTCACCGAGGAGAATGAACTGGCGGTCATCCCGTGCATGCCGCCCGGGCCGGCCGTGGTCACCACGCAAACGCCGCTGGGCCACTGCCCGAGCACGGATCGGAACGTCGTGCTGTCGACCGGCACTTCGTGCTCCTCTTTGCTCGCCGTTTCGCCTTGGGAAACGGTGTTACACCGAACGTAACGAGGGGCGGGGGATGCTGTCAACATCGGTCGGGCCGGCGTCCGGGTGGTACAGCGTTTCGCGGTGCGAAATGGCAGGCTAGGCTTCGGCCAAGTTTGTTCCGTTCCTGTTCCGGGGGGATTTCCAGTGCCGAGCCGAACCGTGCCGCCGGCCTCGCCGGGCGCGGCCGAGGACGAGGGCCAGTCGCGTTCCATCGCCGCCGTCGAGCGCGCCATGGACGTCCTGCTCTACTTCGGGCGCACCGATCAACCGGATCTCGGCGTCACCGAGATCGCCACCGCGCTGGGCCTGACCAAGGCCGCGGTGCACCGCATCCTCACCGCGCTGCGCAGCCGCGAGCTGATCACCGTGGACCCGGCCACCCGGAGGTACGCGCTGGGTCACGCCGCGGTCGCGCTCGGCCGGGCCTACCTCGCCCGCACCGACGTGCGCGCGATGGCCGCGCCGGAGCTCAAGCACCTCTCCGCGCGCACCCAGGAGACGGCCACCCTGTCGCTGCGGCGCGGCGACACCCGGCTCTACGTCGACCAGGTCGTGCCGGACCAGGAGCTGCGGCTCGAGGTGAGCCTCGGCATCCCGTTCCCGCTCAACGCGGGCGCCTCGTCGAAGGCGTTCCTCGCGTTCCTGCCGGACTTCGAGCTGGAGGCCTACCTCTCCCGGCACCCCCTCGAGGCGGTCACCGACAAGACCATCACCGACCCGGCCAAGCTGCGCAAGGACCTGGCAGCGGTCCGCAAGCGGGGGTACGCGACCTCGCTCGGTGAACGCCAGGCCGGCGCCGCGTCGATCGCCGCCCCGATCTTCGACCACGACGCCCGGGTGGTCGCCGTGATCAGCCTGGCCGGGCCGGCGCTCCGCTTCAAGCCGGAGAGCGACGCCGCCGCGGTGGCCGACCTCCGGGAGGCGGCCGCCCGCATCTCCGCCCAGCTCGGCTACCAGTCCGCCTGAGGCCGCGTGTGGATTTCGGGTGCGGAGCGCGCCCCAACTCCACACGCCGTCCGTGCGTCCGGTTGCGTGTGGAGTTCAGGTGCGGAGCGCGCCCGAAATCCACACGCGGTCAGAGGTTCGCCAGGGGTTTGGCGACGCCGAGCAGGCCGGCCAGCAGGACCGAACCCCAGATCGCCCAGACGTAGGGGAGGCAACCGTTCACGCTGCTCCGGACGGTTGCCTCCGCCCCGGCGTCGGCGGACCCGGCCAGCACCGTGCCGAACGCCGGTCCGAACGGCTTGAGCGTGCGGCGGATGCCCAGTCCGGCCGCGATCGCGATCGCGTAGAGCAGCACCTTCGCGCCGAGCCACAGCGGGTTGGTGGTCACCCCGAACGGCTCCGGGACGATCAGGGTGAACAGTCCCGCCCCGGCCATGCCGGCGATCACCGCGATCCGGATCGCGTAGTCCACCCGGCGGACCAGGGGGTGCTTGCCCGGCTCATGGTGGTCGGTCCACATCAGCCACACCCAGACGAACGCCGCGATCCACAGCGGCACCAGCAGCCACCAGGGCAGCAGCGTGATCCCCCAGAGCGAGCCGCCGTGCGCGTCGAGCGAGATCAGCGTGAGGCCGCTGGGCAGGAAAAGGATGAGGCAGATCTTCGGCCCGAGGTCCAGCCCGGACATGATCTTCAAGGCGGTCAGTCGTGCGGCCGGGGTCAGATCGGGGTTGATCACGTAGCGGCTGGAGTAGAAGACGCCGAGGTCCCCGCCGAGCCAGAAGACCATGAGCACGATGTGCAGGTAGAGGAACGCTTCGAGCATGGCGTAGATGGAAACACCTTTCCACTGTGCGAAACAAGTGCTAGCTTCGCCCAATGCTCGGCCGCTATTACGAAGACTTCACCGTCGGTGACACGTACCGCCACCCGCTCGGCCGCACCATCTCCGAGACCGACAACACGTGGTTCACGCTCCTGACGCTGAACACCAACCAGAGCCACTTCAACGCCGACTACGCGGCCGGTACGCCGTACCGGAAGCTGCTGGTGAACTCGACGCTCACCGTCGCGATCGTCACCGGGCTCTCGGTCCCGGACGTCAGTCAGCACGCCTTCGCGAACCTGGGCTGGGAACAGATCACGATGCCGCACCCGGTCTTCGTCGGCGACACCATCTACGCCAGGTCCACCGTTCTCGACCTGCGTGAGTCGAAGTCGCGGCCGTACGCCGGGATCGTCAAGGTCTTCACGACCGGTTTCAACCAGGACGGCGTCGACGTCATCACCTGGACCCGGACGATGCTCACCTACAAACGCGGGCAGGGACCCTCCAGTGCGCCTTGACCTGCAGCCCTGGGGCGAGACGATGACCGAGCTGGTGGTCGCCGCCCGGGCTGCCGAGGCGGCCGGCGCCGGCGTGGTCTGGGCGCCGGAACTGCACCGCAGCGCGTTCACCACGGCTGCCGCCCTGGCCACCGGCACCAGCAAGGTGGCCGGCGGCGAGGCCCGGGTCGGTGTCGGCACCGGGATCGCCCTGGCGTTCGCCCGGTCCGCGATGCTCACCGCGATCGCCGCGGCCGACCTCGACGAGCTCGCCGAGGGCCGGTTCCGGCTCGGCCTCGGCACCGGCGTGGCCCGGCTCAACCAGGACTGGCACGGGGTGCCGTTCGAGCGCCCGCTGCCCCGGCTCCGGGACACCGTGGAGATCGTCCGGAAGGTCCTCGCGGGCGGCGACCCGATCACCCACGAGGGCGTCCGGTCGATCCGGGTGCGGGGGTGGCGCCGGCCGTACCCGCCGGTCCGCGAGCACATCCCGATCTACCTGGCCGGTGTCGGGCCGGCGATGGTCGCCCTCGCGGCGGAGGCCGCCGACGGCTGGATCGCCCACGAGCTGTGCCCGCCGGCCGACCTGCGCGACCGCGTCCTGCCGATCCTGCGGACCGCGCGCCGGGACGGCTTCGACGTGGTGGCGGCGGCCTGCTGCTCGGTCGACGACGACCCGCGCGAGGCCCGCCGCCGGGCCGCCAACGTCGTCGGCTTCTACGCCTCGGTCCGCTCCTACGCGGAGACCTTCACGGCCGCCGGATTCGGGCCGGTGTGCGCGGCGGCCGGCACGGCGTTGCGCGACGGCCGCCCGGCCGACGACCTCGGCGACCTGGTCCCGGACGAGATGGTGGACGCCTACACGATCGCCGGCACGCCCGACCAGTGCCGCTCCGGGATCGCCCGATACGAGGGCCTGGCCGGTGCGCTCAAACTGTCCGCGCCCTCCTACGGCCTGCCGGCCGAGGTGACCCGGCACGCGCAGGATCGACTGCTCGACCTGGTGGGGAGCCTGGCATGAGACCACTCGAGGACATCCGGATCATCGCCGTCGAGCAGTACGGCGCGGGACCGTTCGGCTCGATGCACCTGGCCGACCTCGGCGCCGACGTCATCAAGATCGAGGATCCGGGCACCGGCGGCGACGTCGGCCGGTACGTGCCGCCGTACGCCGACGGCGAGGACTCGCTCTTCTTCGAGACGTTCAACCGGAACAAGCGGTCGCTCTCGCTCGACCTCGCCACCCCGGCCGGCCGCGAGGTCTTCGAGGACCTGGTCGCGCACGCCGACGCGGTCTACTCCAACCTGCGCGGCGACGTGCCCGCGAAGATCGGCATCACCTACGACCAGCTCCGGCACGTCAACCCGAGCGTCGTGTGCTGCTCGCTGACCGGCTTCGGGATGACCGGGCCGCGCGCCGGGCAGCCCGGGTACGACTACATCCTGCAGGGCCTGGCCGGCTGGATGGACCTGACCGGCGAGCCGGGCGGGCCGCCCGCCAAGTCCGGGCTGTCGATCGTGGACTACTCGGGCGGGTTCGTCGCCGCGATCGCGCTGCTCGCCGGCGTGCACGCGGCCCGCCGGGACGGCCGTGGCATGGACTGCGACCTGAGCCTGTTCGACACCGCGATCGGGATGCTCACCTACCCGGCCACCTGGCATCTCAACGCCGGGTTCGCCCCGGAGCGCACCCGGTACTCGGCGCACCCGTCGCTCGTGCCGTTCCAGCTCTTCCCGACCGCCGACGGCTGGGTGGTGGTGGGCTGCGCCAAGGAGAAGTTCTGGCAGCGCCTGGTCACCGTGCTGGACACCGACGCCCTGCGCGAGCCGCGGTTCGCCACGTTCGCCGGCCGCCGGGAGCACGCGGCCGAGCTGCTGCCGCTGCTGGAGGGCATCTTCGCGACCCGGGCGACAGCCGGCTGGCTGGCCTGCCTTTCACCGGCGGGCATCCCGTGCGGCCCGGTCAACGACGTGCCGGCCGCCCTGCGTGATCCGCACACCCTGGCCCGCGACCTGATCGTGGAGACCGAGCACCCCCGCTACGGCACCGTGCGCCAGGTGGCTTCGCCGGTCCGGGTCGGCGATCAGCCGCCGGCTCATCGCCGGGCGCCCCGGCGGGGAGAGGATCTGGGGTACGTGTCCGAGCTGCTCGGCTATGCACCGGAACGGATCGGGGAACTCCGTGCGGCGGGCGCCTTCGGCCGGGAGGGTTCGTGACCGTCCCGGCCGCTGTCACGCTGGCCGGGTGGGTCGCCGGGCTCACCCGCGACGACCTGCCGGACCCGGTCGTCGCGGCGGCCCGCGAGCACCTCACCGACGCCGTGGGATGCGCCGTCGCGGGCATCCGCCGAGCCGCCGCCGACCCCGCGCTCACCGTCGCGCGCGGGCTCGGCGGCCCACCGGAGGCACGCCTGTTCACCGGGGAACGGCTGAGCGCCGTCGCCGCGGCGTTCGGCAACGCGGTCGCCGTGCACGCGCTCGACTTCGACGACACGCACGCCGGCGGATTGGTGCATGCGAGCGCGGTGACCGTACCCGTGGCCCTGGCAATCGGGGAACAGACCGCGGCGCGCGGCAGTGAGATGATCACCGCCCTGGTCGCGGGTCTCGAGGTGGTCTGCCGGCTCGGCGCCGCCGCGCCGCACGGCTTCCACGCCCGGGGCCTGCACGCCACCGCGATCTGCGGACCGGTCGCGGCGGCCGTCACGGCCGGGAAGCTGCTCGGGCTGGACGCCGCGACGCTGACCAGCGCGATCGGCATCGCGGCCAGCGGCGCGAGCGGGCTGCTGGAGTTCCTGCACAGCCCGGCCGGCACCAAACAGCTGCACCCGGGCACCGCGGTGGCGAACGGCATCATGGCGGCGCGGCTCGCCGCGGCCGGCGCGGGCGGACCGGCCGGCGCCCTGGACGGCGCCTACGGGCTGTTCCGCGCCCTCGCCGGCCGGGAACCGGACCTCGGCGCGCTGGTCGGCGGGCTGGGCGAGCGCTGGGAGACCACCCGGATCGGGATCAAGCCCTATCCGGCCTGCCAGCTCACCCACGCCTCGATCGACGCGGCCGGCGAGTTCACCGGCAGCGTCCCGGCCGCGCTGACCGTCACGCTGCACCCGGACGCCGTGCCGATCGTCGCCGGACCGGAGAAGCGGCGGCCGCGCAGCGCCTACGAGGCCAAGTTCAGCGTCTACTGGTGCGTCGCCGCGATGATCGTGGACGGCTGGGTGGACCTGGACACGTTCACCGACCTGGACCGCCCGGACGTGCTCGGCCTGGCCGCGCGGATCGCCGTGGTGGCCGCCGATCCCGGCGTCGTCGCGGCCGACGCCCCCGGCATCGTCGACGGGGACGGCCGGGTGTCCCGGGTGGAGCGCTCGACCGGCGGGGGAGCGCGGACCAAGGCCGCCGCGAACCTCGGGCCCGGTTTCCCATCAGTCCTCGCGGCCACCGACCCGGTCGCGTTGCTGGACGCTGTCGAAGGGTGCCTGACGTGACCGTGTATCTGCCGGCGGTGCCCGGCTACCCGCTGCTGGAGTCCGCGCTGGCCTCGGCTGGGCTCACCGTGGGTGACATCGTCCACGTGACCGAGTACGTGACGCTCGGCTCGCTGACGCTGGAGTCGGAGCGGGCCGGCGCTCTCGGGGATCACCGGGTGCCGGTGTCCCGGGTCCCGGTCGAGGCGATCTACGGCACCGGCGCGGCCTACGCGGTCGGCGTCATCGCCCATCCCGGTGGTGGTGAGCTGCTCGAATCCGGCGACGACGCGCTGCGGGTCGCCGGGCGGGCCGTCTATCTGCCCAGCGTGCACACCACCGAGGGCGAGTTCCGCGAGCAGTACCGGTGGTGCCTGGAACGGATCGCCGAGCTCGTCGCCGTCGCCGGGCTGGACATGGGCGCGCTGGTCCGGACCGTCGACTACACGGCCACCGCCACCCGCGCGGAGTATCCGCGGTGCGGCCGGCCCCGCAAGGACCTGCTGCCGGGCCCGGTGCACCCCGGCGCGGCCGGGATCCTGGTCGACGTGCCGGTCGCCCGGGGCGCGCGGGTCGCCCTGGACGCGGTGGCCGCCACCGGCGAGCTGACCGTGCTCAATCCCGGCTGGGCGCGGTACGACACGCTCACCTACCAGCCGGCGGTCCGGGCCGGCGACACGATCTATCTCGCCGGGTTCGGCGCGCTCGACCCGGTCACCCAGGTCGCGCTGCACGAGGGTGACCTGGCCGCGCAGACCGCGTTCGTCTACGCGAGCATCGAGACCGTCCTGGCCGAGGCGGGCGCGACCGGGGAGCACGTGACGGCGCTCGTCGAGTACCTGACGCCGGCCGCGGCCGGCTCCTACGCCGCCACCCGTGCGCTGCGGGAGAAACACTTCCCGAACGCGGCGGTCACCTCGGTGGTCTGCTCGGCGCTGCTGCGGCCCGAGTTCCTGCTGGAGACCGTGCCCACGGCGGTGCTGCCGTGACGCTGCTGACCGACGCGCTGACGGCCCGGATCGGCGAGGAGGCCGTCTACACCGCGCCCGAGCCGCTGGGCCGGGCCGCGATCCGGTACTTCGCGCTCGCCACCGGCGACACCGACCCGGCGCACCTGGCCGGCGACGTCGCGCCGCCCACGCTGATCTGCGAGACGAACCAGTACGCGAACCTGCCGCGGGACGCCGACGGGTACGCCGGGCACGGCTGGCACCTCGACGTGCCGGGCACGCGCCTGGTCCGGGGCGGGAACTCCTACCGGTTCGAGCGGCCGGTCCTGCCGACCACCGTCGTCACCGCCCGCTGGAAGCTCGCCGGCATCACCGAGCGGGTCACCGGCGGCGGCAAGCGGATGCTCGTGGTCACCTCGGTCGCCACCTACACCGACCAGCACGATCTGGTGCTCGCCGTGAACGAGGAGTCGCTGATCCATGTCGAGCGATGAGCTGCTGTTCGTCCGCCGCATCGAGCTGCCGGACATGATCGCTTATGCCGGGGCGACGTGGGACTGGCACCGGCTGCACTACGACACCGATTTCCTGCGGGAGCGCGGCCTGGCTAAGCCGGTCGTGGACGGGCAGGTCTTCGGGGCATACCTCGCGATCGCGCTCCGGGACTGGTTCGGCGCGGAGGCGGTGATCAGCGCGCTGTCGTTCCGCTTCAAGAGCCTCGTCTTCGCGGGGGAGACGATCCGCTGCGTGGGCTCTCCGGTGCGGTCCGGCTCCACGATCGAGGTTGACCTGCGTGTCGAGGTGGTCGAGGACGGTCGGATCGCTGTCGCCCCGGCCTCGGCGACGCTGACCCGGCCATGACCGGCGTCGCGATCGCCGGCGCGGCCGAGTGCGATCTCGGCAGGACCGGCAAGTCCATCCTCGAACTCCAGACCCAGGCCGTCACCCGGGCCCTGGCCGACGCGGGACTGACCCTGGCCGACGTCGACGGGATCGCCACGAACGGCATCTCCCGTTTCTCGGCGACCCAGCTCGCGGACTATCTGGGACTGTGGCCGGCGTGGAGCGACTCCAGCTTCGCGGGCGGCGCGGTCTTCGAGATGTACGTGGCACGGGCCGTCCAGGCGATCACGTCGGGGCAGTGCTCGACGGTCGTCATCTCGTACGCCAGCAATCAGCGCACCGCACGCAGCCGGAAGCTGACCGGGATCTACGAGGAGGGGACGCCGGAGGCGGCCTTCGAGGAGCCCTACCGTCCGCTCTATCCGATTTCGTACTACGCCATGGTCGCGCAGCGGTACCTGCACACCTATGGTCTGTCCCGGGCCGATCTGGCCGCCGTGGCGGTGGCCGCCCGGGAGCGCGCCCTGCTGAACCCGGCGGCGTGGACCTACGGCACGGGGCCGCTCACCGTCGACGAGGTGCTGTCGGCGCCGCTCATCTCGACGCCGCTCGGCGCGCTGGACTGCTGCCTGGTCACCGACGGCGGCGGCGCGGTGGTGCTGACCTCCCTGGACCGCGCGCGGGATCTGCGCAAGCCGCCGGTCGAGGTGCTCGGGTACGGCGAGGCGCTCACCCATACCGGGATGGCGACCGCCGCCGACCTGCTGCGGACCGGGGCGATCGCCTCCGGTCAGCGGGCGTTCGCGCGGGCCGGGTTGACGCCGTCCGACGTCGACGTGGTGCAGCTGTACGACTCGTTCACGATCGCGGTGCCGCTCGGGCTGGAAGCCCTCGGGTTCGCCGAGCCGGGTTCCGGTCTCGGCGTGACGGTGCCGCACAACACGCAGGGCGGCGGGCTCGCCTACTGCCACCCCGGGCAGTTCGGGGTGCTGCTGCTGGTGGAGGCGGTGCGGCAGCTGCGCGGGGAATGCGGCGCGCGGCAGGTGCCCGGGGCGTCGGTGGCGCTCGCGCACGGCACCGGCGGGATCTTCTCCAGCCACGCCACCGTCCTGCTGGGGGTGGACAGGTGACGCTCGTTCTCCAGTACTGCCGGGCCTGCCGGAGATATCAATATTATCCGCGGCCGATCTGCGTCTCGTGCGGCGGCGACGACCTCTGGTCCGTGGAGGCCGCCGGGACCGGCACCGTGGACAGCTTCACTGTCGTGCATCGCGCGGACGAGCCGTACACGCTCGCCCGGGTCCGCCTCACCGAGGGCCCGATCATTCTCACCCACCTGATCGACAACCCCGCGCCGCACTGCGACCAGCCGGTCCGGCTGACGTGGCGGGACGGGCTGGCCGTCTTCCTGCCTTCCGCCCCTCCTTCCGTTCCTCCTTCCGTCTCTCCGGAGTGATCATGGATTTCGAGCTTTCCGACGAGCAGCGGATGTTCCGCGACGTGCTGCGTGACTTCGTCGACCGGGAGATCCGCCCGGTCGCGAGTGAGTGGGAGGCGTCCGGCCGGTACCCCACCGAGATCGTCGAGACGATGCGCTCGCTCGGTCTCTTCGGTCTCACCGTGCCCGAGGAGTACGGGGGTCTCGGCGCCGACATGGTGAGTTTCGCGCTGACCTTCGAGGAGATCGCCAAGGGGTGGATGGGGATCGCCGGGATCCTCGGCAGTCACTCGCTGTCCTGCTGGCTCATCGCGCGGCACGGTACCGGCGACCAGAAGAACCGGTACCTGCCGGATCTGGCCACCGGCAAGAGGCGAACCGGCATCGCGCTCACCGAACCCGACGCCGGCACCGATCTCCAGGGCATCAGCACGACCGCGGTCCGGGACGGCGACCACTACGTGCTGAACGGCCGGAAGACGTGGATCACCAACGCCCGTCACGCGGATCCGCTGCCGGTGCTCTGCAAGACCGACCAGTCGGCGTCACCCGCGCATCGCGGCATGTCGGTGATCCTCGTCGAGGCCGGCACGCCCGGCTTCACCGTCGAGCGGGACCTGCCGAAACTCGGCTACAAGGGCACCGAGTCCTGCGAGGTCCTGCTCGACGACGTGCGGGTGCCGGCGACCCAGCTGCTCGGCGGCGTCGAAGGGCACGGCATGCAGCAGGTGCTCTCCGGCCTGGAGACCGGCCGGATCAACGTGGCGGCCCGCGCGCTCGGCATCGCACAGGCCGCCTATGACGAGGCGCTGCGCTACGCCGGTCAGCGGCACGCGTTCGGCAGGCCGATCGGCGGCTTCCAGGCCGTCCAACTCAAGATCGCCGAGATGGCGGCGCAGGTCCAGGCCGCCCGGCTGCTCGTCTACTGGGCCGCTTCGCGCGCCGACGGCGGCCACCGCGTGGACATGGAAGCCGGCATGGCGAAGGCGTTCGCCTCCGAGGCGGCCGTGTCCTGCGCGCTCACCTCGATGCAGGTGCACGGCGGTTACGGGTACTCCACGGAGTACGTGGTGGAACGCCTCTACCGGGACGCCCCGCTCATGATGATCGGCGAAGGAACCAACGACATCCAGCGCGTGGTGATCGCCCGCGCGCTGCTCGCCGGGACGGCGACGATCGGATGAGATCCTTCCTGTACGTGCCCGGCAACCGCCCGCGGATGCTGGAGTCCGCGCTGAGCCGCGGCGCCGACGCCGTCATCGTGGACCTGGAGGACGCGGTCCCCCCGGCGGAGAAGCCGGCCACGCGCGCTGCGGTCGCCGCCTGGCTCGCGTCCCGGGAGCCCGGCGCGCCCGTCTTCGTCCGGGTGAACTCCGGTCCGGACGGTGTGGAGGACGCCCGCGCGGTGGTGACGGCGGCCGCGCGGGCGTCCTCCGCTTCCCCGGCGCGACCCTCCGGGCTGCTGCCGGCGGAGGGCTCGGCGTTGCGCGGGCTGGTCGTGGCGAAGGCCGATCAGGACCAGCTGGCGGCCCTCGCCGGCGTGCTGGATGCCCTTGATCCGGCGGGCGGGCTGGGACTCGTACCCTTGCTGGAAACGCCGCGGGCCCTCCTGGCCGCGGCTGCCATCGCGAGCGCGCCGCGGGTCACCAGACTGCAGATCGGCGAAGCCGATCTGGCGGCAGAGCTGGGGGTCACTCCGGGCGAGGACGAACGGGAGCTTCTTCTCGTACGCTCAGCCGTGGTGCTCGCCTCCGCCGCCGCCGGGATCGAACCGCCCGCCGCAGCGGTCACCACGGATTTCCGCGATCTGGAGTCCCTGCGCCGCAGCACGCTGGCGCTGAAGCGGCTCGGGTTCCGCGGCCGGGCCTGCATCCACCCGGCCCAGATCCCGGTGGTCCACGAGGTCTTCACCCCGTCGCCGGACGAGGTGGCGCAGGCGCGCGACCTGGTCCGGCGTTTCGAGGCGGCCGGTGGCGGGGTGTGCCTGGACGCCCGAGGCCGCATGGTCGACCTGGCAGTGGTCCGCGACGCCCGCCGCACCCTGGACGCCGCCCCCAGCGTGTGAAGTTCGGGCGCGCTCCGCACCTCAATTTCCCACGCAGGTCGTCCCCGGCGCAGTGTGTGGAGTTGGGGCGCGCTCCGCACCTGAAGTTCACACGCAGCTTGGCCCGCGGAAGTCCACACGGGGGTGGGGTGCTGTTCGGGACTCCCGGCGGCTGAGAGATCGGGAATTGGCCGTGGGCACCCGGCCGGTGGCGGAACTATGTGACCGGGGGCGGTATTGACCGGGGCGGTGCTGACCGGGGCGGTGCTGACCGGGGCGACGGCGCGCGCTTCGAGCGCGGGCTCGATGTGATCTTGCGGTAACTCGGTTAAGAACAAGAATCGTCCGCATAGATCATTGCGCATCCGTCGTCGCTCCGGGGAGGGTCAGGGGGATCCCAACGGAGGTGCTTTGTGGAGTTGTCACGAACGCTTGCCGGATTCGGCACGGCGCTGCTGACCGCGGCGCTGCTCGCCGATCCTGCTGCTGCCGCCGCACCGGGCGACCCGAACAAGGGCCAGGCGAGCAGGGACTTCGGCAACGGTCCGGAACGTAATGAGGTCGCCGCGCTCGAGAGCGCGTCGGCGCGAAGCTTGTCGATCACCGGTGCGGAGATCACTGGTGCGGAGATCGCCGGCGCGGGCACGGGGACCGGCGGCTGGAGACCGGGGAAGCGGGGTTATCCACGCCAGAACACGCTCAGCGTCTACCCCGAGAACCCGGATGATCGGTCGATCAAGCTGGGGCTCATTCCGTACCATGCGATCGCGCCGAAATTGAACGCCCTGCAGAAGGCCTCCGACAAGGTCTCCGCCGAGGTGATCGGGAAGTCGGCCGGAGGCCGCGATCTTTATCTGGTCACGGTGACCGCGCCGGAGTCGGCCGCGGAGGCGGCCCGGCAGGACCGCTGGAAGGCGCTGATCGAGGACAACCCGTGGGCGGCCAAGCGGGATAAGTCCCTGAAATCCGGATACAAAACGCCGGTCTGGATCAACGCCAACATCCACGGCAACGAGTGGGAGGGCACCGACGGCGCTCTCCGCGTGATCGAGAGACTGGCCACGGCCACCGACGCGAAGACGATCGACTTCCTCCGGAAGAGCCGCGTCTACGTGACGGTCACGAACAACCCGGACGGCCGGATCGCCGGCACCCGGGCCAACGGCGCCGGCTTCGACATCAACCGTGACCACGCCACCAGCTCGCAGCCCGAGTCCCGCGCGGTCCGCGACGTGGTGATCGGCACGCAGCCGTTCGTGATGCTCGACGAGCACGGGTACACCGGCACCACGCTGATCGAGCCGGCCACCCCGCCGCACGGGCAGAACTACGAGTACGACCTCTACATCAAGCACGCGCTGCCGAACGCGCTCGGCATGGAGGCGGCGATCCAGAAACTCGGGTACGCCGAGACCACCCGCGCCGACATCCCGTTCCGGGACTACGCGCCGGGCGACTGGGACGACTGGCCGCCGATCTTCACCCCGATGTACGCGATCTACCAGGGCGCGGTCGCCCACACCGTGGAGTTCCCGCTGCGGGTGAACAACGCCGACTACACCGCCCTGCCGGTCGAGGAACTGCGCCGCCGCTCGGCGATCAACACGGACGTCGCGGCCGCGACCATCGAGGCCGCGCTCAGCTACGCGGACACCAACAAGTCGTCGCTGCTCGCCGGCCAGATCGAACAGTTCCGCCGGGGCTGGGAGGGTGCGCCGTCACCGGTGATCCCGGACGGTTTCGTGGAGGGCTTCGGGCCGGAGGACCGCTACTCGACCACGTTCCCGCGCGCCTACGTGATCCCGGCCGGGACGCCCGCCGCGACCCGCCTGGTCAACCACCTGATCGCGAACGACGTGCGGATCACCAAGGCGCGTCACGGCTTCTCGCTGAACGGTCGCCGGTACGCGGCCGGCACCTACCTGGTCGACATGCGTCAGCCGAAGCGCGGTCTCGCCAATGTGCTCCTTGAGGCCGGGCGGGACATCTCGGACCTCGTACCCCAAATGTATGATATTTCGGGATGGAGTCACGGTCTGCTCTGGGGCGCCACCGTCGACATCAGCCGCCACGCCTTCCCCCGCGTGGCGACGTCACGGGTCACGCAGGCGACGCTGGCCGGCTCGGTGGACGCCCGCAAGGGCAGCGCGCTGCAGCTCACGCTGAAGGACGGCAACGACGTCCGTGCCGTCAACGAGCTGCTCGCGCAGGGGATCAAGCTGCGTCGCACCGGTGCGGCCACCGTCGTGGTCCCGGCCGAGGCGCGGCCCGAGGCCACCGCGCTGGCCCGATCCTTGGGGGTACGGTTCACCGCGGCGCCCAAGAGCCCGGCCGGTGAGGTCTTCGACCAGCCCGTCATCGCCGGCGCCGTCTCGGCCGACGAGCTGTTCGCGCTCAAGGAGATGGGCTTCGCGGTCCGGACCGTCTCGACCGCCCTGCTCAACGCCGGCGCCGGCCTGAGCGACGTGGACACCCTGATCGTCTCGTCCGGCCTGTCGTACACCGGGCTGAACGCGACCGGCCGCGCCACGGTCGACGCGTTCCTCGCCCGGGGTGGCGGCGTGGTCACCCGCGGCGCGACCGGTGCCAATTTCAACGCCGCCGCGAAACTGCTGCCGGCCGTGGCGACGGCCGGACGCGGTGACGCGAACGGCGTGGTGAACGTGGTGAACACCGGCCCGGTCGTCGGGGCGGGCTCGCTGCCGCACTCGTTCGTCTACTCGCCGATCTGGTTCACCGGCGCCGGTGTCACGGTGGAGCAGCGGTACGGCGCCGATCCGCTGGTCGCCGGGCACTGGCAGCCGACCGCGGCCGGCACGAACGGGCCCGCCCAGGCCGCCGGTCAGGCCGCTGTGGTCTCCGGGACCACGGCGGGCGGCGGCAACGCGGTGCTGTTCGGCACCGAGCCGCTGTTCCGCGCACACCCGAAGGGTTTGTACGCCCAGTACGCCCGAGCCCTGTTCTGGACAGCGGGGTAGCGGTTGTCCGGCCCGATCGTGGACAGTTCGCCGAACTGTCCACGATCGGGGTCGAACTGTCCACGATCGGGTCAGCGCTTCACGACGACCGAGTTCACCATCCGGTCGTGGAGGGCACGGTGCTGGTCGCGGTCGCCGAGGGCGAAGAAGCCGTCGATCCAGGCGAACGCGGTGAGCGTCACCACGTTCAGCGCGAGCTTCAGGCACATCTCGCGTACCGCCATCCGCCGCCGCCCGAACGGCAGGCCGGTGACGCTGTCCGTCACCACGTGCCCGAGCAGCCGTTTCGCCGGGGTCTGACCGGCCGGCCAGGTGACCAGCGCCCAGGCCAGCCAGCCGACGCCGAGCATGACGAGCATCAGCAGCACGTCGAGCAGCGCCGCCGCCACCCGTCGTCCCGGCGTGACCGGCTGGCGGACGCGAACGAAGCCGTCCGTGATCGGCGGCGCCCACCCGTAGGGCATCTGGTGGGGATCGCTCATCGATGCGCCCTTCGTCGGTCGAGGTTGCCCACCTTCGTGCAGCCTCGCAGACACGGCAATCCACCGCCGGGGTGGTAACCCGTTCGAGCAGCCAGCTGGTCCGGCTGGACCAGCTGGTGCTGAGTGTTGTGCGCTGGTGTCCGGCTGGTCCGGCTGGTGCTCAGTGCTGACCCCGCTGGCTAATTAAGAAAGCCCTGCTACCAGCAGATATTCGACCTCGGCCCCGCGCCGCCGCGTGCCCCGCCACCCCGCGCCAGCGTCCTGCGGCTGGCTCCTCGCACCTGGCACCTCCCGCCTCGCACCTCCCGCCTCGCCGATCTTGGAACCCGCCGCCCCGGCCGTAGCCCACACCTGTGATCAAGCCCGGATAACCGCTCTGGCCTACGGCTGGCGCCACCCGGCCGTAGCTCAGGCATGTGATCAAGCCCGGGTAACCGCTCTGGCCTACGGCTGGCGCCACCCGGCCGTAGCTCAGGCATGTGATCAAGCCCGGGTAACCGCTCTGGCCTACGGCCGGCGCCACCCGGCCGTAGCTCGCTGGCTACTAGCGGCCGCACCCACGTTTCCGCCGGTGAACGACATCCCTAATTAACCAGCAAGGTCAGCACTGACCTTGCTGGTTGATCGAGGGGGAGCCGTCGCCCGGTAGGGACGTGAGGTGGCGCCGCCCGGTTGTCGATCGTGGAGCGGTGCGGGCGGGCTGGCGCTCAGTGTTCTCGGCACAGGCGTCCGGCAGCACTGGCGACCAGCTCGCCCGGGCCGGCTGGTGCTCAGTGCTCCTGCACAGCGGCTCTGGCAGCACTGAGCACCAGCTGGCCCTTGGCTTTCCAAGATCCACGACGGGTGATGCCGCGGGACATGGGAGGTGGCTGGGTGGCTGGGCGGTGAGGGAAGCGTCGGGGGCGGGCGGCGCGGTGGGAGTGCTGGGGCACGGGCGGCGCGGTGGGAGTGCTGGGGCACGGGCGGCGCGGTGGGAGTGCTTGGGCGGGGGCGGCGCGGCGGGAGTGCTGGGGCGCGGGCGCGCGGGAGCTCTGGGCACGGGCGGCGCGGCGGGAGTGCTGGGGCACGGGCGGCGCGGCGGGAGTGCTGGGGCGCGGCGGGAGTGTTGGAGGGCGGCCGGGAGGGTGACGGGACGCCGGGGCCGGCGGTGGGATGCGCCGGCGGAAGGGGCCGTCAGGTGGCGGGGGAGCGCGGGACCGGTGGGGTTGTGGTTGGGGACTGGCTGTCGCGCGTACCGGATGCGGAGGGTGAGTGGCTCTCCCAGGTGGAGTACATCGCTGCGTAGCGGCCGGAGGCTGCGAGCAGGTCGTTGTGTGAGCCGGACTCGATGATGCCGCCGTTGTCGACCACGATGATGCGGTCGGCGCGGACGGCGGTGGAGAGGCGGTGGGCGACCAGGATCGCGGTGCGGCCCTCGAGGAGTCGCTGGATCGCGGCTTCGACGCGCAGTTCGGAGCGGAGGTCCAGGCTGGAGGTCGCCTCGTCGAGCACGACGACCCGTGGCTCGGCGACGAAGACCCTGGCCAGGGCGATGAGCTGGCGTTCGCCGGAGGAGACGGACTGGCCTCGCTCGTGCAGGACGGTGTGCAGGCCGTCGGGGGAGCGGGACAGCAGCTCGGTCAGGCCGACCGC
Organism: Actinoplanes sp. NPDC023936; assembly: GCF_040639325.1. Lineage (NCBI taxonomy): Bacteria > Bacillati > Actinomycetota > Actinomycetes > Micromonosporales > Micromonosporaceae > Actinoplanes > Actinoplanes sp. NPDC023936. The sequence goes on along the minus strand of NZ_JBEZZR010000031.1, from coordinate 12,270 downwards.
CTCGATCGCGGCCATGACCTGCGCGTCCGTGGCCTCGGGGCGGGCGAAGGCGATGTTGTCCCGCAGGGTTCCGGCGAACAGGAACGGCTCCTGCGGGACGACGCCGACCTGGCGGTGCAGCGATTCCAGGGTGACGTCGCGCAGGTCGTGGCCGTCGATCAGCACGCTCCCGTGCGACGGGTCGTAGAGGCGGGCCACCAGTTTCGCCAGGGTCGACTTGCCGGCGCCGGTCGGGCCGACGCACGCGACGGTCTCTCCCGGTGAGATGCGGAGGCTCACGTCGCGCAATACCGGCCGGTCGTCGAAATAACCGAACGTGACGCCGCGCAGCTCGATCTCGCCGTCGATCGGTGGCAGGGCGACAGCTGATGATTTTTCGTGAACTGTCGGGCTTGTGCCGAGCAGGCCCCGCAACTTGCCCAGCGCCGCCCGCGCCTGCTGATAGTTCGTGTAGAGCTGCACCAACTGCTGGACGGGCTGGAAGAACGCGTTCAGATAGAGCACGAACGCGGTCAGCTCGCCGATCGTGAGGGTGCCGCGCAGCACCATCCGTCCGCCGATCAGCAGCAGCGCCGCCAGGCCGAGCAGCCCGATCACCGACGTGCCCGGCCCGTAGATCGCGTTGATCTTCCCGGTGTGGTCGTTGGCGTCCCGGTACGCGCCGACCACGTCCCGGTGCTCGACCACGTTGCGGTCCTGCTGGTTGTGCGCGGTGATCACCCGTACGCCGTAGAGGCTCTCGGAGAGATGCGAGAAGAGCGACGCGATGGTGTCCCGCTGACGGTTGTAGCCGACGTCGGCGGCCCGCCGGAACCAGAGCGAGAGCAGCAGCAGCGGCGGGATCACGAGCAGCAGCGTGATCGCGGTGAGCATCGCGTTGTAGTGGATCAGGACCGCCGTCACCACGATCATGGTGAGGCCGTGGATGAGGAACTGGGCGAACCCCTCCTGGAGCAGCTGTTGCAGCGCCTCCACGTCGGAGGTCATCCGGGTCATCGTGACGCCGGCCTTCTCCTTCGTGTAGAAGTCCAGACTGAGCCGTTGCAGGTGGGCGAAGACGCGGACGCGCAGGTCACGCATGGCGTACGCGGCGAGGCGGCCGCTCTGCCGGATCCGGATGCCGGACGCCAGCGCGGTCAGCCCGACGGAGAGCAGGAACGCGCCCGCCGCGGCGATGAGGATCTCGGCGTTCCCGGCGGAGATTCCATTGTCGATACCGATCTGTACGAGGAGCGGCCCGGACTGGAGCAGCAGCGCCTCCACCACGACGGCGACCGCGGCCGTGACCAGCAGACCCGGGCGGCCGGACAGCAGCGACCACAGGCTGAGCCATGCGCTGTCCGGCCGCTGGCTGAACGACTCGTCCGGCGCCGGGCGCGCGGGCTCGGAGGCCTCCAGCGCGGTGACGCCGGCGGCCAGCTCGGGCGGGATCCCGGCGAACGGGTTGCTCGCGCCGCCGCCACGCCGGCCGGCCCCGGTGCCGCCCATCCCGCCGATCGCCCCGGAGCCGGGACCCCCGCCGGGCCCGCCGAAACCGCCGCCGAACATGCTCACGCGTGAACCTCCTGCGCGGCCAGAACCTGCCGATATTTCGGGGAATGTGCCAGGAGGCCGGCGTGGGTGCCGTCGGCCACCACCCGGCCGTCGTCGATCAGCACCACCCGCTCGGCGAGCCCGATCGTCGCCAGCCGGTGCGCCACCACGATCGTCGTCCGGCCCGCCATCAGCCCGCGCAGCGACGCGTGGATCTCGTGCTCCACGCGGACGTCCACGGCGCTCGTCGCGTCGTCCAGGATCAGCACCGGCGGGTTGAGCAGCAGCGCCCGGGCGATCGCCACCCGCTGCCGCTGCCCGCCGGAGAGCGTGTAGCCACGTTCGCCGACCACGGTGTCGTACCCGTCGGGCAGCTGACTGATGAACTCGTCGGCGCCGGCTGCCCGGGCCGCGGCCTCCACCTCGTCGCGGCTCGCGCCGGGCCGGCCGAACGCGATGTTCTCGTGCAGCGACACCGAGAAGAGGAACGGCTCGTCCGGCACGATCCCGATCCGGTCCCGCAGTGTGCTGAGCCGGTAGTCCCGGACGTCCTGGCCGTCGAGAAGCACCCGCCCGCCGCCGGCGTCGTAGAAGCGGGCGGTCAGCTTGCCGACAGTGGATTTGCCGGACCCGGTGGCGCCGACCAGCGCGACGGTCTCGCCGGGTGCGATGTGCAGGTCGAGGCCCCGGAGCGCGACAGTGCCGTCGGGGTACGAGAAGTGGACGCCCTCGAAGCGCAGGTCACCCCGCGGCGGCGGCGAAGGCGGCGTCTCGGATTTTTCGGAAATGTCGGGCGGGGTGTCCACGATCTCGTAGATCCGCTGAGCCGACGCCGCCGCCCGCTGACCCATCATGATGATCATGCCGAGCATCCGGAACGGCGGCTGGAGCATCAGCACATAGGAGTTGAACGCCACGATCGTGCCGATCGTCGCGTGCCCGTCCAGCACCATCAGCCCGCCGACCAGCAACACCAGCGCGAGCCCGACCCGGGACAGGTTGTCCATCGCGGGCATCCACCGGCTGCGGATCCGCGCGTCGGTGGTGTACGCCCACCGCACCCCGTCGGCCGCCGCCGCGAGACTGTTGATCTGCCGCTGCTCGGCCGCGAACGCCTTGACGATCCGGACGCCCTGGATGTTCTCGTCGACCACCGTCGCGACCCCGGCCAAGCGGGACTGGATCAGCCAGGAGACCGGGAATACCGCCTTGCGCATCCGGACACCGAGAACCGCGATCACCGGCATGGCCGCCATCGCCACCACGGCCAGCGGCGCGTTGATCGACAGCATCAGGGCGAACGCGATCCCGGCGATCATGCACTGCACCAGGATCGACGGGCCGAACGCCAGGTACATCTGCACGGCCCGGATGTCGCTCGTCGCGCGGGACATCAGCTCGCCGGACTGGACCCGGTCGTAGAAGCCGTACGACATCCGCATCAGGTGGTTGAAGACGATGTTCCGCAGGTCGTACTCGAGCTCGTAGGCGGTCCGCAGGAGGTACAACCGGGCCAGGAAGTTGATGACGCCCTGCACGACCGCCAGAATCGCGATGAGGACCACGTACCGGTTGAGGCTCGCGGTGCGGTCGACGAGCGCCGTGTCGATGCCGATGCGGACCAGGTCGGGGATCTGCACCTGCACGATCAGCCCGATGAAGGAGAGCGTCAGCGACGTGATCAGCAACGCCCGGTGCGCGCGGACCAGTGGCCAGGCCCGCCGTAGCCAGGTCTTTGCCGGATCGGGATCGATGCCGGCCCGGGGGGCCCGGCGTGGCGGGGAGGTCACGATGATTAGCCTAGCTAACGACCGGGTTTTCTCAAGCCGTCACACGCCCGGCCGATGAGCACGGCATGCTGCGCCGACTCGCCACCCTCGCCGTGACCGCCACGCTCGGTGTCGCCGGGTTCGCCGCCCCGGCACGGGCGGCCACCCTGACCTGGACCGGCACCGTCGACTGGGTGGCCGACGGCGACACCCTCCGGGTCGACCTGCACGGCGACGGCACGAGCGCGCTGAAGTCGATCCGGCTGATCGGCATCCAGGCGATGGAGCAGACCCGGTACTCGCCGACCCCGTCGAAGCGGCGCGGCGAGTGCCACGCCCTGGCCGCGACCGCGCGGGTCGAGCAGCTGGTCAAGGCCGGCGGCGGCAAGGTGCGGCTGACCGCGCTGAAGGCCTCCAGCAAAAGCGGCGAGCGCCCGCTCCGCTCGGCCGCCGTGAAGATCAACGGGAAGTGGCAGGACATCGGCCAGGACCTGGTACGCCGGGGTCTCGCGCTCTGGCTGCCGTTCTCCGGGGAGTGGACCTGGGACCAGCGGTATCTGGCCGCGGCCAAGGCGGCCGCCAAGGAGCGCCGCGGGCTCTACGACACCGACAGTTGCGGCGCCGGCCCGGCCGCGTCACTGTCCCTCACCGTGAATCCCGATCCGGCCGGCACCGACGCCGTGAACCTCAACGGGGAATACTTTCTACTGAAAAATCAGGCCAAGACCGGCGTCAACCTCGCCGGCTGGTGGGTGCGCGACTCCGCCTACCGCCGCTACACGTTCGCCAAGGGCACCACGATCCCGGCCGGCGGCACGATCACCGTCCACGTCGGCAAGGGCACGAACACCGCCACCGACAAGTACTGGGGCCTCACCGGGCCGATCTTCACGAACGTGGACCCGGCGAACCACGGTTACGGCGACGGCGGCTACCTCTTCGACCCGCAGGGCGATCTGCGGGCCTGGCAGATCTACCCCTGAGGGCCGGCGTTCCCTTCCCGCCAGTGCCGCCGGCACAGCACCCGATAGGTGACCTCGGCGGCCGCGTCGATGTCCCCGACCGCCACCTGGGCGCCGGACCGCGCCACCCGGCCGTCCTCGATCCGGGCGTTCTGCCGCCCCGGCCGCCCGCACCAGCACGTCACCTCGACCTGCAGCGACACGATCCGGTCGGCCAGCTCCAGGAGTCGCTGCGAACCGGGGAAGAGCCGGGACATGAAGTCCGTCGAGATCGCGTAGCAGTCCACGTCGACGTGCAGCTCGTCCACCGCGAGGGCGAGCTGCTCGACCTGCTCGGGCCGCAGGAACTGGGCCTCGTCGACGATCACGAACCCGCCGGCCGGCACCTGCGCCTCGATCAGCGTCACCAGGTCCGCCCCGTCGGTCACCTCGATCGCGTCGGCCATCACGCCGAGCCGGGAGGAGAGCACCCCCGACCCGGCGCGATCCATGCTGGTGAGCAGCACGCCGGGCCGCCCGGCCTGCCGCCGGTTGTACGCGTTCTGCAACGCCAGAGTCGACTTGCCCGCACCCATGCTCCCGTGGAAGAGCGTGAGCTCGTGGAAGACCGGCGCCAGGGCCCGCTGCCTCGGCACGACGGCGGGTTGCTGGACCGAGGACGTGACCGGCACCACGAATGAACCTTCCTCAAGATTGCGGGGGCCGGTACACGCTACCTGTCCCTCGCCTCACGCCACAGGCGGGCGCGTTTCTTCGGCCTCACGCCTGAAGGGGTCCCCGTACAAACGGAGTGCCCGCCGGGCGAACGCCTGCTGCTGGGTGGCCACTCGTTCCGACCTGCCCCGGCCCAGGAAGCTGACCGCCCAGTGCAGCACCGCCGTGACCCGGTTCTTGAAGCCGACCAGGTAGAAAAGGTGCACAGCGACCCACACCACCCAGGCCGGGAACCCGGAGAGGTGCAGCTTGCCGATGCTGGCCACCGCCGAGAACCGGGAGATCGTCGCGAGGCTGCCCTTGTCGAAGTACTTGAACGGCTGCTTGTCCGGTTTGCCGGTCAGGCGCCGCTTGATCTGGTCGGCCGCGTGCCGCCCGCTCTGGATCGCCACCTGCGCGACACCGGGCAGCGGCCGGCCGTCCTCGCCGGCCAGGTTCATCATGTCGCCGAGCACGAAGATCTCCGGGTGCCCGGGAATCGTGGTGTCCTTCTCCACGAACACGCGACCGGCCCGGTCGGTCTTCGCGCCGGTCGCGTCGGCCAGCTTGGTGGCGAGCGTCGGGGCGGCCACGCCGGCCGCCCACACCTTGGTCATCGTGGGGATGCGCTCGGCGCCGCGCTCGGACTCGACCTCGATGCCGGTGGTGTCCACGCCGACCACCTTGGTGTTCAGCATGACCTCGACGCCGAGCTTCTCCAGCTGCTTGCGCGCGCGCCCGGACAGCCGGTCGCCGAACGTGTTGAGCACCGCGCCGACCGCGTCGACCAGGATGATCCGGGATTTGGTGGTGTCGATGTGCCGGTACTGCGACGGCAGCGTCCGGTGCGCCAGCTCGGCGATCTGCCCGGCCATCTCGGTGCCGGTCGGCCCGGCGCCGACCACCACGAACGTGAGCCACCGCTCCTTGTCCGCCGGATCGGTCTGCAGGTCGGCCACCTCGAACGCCCCGAAGATCCGGGCGCGCAGCTCCAGCGCGTCGTCGATGCTCTTCATGCCGGGCGCGTACTCGGCGAATTCGTCGTTGCCGAAGTACGACTGCGACGCGCCGGCGGCCACGATCAGCGTGTCGTATCCCACCGTGTAGTCGATCCCCGGCCCGCTGACCGAGACGACCTTGTTCTCGACGTCCACGTCCTGCACCCAGCCGAGCCGGACGTCCACGTTCTTCTGCCGCTTGAGCACCTCCCGGATCGGCGGCGCGATCTCACCTTCCGACAGGATGCCGGTGGCCACCTGGTAGAGCAGCGGCTGGAAGAGGTGATAGGCCGTCCCGTTGATCAGGGTGATGTCAACGTCCGCCCGGCGCAGGGCCTTGATGGCGAAGAGGCCCCCGAATCCGGCCCCGACAACCACGACACGATGACGCATGCTCACTCCTCGCGATAGGGCACCCACGTCCACACTGGTATGCCCACGCGCGCAGCGGAAGTCACTTGATCTCTGCTTTTCCCCACACCCCGATCTATGGGTACGCTCCAAACCCCCGAACAACCGCAGCTCAGACGCCCCGAGCAGCCGCGCGGCCGCGCGACGTCCGTCCCGGCCGCAGCGCGGCTCTCGCTACCGGTGCGCCCGCACGCCCAGACCGTCCCGGGCCTGACTGAGCGCCCGCCGGGCCAGGGTCCGGAACGCGCGCTGCCGGACGAGCCGGTCCGGGCCGGTGCCGGGGACGTCCACGTCGGCCGCGGCCTCGGCGGCGGCGCTGATCGCGGCATCCGAGAGCGGGCCGTGGAGCAGGACCTTCTCGGCGGCGCGCGCCCGCACCGGGCAGGGGCCGGCGTTGACCAGCCCGATCGCTGCCGCGCTGACGACGCTTTCGGTCACGGTGATCGCGGTGATGGCGGCCGCCTGCGGGAAGATCGTGGTGCGGCGGTCCTCGGCGTACCCGATGCCGGTCCCGGCGGGCAGCACCCGCAGGCGGGCCTCGGTCAGCATCTCGTCCGGCCGCCGGGCGGTCGTGAACGGCCCGGTGAAGAAGCTCTCGGCGGGCAGGGTCCGGCTGCCGTCACGGCCGGTCAGGGTCATCCGCGCGTCCAGCATCATCGCCACGACCGGCCACTCGGCGGCCGGATGGGCGAACGCGAAGCTGCCCAGCATGGTGCCGCGCGCCCGGATCGGCGGGTGCCCGATGTGGCACACCACGGCCCGCAGCAGGTCGCCGAGCGGCCCGGTGACCTGGTCCGACTCGAACGTGCGGTGCCGCACGAGCGGTCCCACCCGCAGCGATCCGCCGCTCTCGGCGAGCGTGTCCAGCCCGGGCACCCGGTTGATGTCGACCACCCGCCGGACCGCCGCCTCCCGGTCCGCCTCCCGGCGGACCGCCGCCTCCCGGTCCTCCGCCCGGCGGACGGCCGCCTCCCGGTCCGCCGCCCGGCGGACGGCCGCCTCCCGGTCCTCCGCCCGCGGGATCGGGTCCCGCAGGACCGGGCCTTGTAGAACCGGGCCCCGCAGGACCAGGCTCTGCCCGCCGGCGAGGACCGACCCGGCGCCGTCCGCGAGGGCGTCGAGAACCTCGTCCATCCCGGTCGCGCCGATGTACTCGAAGGCCGTCACTGCCCCTCCCCGTCTTCCCCGGACGCCGTCACATTCTGCGGGTCCGGGGGGCCGAACGGGAAAGGCCGCACTCGATCGGGTTACGGTTCGTCGGGCGTGAGGGTGGCGGCGTGCGCGAGCCAGCGAGCCACCACTCGCAGTTCCTCGGCGCTGAACCCGCCGGTGAGATGACCGTTGAGATCGCGGACCACGGTCCGGGCGATGCCCGCCGCGGCGCGGCCCGCCGGCGTCAGCGTGAGGCGGACCGCGCGCGCATCCGCCTGATCCGGGAACTTCTCGATAAATCCGGATTTCTCGAGTCGGCTGATCAGGCCGCTCATCCCCGACGGCGACGCACACAGCGCGGCTGTCACGTCGCCCACCAGGGCCTTGTCGTTCGCGGCCAGATAGAAGAGGACGCCGGCGCCGGCCGCCCCGATGCCGGAGTCACCGGCCCGCCCGTCGATCCACCGCCGGACCGCCCGCTCAGCGGTCATCATCTCGAAGACGAGCCGTGGCTCAGGCGAACTCACCGCCCCACCCCTTCTCCGGCCGTTGCTCCGGCCGCTTCCTCCTCAGCGCACCTGCTTCTGCAGCCAGGTGAGCAGCTCCGGCCACAGCGTGTCACGCACGCCCCGGCGCAGGAAGCCATGGTGGCCGATCGTGGCGACATCACCGTCGGCGGGGGAGTAGGTACGGCGTTCCACCCGCGCCGCCGTGAGGTGCCCGGTCAGCGTGTCGATCGCCTCCGGGGTGGCCCACTTGTCGTCGGTGAAGCCGATCGCCAGCACCGGTGGCGTGACGGTCGCCGCCCGCGCGGCCGCCCGCATCGAGGGATCGTCGAAGAAGTAGCCGTCCCGCCGCGCCCAGCTGCCCCACTGGGTCATCGCGGCCGCCGGGATGTCCTCGCCGAGGCCGAGGCGGCGAGCCGGCACGTAGCCGAGCACGGCCGCCAGCGCCGGCCCGAGCACGTGCAGCACGAGCCGCACCCGGCGGCGCTCGGCCGGGTCCGGGATGGCGCGGGCCGAGGCCGCGTGCGCCGCGATCAGCGCGAATCCGGAGAGCCCGGCGGTGCCGTACCCCAGCGCCAGCGCGTGCCCGCCGACGCTGTGCCCGACGGCGAGCAGCGGCAGGCCGGGGAACCGCGCGGCGGTCCACTCCGCCACGGCCGGCACGTCCTGCTCGATCCACTCCCGCATCCCGATGCGGCGGTTGGCGCGCGGTGATCCGGATCGGCCGGTGCCCCGGTAGTCGTACGTGACGGTGGCGACCCCGTTGTCGGCGAGATAGGTCGCGAAGTTCGTGTAGAACCTCTCGGGCGTCGCTGTCGCCGGGTGGATGACCAGGGCGGCGGCCGGTTCGTCGTCCGGCTCCCGCAGCGTCCCGGCGATCTGGCCGACCCGGATCTCAGTATTTCGCATGCGAACAATATAGGTCTAGAAACGTTTCAACTCACCCGCCATAATTCCCGGCATGACGCGTGTGTGCTTCACCCTGCAGGTCGACCCGGCGAAACTCGACGCCTACCGCGAGGCGCACGCCGCGGTGTGGCCGGACATGCTCCGGGCGCTCGCCGACACCGGCTGGCACGACTACCGACTGTTCCTGCGACCGGACGGCCTGCTCGTCGGCATCCTGGAGACCGAGGACTTCGCGGCGGCCCAGGAGGCGATGGCCCGTACCGAGGTGAACGCCCGCTGGCAGGCGGCGATGGCCGAATTCTTCCCGGCGCTCGGCGAGGCTCGCCCGGACCAGGGCATGGTCGTCCTCGATCAGGTCTTCCACCTGGAGGAGCAACTCCGCTGACCGGGCGCTGGCGGGGTTCACCTACGGTGGGTGCATCGTGGACTGAGAGGTGTCGATGCCCCGGATTCCTCGTTCGCTGCTGACGTTGAAAGGCGCGCTCGGGCTCGCGGCGGTCCTGCTGGCCGTGCTCATCGTGGTGCGGGTCCTGTTCGCCGGCGCCGACGGCGTCTACACGATCGTCCTGGTCGCCGGCTCGGCCACCGCCATCTACGGCGTCGGGTTCATGGTGGCGGCGGCCCGGCGGATCCTCGCCGCCGTGGCCGCCGCAGCCGATCCGGAGTCCCCGCTGCCCAGGTTCCTGGCCGATCCCGGGCGGGCCCAGCTGCTGGCGGTGCTGGCCCTGGTGATCCTGGTGGTGCACGCCGGCATTACCGGGTACGTCGGGGTGTGGACGATCCTGGTCGCCGTCCTGCTGGCCGCCGTCGCGGCGCTGCTCAGCGAGAACCTGCGGCTGGTCGCGCTGATCTGCGGCACCGCCGTGGTGTTCGCGATCGCCACCGTCTTCGTGGAGAACGCGCTCAGCGGCAGCGCCGAGGCGCGCGCCCTGGCCGTGTCGGTGGCCGCGGTGGTCCTGCCGGTGCTCGTGTCGGACAAGCTGACCGGCCTGATCAAGATGCCGAAGCTGAACGCCACCCACAACGTGGTCCTGGCCGTGCTCACGCTGACGCTCAGCTTCCTGGGCTGGACCCGCGAGGACTGGCTGCCCGGCGTGGTGCACAGCTGCTACACGCTGCCCACCTCGACGGGTGTCACGGTGATGCGGGCGACCGCCGACGGCTCCCGCTGTTACGGGCTGCTCGACACCGCCGACCCGGGCGTGTTCGCGCCGGCGGCGTTCGGCCGGGACCCGGTGACGGTCAAGCTGGAGCAGGCCATCCTCAAGAACAATCGCCCGCTGAAGAGGGGCGATCTGACCGTGGTGTGGATGGGCGCGCTCTCCTGCGACCCGATGCCCGGTCGCCCGGCGACGTGCGCGGACGGCCGGGACTACCCGTCCGAGCGGGACCAGCTGCGTGCCCTGCTCCTCGCACAGACGTACCTCGGGCACCTGCACGTCGTGATCGCCGACGCCACCCAGGACGTCCGGCACGCCGACGACATCGCCCAGATGATCATCGAGCGCCGGAAAGCGCTCGGCCCGCGTCTCGTGGTGATCGGCGGCGGTGACAGCCGGGACACCACCCAGCGGGCGATCAACCGGCTGCTCGACGCCGGCATCCCGTTCATCGCGCCGAACCTGCTCGCGGACCTCGGCGGTCCCGGCAAGCCGTTCGTGGACCGGCCCGGATACCTTCAGCTGGCCCCGGCGAACCTGGCGTACGCGAAGGACACCGTGACCCGCCTGCGCCAGCGCTTCCCGGACGGGTTCCGCCTCGACGTCTACGCCCAGCCGGCCCCGACCGACCTGTACACGACGTCGCTCGTCAACGACCTGCTCGCGGCCGTCCGGCAGGCGCCCGGCTCGACCGCGCGGCACGTCGCCACGCTCGACGGGGTCGGCTGCGACAAGGACACTGTCCTCTTCTTCGCCGACCGGTGGACCCGGTTCGCCGAGTTCGTCCAGCGGATCAAGGACGCCTGCGGGCACTCCCGGCCGAACCTCGTGATCGCGGACGGCTCGGTCGGCCGGTTCATGGCCAACTACCAGCTCCGCGCGGTCAGCAACGCGGACTGGCCGGTCGACTACTACGTCGGCGGTCCCGGCTGCTCGGACCTGAGCCCCGGCATGTACACCACGCTCCTCGCGCAGATGGACAAGTCCCGCGAGGTGCTCGGGCTGCGCCCCGGCGAGACCTTCGCGTGCGCCGACCGGGCCCCCGGCGCCCGGGACCGGCAACTGGTCGACGCCTGCACCCTGGATGCCGCGGTGAAATCGCAGAGCCAGCCGTGCCGCCCCAACGACCTGGGCAACTTCCTGATCCCGGCCTGGGACGCGGTGCTGCTCGCCGACGCCCTGCTGCCGCCCGACCCGGTGCCGCTCGCCCAGCTTCAGCTGGCCCCGACGACCCTCTCCACCGGTGTGCAGGCCATCGTGCAGGGGGGCCGGCTCGACAAGCCGACGGTGCCGGTGCTGCTCTGGCACGTGGACCCGCTCAACGACCCGAGCCGCATCTGGGAGCGCCCGAGCGACCAGCTGGAGCTGACCATCGACCCGACCGGCCCGGTGGTGGTCGGCAACGGCCGCTGACCGGGCCGCCCGGTCCGGTGGGCGGGTAGCTTGAGGGGGTGTCCGAGGCATATCCGACCACCGAGGAACGCATCGTCGCCGAGTTCGGCGACGGTCATGACGTGCAGGGGATAGCCCTGCGGTACGGCCGCACCGTCGAGCAGATCTACGCCGTGGTGGAGCGCGAGCTGAGCCAGGACCCGCCCACCCCGCAGCCGCCGCCGGGCCAGGACCCGCTCACCCCGCAGCCGCCGCTGGGCCAGGACCCGCTCACCCCGCAGCCGCCGTGGCCCTCCTACCCGCCGGGCCCCTACACCGCGCCGCCGAGCCCCTACAGCGCACCGCCCAGCCAATACGCTGCGCAGCCGGGTCACTATGCGCCGCAGCCGCCCGGCCAGTACCTCCCGCCGGCCTATCCGGTTCAGGGCTTCCCGCCGGCGCCGGGTTTTCCGGACGAGGACGCCGTCGTCGCCGAGTACAGCGAGGGCCACGACGTCGAAGCGATAGCCCGCAAACACGGCATCGCCGTCGACCGGATCTACGAGATCGTCCAGCGAGCCGTGTCGGCGGACCCGCAGTACCAACCCGCCGACCCCACGGTCTGGAAGCCGCCCGCCTAGTCCTCCCGGGCTCCCGCGGTCGCCCAGCAGAGATGAGGGCACACCGAAAGCGGTGCATGTGCTTGCATCCCTGCCCTGGAGCCTGTTGGTTTTTGGGGTTGGCTGCTCGTGGGCAGTGGCTGGTGATTCGGTTCGGGTGGGTGGTGGGCTGCCGCTGGGGCGGCC
>NZ_JBEZZR010000030.1:0-114767 GCF_040639325.1 Actinoplanes sp. NPDC023936 | reverse complement strand
TGACCACCCGCACCGACCTCGCAGCACACGCAAGCAACGCCGGAATCAACCCCACCAGCTTGATCAAAGCAGCGAGTTATTAATCGACGGGTCCTAACCGGCCCCGGCTACGGCCCGGGTCGGCGAGCCGTAGCGAGTGCAGGTCAACGGGCCGTATGCCCTGCGTGAGCTACGGCTCCCGGACGCGAGCCGTAGCCGAGGCAGATTCCCGGGCCGTTTTGCCTGCGTGAGCTACGGCTCCGGGACGCACGCGACCCCGAGCCGTACCTCAGCCATGTGATCAAGCCCCGATGACCGGCCCCAGCTACGGCTCGGACCGACGCAATGCGGTGCTGGGCACGCCGGCTCCGGGCGGGAGACAAGCCAGCTGCGCCGGGACGAAGTCACGCGACAGGCGTGCCCAGCACCGCCTCGGCGGTCAGCGCCACCGACTCCAGGCGGTCCTCGACGCGCGTCGCCTGGTGCACGACGATCAGCTCGTCGGCCTGGGCCTCCGTCGCGAACCTGGTCAGGTACGAGCCCACCTCGTCCGGGGTGCCCACCGCCGTGTACGTGAGCATCTCCGCGAGCTGGCGGCCGTTCGGTGTCGTCAGGAAGGCGTCGATCTCCGCGTCGGTGTAGTCCGGTGCGCCGGGGGTACGCGTGACCAGGCCGCGTACCAGGATCCGGCGGGTGATCTCGAACTGCTCCCGCGCGGCCTCCGGCGTCGCGGCGGCGACCACGTTCACGCCGGCGATCACGTACGGCGACGCGAGCTGCGCCGACGGGGTGAACTCCCGGCGGTACAGCGTGACCGCCTCCTGCAGCAGACCCGGGGAGAAGTGTGAGGCGAACGCGTAGGGCAGGCCGTACGCGGCGGCGAGCCGGGCGCCGAACATCGACGAGCCGAGGATGTAGAGCGGCACGTTCGTCCCGGCGCCCGGCGTGGCCTGCACGCCCTCGATCCGGGACTCGCCGCTGAGGTATCCCTGCAGCTCCAGGACGTCCTGCGGGAAGCTCTCCGCGGACATCGGGTCGCGGCGCATCGCCCGCATGGTGGCCTGGTCGCTGCCGGGCGCCCGGCCGAGACCCAGGTCGATCCGGTCCGGGTGGAGCGAGGCCAGCGTGCCGAACTGTTCGGCGATCACCAGCGGCGAGTGGTTCGGCAGCATGATGCCGCCGGCGCCGAGCCGGATCGTCGAGGTGTGGCCGGCCACGTGCCCGATCAGCAGGCTCGTCGCGCTGGACGCGATGCGGGCCATGTTGTGATGCTCGGCATACCAGACCCGCTCGTAACCATGCCGTTCGGCCGCCTGCGCGAGGGCGACGGAGTTGGCGAAGGCTTGCGCGACGGTGTCGCCGGGGGCGATCGGCGCGAGGTCCAGGATCGAAAGACGCGGTTGACTCATACGCTGAGCAACACCCGGCCGGACAAGATCGTTCCCGCTGGGCACGTTCTCAGGAAGTCCGTAGCTTACGCCCGTATCTTCGGCGGCGAATCGGCCCGCAGCGGCCGGCCGGTCCGCATGAGGAGACGATTTCCGCGTGGGTGGCATCACCGACTTGATCACCGACTGGGTCTTCCGGCTCGTCGATGCGCTGGGGGCCATCGGCGTCGGCCTGCTGCTCTTCCTCGAGACCGTCATCCCGCCGATCCCGTCCGAGCTGATCCTGCCGCTTGCCGGTTTCCGGGCCCGTGACGGCGACCTCAACGTCTTCGCCGTCTGGACCACCGCCACCATCGGCGCGCTGGCCGGCGCGCTCGTCCTTTACTACGTCGGCGCCCTTCTGGGGTACGACCGGTTGCACGCGCTCGCCGGCAAACGCTGGTTCGTGCTGGCCACCCGGGCGGACGTGGAGCGCGGCTACGCGCTGTTCGAGAAGTACGGCTCCTGGCTCGTGCTGGCGGCCCGGTGCGTACCCATCGTCCGCAGTTTGATCTCGCTCCCGGCGGGTGTCACCCGGATGCCGCTGAAGACGTTCGTGCTGTTCACCACGATCGGCAGCGGCATCTGGAACGGCGCTCTGATCGGCGCGGGCTGGCTGCTCGCCGACAACTGGGAGCGGGTGGAGGGCATCCTCGGCCCGGTGTCGAAAGTCGTGCTCGGGCTCGGCGTCGGCTTCGTGATCTTCCTGGTGGTGCGCCGGGTGCTGGCGCGCCGACGCGCCCTCGCCGCCGGTGGCGACCCGGCCGAGGCGGACGTCGACGGACGCCCCGCCCCGGACTTCGACGGGCTCGGCAGCCCCAACCACTACCCGACGGCCCGCGGTGTGGCCCGGGTCGTGGACCGCCAGCACTAAAGACCATCGCCAGTACTAAAGACCACCGCCAGCACTGAAGAGCACCGCCAGCACTAGAGAGCGGCGAGCAGCTCGGCACGGGTGGGCCCGGGCAGCGGATAGCGCGGGGCGCCCATGCCGAGCGCGACCACCCGGTCGACGACTCCGGGCCGGCCGAACACCTCGTCCGGCGTGGCGATGAAGGCCGCGATCGAGGCGTAACCGCGGGCCAGATCGGGGTCGGCCAGGCCGGCCGCGAACAGCGCCTTGCTCATCGCCCACCGCGGATCGCCGGTCTGGTAGGTCGTGCCGGCGGCGTCCGCGGCCATCTCCGCGAGCCGGTGCTGGTCGGTCCAGACGGTCGCCCGGTACAGCGGCTCCACCACCCGCGTGCTCGCCTCGTCGAAACGGCGGGCGAACTTGTCGTGGTCGGCCGGGTCGGTCTCCCGCATCAGGTCCCGCAGGAGCACCGCCTGGATCATCGCCATCGACGCGCCCCGGCCGACCGACGGATTGGTGCACGCCCACGAGTCACCGACCGCGACCAGGCCGGTGGCGACCGGGTCGCCGTCGGCCACCAGGCGCCGGCACCGGTCCTCGATGCCGGCCATCACGTCGACGCCGGAGATCGGTTCGCCGTCCGTCCAGCCGGCGAGCAGCGGATAGCGGGCGGCGGCCGCGTGCCAGCGGGACGGCTCGCGCAGCCCGCGCAGCTCCTTGTCCCGGCTGGCGGTGGCGAGCACCACGCTCCACGTGCCGTTGTCGCCGGGCAGGGTGATGGCCGACAGCGAGTCGTAGTGATGCAACAGGTTGGTCAGCGCGGGCGGTTCCTCCGCCGTACCCGAATCGCCGGAAACCGATCGGAAGTGCCGGCAGTGATAGACGAAGCCGGACTCGGACCGTTCCTCGACCGGCGCCCTGGCGCCGGCCGCCCGCAGCCAGGCGCTCGACGCCGAGCGCCGGCCGCCGCAGTCCACCACCAGGTCGGCCGCGATCGCCGTGCCCGTCACGGTGAGCACGCCCGTCACCCGGGGCACCCGCGTGCGCCCGCCGGTGGTCAGGCCGGTGACCGTGACGCCGCGCCGGATCGTGACCCCGGCGGTCTCGGCAGCGGCCGACAGCACCGCCTCGAGCACCGGCCGGCGAGCGGTGACCGTGTCGAACCGCTCGTCGCCGGGACGGATCGGACCACGCCGTTCCACCGGCAGCATGCCGATCAGGTTCACCTGCCGGGCGCCGGCCGCCCGCAGCGCGTCACCGACCTCCGGAAGCTGCTCATGTACCTGCTGCCACCAGCGCGGCAGCATGAAGTGCGGCAGCCGGAACTGATTCACCCCGCGCCGCTGCCAGTCGTTCCAGGCGGTGTCGGTGTCCGTGGGCGGTGGCGGCGCGGCCGGGTCGCGCTCCACGACGGTCACCTCGTGCCGGTCGCGGGCGAGCAGCAGCGCCGTGCTCAGACCGGCGAGTCCCGCACCGAGAACCACGATCCGTGCCATGTCGCACCTCCATCGATGTGCCGATGGCGGCATCGTGGTCCCGGCGCCTACCCGTTCTCCAGGTCAGTCCGTGCTCAACTCCTGCTCACCCGTCCCTATCTCGGTCGCCCACAGCAGCTCGGTCAGCTGGTCCACCGCGCGTGCCAGATGCCGCCGGTACGTGCTGAACGGCAGCCCGAGCACCTCGGCCGCGGCCTCCTGGCTCGGCGCCGCCCGGACGAACGTCCGGTTCAGCACGGCCCGCAGCTGGTCACCCTTCGGTGTGCCGGCCAGCCGGTCGGCCGCGGCCAGGACACTCGCGCGCACCTCGCCGGCGCCGTCGCCGAGCCGGCTGCCGACGAGCGGGCACGCCGCCAGCCGGTCCGGGCGGTGCAGATTCTGCAAGGCATGGCGTACGGCGGCACCGAACGCGGCCCGGCTCAGCGGGGGCGGCCGCAGCGCCGATTCCGGTGGCGGTCCCGTGCCGCCCTGATGCTCGCGCTCGCTCATCAGCTCGAGCCAGTCCTCGACGGGGAAACGGCGCCAATCCATTCCGTACGCCACGTGCCGCCGCCCCTCCAGCGTGACCTCGACGAGCGGACGGAACCCGAGATAGCCGAAGAACGGTCCCCAGTGCTCCGGGTCGACCGACACCACGAACGACCACGCGATCGGTTCGGTGCACCAGGTGATGATGGCGGTGACCGAGCCGGCCAGCAGCGCGTACTTGTCCCGCTGGCCGTCGCGGACACCGGACCAGAACCGGCCGATGTCGACGCGCTCGCCGGGACGCATCGGCGCGGTCCGGGCCACGTGGTCGAGGATCGCCCGGACGACCGGGTCACGCTCCTCCATCGGCGAGCCACAGGGGCAATAGACGCTGTACGTGAAACCGGCGACCCCGTCCTCGGTGCGCACCACGTTCATCTGGCCCGGCTCGTCGGCGAACCAGCCCTCGGCCAGCGCCGCGTTCGCCGTGCCCTCGTGGCGGTCGATGAGCGCCAGCAGCGTCGCGTGGTCCTCGGGCGTGGCCGGCACCACCGCGGCCGTGCCCTGGCTGCGCAGCGTGAAATAGGCCTCGGTGAGCGGGCTGCGCCGGTGCAGGAACGCCAGCTGCTGGGCGAGCCACTGCCGGTCCAGGCCGGTGGTGGCCCGGACGCCGGCGACCGCGTGATCGTGGATGATCCGGTGCAGCGCCCGGTAGCGGTCCGGCGACCGGCGTTCGAACTCCGCCTCGAGAACCTCCCGGGTGAGGTCGTGCGGGGTCAGCCCACCGGGCCGGCACTGCACGAACGGGCGGCGCCGCAACCATCCCCACACCTCGGGCGCGTCGGCGCCGACCGTCTTGCGCAGCAGGTCCTCGGTGGTCAGCCAGGCCCGCGCGCACGTCGCCAAGCCGGTCATGTGCGCTTCGGAGGGCGCGTCGCGCAGCAGCGACTCCAGCAGCACCGAGACGAGATCGGGGACCTCGGCGAGGGTCTCCGGCACGGCGCCGCCGTCGGCCACGTCGGCCAGCAGCGCGAGGGTCAGCGGGTGGCCGCGACCGAGCGCCAGCAGCCGCTGCCGCAGCGCCGCCTCGGTGACGCCGGCGTGGGCGAGCAGGTCCGCGCCGTCGCTGTCGTCGAGGTGATCGACTCGGTGGATGGCGACGATCTGCCGCCAGCCGGGGTCCACCCGCCAGGCGGCCGGCGGCGGTTCGCGGCCGGCCAGGACCAGGAGGCCGTTCACCGGCAGGCCCGGGACGAACTCCCGGCGCAGCCAGCCGTCGACAGCACTGAGATATTCGTAGGAGTCGACCAGCAGCAGCGATCCGTGGCCGTCGGCCGCCCGCCGGAAACCCTCCGGCGACGGGTCGATGTCCCGGCCGTCCAGCAGCGCCGGAACCCGGCCGGCGGCGCGCGCCCGGGCCGCCATCTCCAGCAGCAGCGCGGTCTTGCCGATGCCGCCCGGGCCGTGCACGAGCAGCACCCGCCGCGGCGACCGCCCGGCCAGCGCGTCCTCGAATGATCGCAGTTCGTCGCGGCGGCCCACGAAGGTGCGCCGCCGTGCCTGCTCGATGACGTCGCCGAGGACGGTACCCGCCACCCGTTCAGTGTCGACCCCCGGCGGCCCGCTGAACCAGCACCCGTCACCGGACCGACAGTCCGCGGCGGCCGTCACCACTCCCGCAGCGTCCGCCGCAGCTCGTGCTCCGCCGGCAGCGTCCGCTCCGCGATCCCCCGGGCTCGCGCCCAAGCCTGCCCGGCCCGCTCCGCCTCCCCCGCCTCCTCCGCCACAACGGCGGCATTGATCAGAGTCCGGATCAGCTCCGGATGCTCCGGCCCAAGCCGGTCGGTCTTGATCCGGATCGCCTCGCCGAGACGCGCCAGCGCCGCCGGCCGGTCACCATGCCGTGCGGCCAGCACACCCAGATTGGTCAGCGCCACCGCGACCTCGTAGTCCTCGGGACCCAGCCGCGTCACGAACCGCTCGTGCACGTGCTGGAGCATCCGCTCGGCCGGGTCCAGCTCACCGGCCTCGATCAGGATCGGCGCCAGGTTGTGGTGCACCATCGCCCGTTCCCGGATCAGCGCGCCGACCGGCTCAGCAACGCTTCCGAGTGGTTGAGCGACGCGCCCCGGCGCAGCGTCACCTCGGTGTGGTTGATCGCCCCGGCCCGGCGCAGCGTCACCTCAGTGTGATTGACGCTGTGACCACGGCGCAGAACGACCTCGGAATGGTTGAGCGACGTGCCGCGGAATGTTTTCCTGACAGTTCCCATCACAATTCTCCCCACCGTTATGGCGTACGACATCGCTGTTTCTCGCAATTCCGTGCTCGATGGAACTCATCGTGACCGACCGACTCCGCCGGGTTGAATACCTCGGTCGGGTGTACCCGGATCCTGAGCGCTACCGGGATTCGTTTTCCCCTCGTGCAGGGTCGGACGTCCGGCCATCCCCCGATACCGGACGGCTGTCCGCGCGCCGCGAGGCCGGAATCTCGTCCGTACGGGATGACGGATGCGCCCGGTCCCGCTGCGACAGTGAGTCATGCTTGATTCCCGGGACGAGCTGGCCGTCAACCGTGCGCTGTGGACCCTGGTGAACGCCGAGTTCACCGATGCGCGCGCCCACGCGGCGTGGGCCGCCGAGGACTTCTCGTGGGGGCTCTTCGGTAATGCGGAGAACCAGTTGCGCGTGCTCGGCGACGTCCGCGGGCTGGACGTCGTCGAACTCGGTTGCGGCACCGCGTACGTCTCCGCCCGGCTCGCCCGGCTCGGCGCGCGACCGGTCGGCGTGGACCTGACGCCCGCGCAGCTGGACACCGCCCGGCGCTGCCAGCGGGAGTTCGGGCTGTTCTTCCCGCTGGTGGAGGCCGACGCCGAGGACGTTCCGCTGCCGGACGGCTCCTTCGACCTGGCCGTCAGCGAGTACGGGGCGTGCGTGTGGTGCGACCCGGGGCGCTGGGTCCCGGAGGCGGCGCGGCTGCTGCGGCCCGGTGGGCGGCTCGTCTTCCTGACCACGAGCGTCCAGGCGATGTTGTGCGTGCCCGAAGAGGGCGGGCACGCCGGGGAGCGGCTGCTGCGACCGCAGCGGGGAACGCACCGGCTGCAGTGGCCCGGCGGCGGGTTCGAGTTCCACCCCAGCCACGGCGAATGGATCCGCATCCTGCGCGACAGCGGGTTCGTGGTCGAGGCCCTCCACGAGTTGTACGCCCGGGACGACGCCGAGACCCACGAGTACTACGACATCGCCACCCCGGAGTGGGCCGGGAAATGGCCGGTCGAGGACCTCTGGACCGCACGGCTGGCCACCTCCTGACCACCCCCGATGAGGCAGGCCCGACAATAGGCCTCCAGCAGTACTCGCTACCGGAACGGCAGGTCGCGGGCGTCCGCTTCTCGTATCCGCACCGGGCCAACCTACGGCGAGCGGATCTCAGCCTCCACATGATGTGAGCCGTCAGCCAGCGGTCGTCACCAGGCGCGGGCTGCCTGCCGCAGGTGCTCGGCGACGACGCGGACGTCCGGGTTGGTCTCGGCGCCGGGACGCCGGACCAGGAACAGCGTGTTGAGGGGCGGCTCGCTCGGCTGATGCAGGAGCACGAGCCGGCCGCTGCCCAGATTCTCCCGGCACAGTGACTCCGGCAGCACGCTGTACCCCGCACCCGCGGTGACGGCCGAGAGCACTGCGTAGAGGTTCGGGACGGTCACCGCAGCCGTGGCGGTGAGCGGCTTGTCGAAGACCTGGCGCCAGTAACGCCGTACCAGAGGAAGGTCTTCGGCGTAGGTGACGAGCGGGATCTCACGCAGGTCCCGCCCGGCCCACACGGGCGCCGCGACCAGGCAGTACTCCTCGTCGGCCAGGGGCGTCGCGGGCAGCGTGCGGGGCTGCGGGCGTCTCGTGGCGATCACCAGGTCGTGCCGGCCGGAGCGCAGCTCGTCGATCAACGGCTCGGTCAGGCCGGCGGCGACCCTCAGCTGGACGCCGCGCACGACCAGGTCGGCGAGGGCCGGCAGGACGCGGACGCAGAGCAACTCGGAAGGCCCAGCGAGGTGGACCGGGGCGCTGCGTCCCGGCAGGATGCCGCCGACGGTGGCGAGGGTGTCGAGCGGCTCGGCGATCTGGGCGGCGAGCTCGTTCGCCGCCGGGGTCGGCTCGACACCGCGCGGCAGCCGCTTGAACAGCTCGCGGCCGATCTGCTGCTCGAGCGCACGGATCTGGGTGGTGACCGTCGGCTGGGACAGGCCGAGCAGCGACGCGGCCGCGGTGAAGGAGCCGGACCGGTGCACGGCCAGGAACGTCCGCAGCAGATTCAGATCGTTCACCCCGCCGATGCTATAAGACAGACAATCGCAGCGATTGCCAGATCTATTGGTACGCCTATGGCAGCTACTCCTACCGTGGGGTCATGACCACACAGAACGCCATCAGCTGGCCCGATCGTTACCTGCCCGGCACCGGGGACAACTTCGTCTCGAACGAGGTCGTCGTGCGCGGGCCGCGCGCCACCGACGTGTGGCGCTACCTGGTCGACACCTCGACCTGGGAGTCGTACTACGGCAACGTCGCGGACATCTCGTTCCCCGGCGGGGACGGTCCCGAGCTGCACGGCGGCGTCCGATTCCGATTCGGCACGTTCGGCTTCCCGCCCCTCGACGCACACGTCGTCGAGTTCCAGGCGCCCGCGGACGGCGTGCCCGGGCGGCTGTCCTGGACCGCGAAACAGGACGGCGAGCCCGCCGACCGGCTGGACGTGCTGCACGCCTGGCTCGTGGAGGATCTGCCCGGCGGCCGGGTCCGGATCCTCACCCAGGAGACCCAGATCGGTCAGCCGGCCGCGGCGCTCGCCGCCGAGCGGCCCAACCCGATGCTCAACGGGCACCAGGCGTGGCTCGACGGCCTGATCGAGGCCGCCCGTCGCTAACCGAGGATGGCGCCGGTGACCGCGACCTGCTCCTTCAGCACCCCGCCGATCAGATCCTGGGTGTGGTTGATCTCCTCCACCGCGGTGTGGATCTGGGCCAGCGACGCGGTGACCGCGCTGACCGCGGTCTGGATGGCGGCCACCTTCGCGCTGACGTCGTCGGTGGCCCGCTCGGTCTCCGAGGACAACTCCTTGACCTCACCGGCGACCACCGCGAACCCCTTGCCGGACTCGCCGGCGCGGGCCGCCTCGATGGTGGCGTTCAGGGCGAGCAACTTCGTCTGCGCCGCGATGCTCTGGATGTCCCGCACCACGTCGTTGATCTCGGCACTGGCCCGGCCCAGCCGCGCGACCTGCTCGTTGGCCTCCGTCGTCAGCTGTTCGCCGCGCGCCGCCACGCTCGACGCCGAGCTGACGTTGCGCTCCACCTCACCGATCGAGTCCAGCAGTTCCCGGCCGGCGTTGTGCAACTGCTGCGTCGAGGCGAACCTCTCCAGGGCCTGCCCGACGAGGAACGCCGTGTTGCGCAGGGCGCTCTCCCGGCCCGGATACATGATCAGGGTACGGGTGGCGAAGAAGTCCATCGTCCCGACGATCTTCCCGCCGACCCGGATCGGCAGGCACACGCCCGACTTGACGCCGGCCGCCTGGGCCGCCGGGCGGCGCACGCAGTCGGTCAGCTCGCCGAGGTCCTCGACGAAGACCAGGTCGCCGCGGTCCCAGGCCCGGCCGGACAGGCCGACCCCACGGGCGAACGACGCGGTCATCGTGACCCGGCGGAACTCCTCGCCGGCGTCACCGGACTCCAGGGCGAAGCGCAGCACCGCGGCGTTCTCGTCGAGGTGCCAGAACGAGCCGTACTGCCAGTCGAACTCCTCGCGGATCGTCGCCAGGGCCAGCCGCAATGCCTCTTCGCGGCTCGCCGCCTGGGTCATCTGGCGGATCACGGTGGAGACGGCCTGCACATCCTGGGCGGCCTTCTCCTGCCGGACCGCCTCACGCAGCCGCACCAGGGCGCCGGAGACCAGGACCCCGATGGCCCGCAGAACAGACAGCCGGTTCCCCGACGGCGACAGCTGGCTGGTGGCGAAGAAGTCCATGGTGCCGACGACCGCGCCGTTCTCGATGATCGGGAAGCAGATGCCGCTGCGCACCCCGGCCCGGGTGGCGGCCGGCGCCCGGACGCAGTCCTTCACGTCCGCCAGATCGGGAACGAAGACCAGATCGCGGGTACGCCACGCGCGTCCCGACAATCCGATCCCCTCAGCGAACGACGCCTCCAGGGTGACCCGGCGGAACTCGTCGTTGACCGACCCGCTCTCCTGGGCGAACCGCAGCGTCTTGCTGACCGTGTCCAGCTGCCAGTACGAGCTGTACGCCCAGCCGAAACGCTCACGAACCAGCCGCAACGCCGTACCGATCGCCTCCTGCGGATCGGTGGCTTTCTCCATGGCGCGCACGATCTCGGTGACGGCTTCCACGTCGGCGGCGGCCTCGGTCAGCTCCTCGCTGAGCTTCGAGATCGTCTGAGTGTTGCGCGCACCGAACATTGATCGCCCTTTCGCCGGAGACAGCGGCCCGGAGCCGCTCCCCACTCATCGGGCCGCCGGGTCCCGCCGTGAGGGTGACGGCCGGATGAGGTGGCGTCGGCGAAAAGGTCGGGGCAATCGGACTGCAACCATCCGCGCCCGAGGTATCCGACAGCGTGGTCATGTCGGTCCCCTTCGATACGATGCCCCCCGATGCCGCGATCTCGCACGGCGATCCCGGCGATGACGCAGAGGTGGCTGATCAGATGAAGTTCGGGCTGTACGGCCTGCACCGCGACCGCAACGTCGAGCCTGGCGTCCTGGCCCGGCGGGCCAGGCTGGCCGAGGAGGCGGGCTTCGAGTCCTTGTGGGTCGGCGACCACATCGCGCTCCCCGCCGGCGAGGGCAACCCGCCCCGCTTGGAGGCCCTGGTCGCGCTCTCCTACCTCGCGGCCGTGACCAGCCGGGTCCGCCTCGGCGTCGGGCTGATCGTGCTCCCGCAGCGCCAGCCGGTGCTGCTCGCCAAGCAACTCACCTCGCTGGACGTGCTGTCGGCCGGCCGGCTGACCGTCGCGGTCGGGGCCGGCTACGTCGAGCCGGAACTCAACGCGATGGGCGTGTCACTCGCCGAGCGGGGTGCGCGCACCGACGAGTACCTGGCCGCGATGCGGGCGCTGTGGGATGCCGCGCCGGCCTTCACCGGCCGGTTCGTGTCGTTCTCCGGCGTCGTCCAGCACCCGTCACCGGTTCAGCGTCCGCACCCACCGATCGTCGTCGGTGGACACTCGACCGCCGCGTACCGCCGGGCCGTCCGGCACGGCAACGGCTGGTACGGCTGGGGCCTGGACGTCACCGGGACCGAACGGGCGCTGCGCGAGCTGGCCGAGACCACCCGCGGCGTCCAGCGGCCAGCCGGCCTCGGCGAGCTGGAGATCACCATCACCCCGCCCGGCCCGCCCGATCCCGACACCGCCCGCCGGTACGCCGACCTGGGCGTGGACCGGCTCATCATCGAACTCGAGGGCATCGAGGACGCCGCGGTCGACGGCGTGATCGCCTCCGTCGGCGACACCCTGGCCCGGACGTAACCGGCCGATCCCCGGTACGACCGGTCGAGGCCGCACACCGGCACCGCGATGAGCCCGGTCAGGCGTGGCGTGAGGCCCGGGGCGACGGGTGCCACGCTCGGGTCCTCGGCGTACCGGGTGGCAAGGGTTTCCGGCGGGTGGGTCGGGTCTCTCCGTACGCTGTCCACATGCCTGCCGAGGAGTTCGTCAACCGCGCCGACGACGCTTCCGCCTATCTTGAGGTCAGCACTGCCACCGAAACCAGGGCATCAGCTGTCGCGCTGGCTCAGCGAGCAGTGGAGACACGGCTTGCCGCCGGCGCACAGATCACCGGGCCGGCAGTGTCTGCTTTCTGGCATATGGGCGAGTTCGGCACGGGCGAGGAGTGGCGCCTGGTACTTCGGACGCATGAATCCCGGTTCGCTGAGCTACGTGACCTGCTCAAGCGGCATCACCCGTGGCAGAACCCCGAGATCATCGCGATGCGGATGGCTGGCGGCTCGGCCGAATACCTTGCCTGGATCCGGTCAACGGTCCTCAGCGAGAACGGCTAATGGCGAGCATTCTCCAAGACCTGCGCCACCTCGGCGAGGTGCGAATGGCCGGCCAGCCTGTTCAGCACGCGCGACAACTGCTTTCTCGGTCGGACCGACGCGACACCCGCGGACAGAGTAAGCGCTCGACTCGCCACCCTGGCCGATTCCTCTGCCTCGCCGGCGATCAAGTAGGCATCGGCCAACCAGCACATGTACAGGGCCTTGTCCCGCGCATAGGCTTCGTCGAACCCCTCAAGCACCTCGGTCAGAGCAGGAACCGCGCGAAGTGGGCGCCGTAGTTCCGTCCAGCAGCGACCTGCCATGATCTGCAGTTCGCCGGCATCCACCCAAGCCGCCCAATCTGGTCCGGCTGCATGACCGCGCTTGTCCAGGCATTCATGAGCGGCGTCGAGGGCCCGTGCGGCTTCGGCAGCGTTCCCGACGACCGCATTCGCCCATGCCCTCCTCTCGTGAAGCAGCGCGCCGACCGACCCGACGGCCGCGTCTCCAGCAACTGCGCACGAGGCCGTAGCGAGTCGCACCGCGGCCTGTGGATCATCACCGCTTCGCAGATACCCGAGGAAGGCGAGCGCGTTGCCGGCAAGCATGGTGTCCTGCGCCTCTTCCGCTGCCGACCGACTGATCTCATAGAGCGCAGCCGCCTTCTCGTGGTCTCCGGCGTCGAACGCCGCCCATCCGGCTTGTTGGGCCTGTTCCGCGAGGACTGCGAGCAGCCTTCGGCCAGTTGCCTCGGAATACGTGTATTCGCGCAGAACAGCCTTCGTTGCCTGGTACTCGGCGAAATAGATGTCGAAGGTATCGCCACCCCCAAGGAAATTGTCTACTCGTCGAAGGCGGGCGGCTCGCTCGCGCAACAGGTCTGGGATTCCGGCTCCGATTTTTCGCCCCGGCCCGAGGGGGATGCCGAGCGCAACCCCGGCCCCTATCGCGGCGGCCTTCAGATAATCTCTCCGGAACACACCACCATCTCCGTCCAGGGGCGAAACGACAGTGAGACCTTCTCGTTCCGCCCTCACATAATGATCAGACGTCACGGTCCCGCCGAGAGCGACGCGCTCGTCACCGTAGGCGAATCGATCGGATGGCGTCATGCGAGTTGTGCATGACATATCACCAGGGGGTGATTCTTCGGCTTGTCCGCCTGCCGGTTCTGGATGATCCTCCGGCATCGCGAACCACAGGATCGCGGCGGGTATGCCGAGCAGGCCGGCCCAGGACTGCAGGGCCCGGATATCCGTCTCCCCGCGTCCCTTCTCGATCCTGCAGACCTGACTCTGGGATTTGAAGGCCCACTGCCCGACTACCGCTTGAGAGATCGGGTGGTCATGTTCGGGATGCGTCCGGTACGCGGCGATCAGACGACCCATGTGGCGCTCGGCTGCCGCCTTTCGGATCTGTGGATGGTTCCAGAACGAAGGAGGAACCCTTGGTGGACTGGAACGCAGGTTCACCACCTTGGCGCTGCACGGCTGACAATAAGAGCCTTCGTGATCATGCGCGACGAAGGCGTGGCATCGCCTGCATCGCCGCCGGTCCGTAGACATAGGAAGGTTCCCCTTCTGTCAGGTCGGCCAGCCGTCAAGCCAGGCGTAACGGCCATGCACCCACCAGCGAATCCGTCAGCAGTTTAGAGCACGCCGCAGATGACGCATATCGATCATGCGAGGCGGATGATCGTGAATCGCGCGATGGCCCGGGACCCCGCGAGACCAGCACGGCCGACATGGCGATGATGCATGATTCGGCATGGCTACCCGCATCCTTTCGACCGAAGATCTGATTCGGCAGATACTGCAACCGAAATCCGGAACACCAGCCGGAATATCCACAGATACGAAGGATATGCGATGCCCAACAATTCTCTCGGCGGCCCGCTCACTGTCCTGATAGACCATGTCGCCCGGCGGGCTCGATGACCAGCGACCACATCGCCCTGATGGGCACCCGGGAAATCGCCGTCCGGCTCGGCGAAATCAGCCGGCAACGTGTCCATCGACTCATCGGCCGGGCCACCTTCCCGGCTCCGGTCGCCGAGCTCAATCAGGGCCGGGTGTGGCTGGCTGAGGAAGTGGAGGCGTGGATCGCCGCGTACCGGCCGCCCGGGCCATGTGGACGCATGTGGGCGGGCACGTAGCAGCCGACGCCCGTGGAGCCGCCCGCCGCCGCCGGTTCATAATGCCCGGGGGACGAAAGGGGCACGGGTTGGGAAACACGGTGACGGTGTGCCGGGACTGCTGCTGCGGCAGCCTGCGCAAACACCCGTCGACAGATCACGACGCCCAGCTCGGCGCGCTGCGCGCCGGCCTCGAGCCCGACCATCGGGTACGGGTGAGCCAGTGCCTGGACGTGTGCGCGCAGTCCAACGTGGTCGTCGTCCAGCCGGACCCGGCGGCGCGGCGCGCGGGCGCGAAACCGGTGTGGTTCGGCCTGGTCCACGACGACGCGGTGCTCGGCGACCTGATGACCTGGGTGCGGGCCGGCGGTCCCGGCGTGGCCCCCATCCCGGCCGTCCTGGAACTCTCGGTGATCACCCCACCGCTCGCGGCAAGGCCCTGATCAACGCAGCGCACGCGGGCGCAGGAGCCGCCGCGCACGCGAGCGCAGGAGTCGCCGCGCACGCGGGCGCAGGAGTCGCCGCGCACGCGGGCGCAGGAGTCGCCGCGGGCGCAGGAGCCCCGCCGAGTCCGAGGCCCGCTTTCCGCCTGCCCAACCGATGCCCAGCAACCCGACCGTGCCCAAGATCCGTCACAGCCACGGCCGAGACGTAGCTCAAGCAGGAAACAACGCCTGATCACCTGCACGAGCTACGGCCGAGCACCGCCAGCCGTAGCCAGTGACGGTCATCCACGCATGATCACAAGCCCCAGCTACGGCCCGACGACGCCAGCAGTAGCCAGTGACGGTTATCCGCGCATGATCACAAGCCCGAGCTACGGCCGGACGCCGTCCAGCGCCACTCAGCCCAAGTCAATCTTGGAGTCGGTGCTGGTGAACGGCTAATCCGGGGTGATGCGGCCGCCCCTCGCACCCGCCCGGCTACCCCGGATCGTCACAGGGTGTGCCGGCATCCGGGGTAAAGCCGGCGCTTTCCGGAAAGCCGCGGACGCGGGAGGCCCCGCAGAATGCCGCACACCCCGTAGCGCTCCCCGCGGACAGTCACCCACCGTGACCCGGGGTGGGCTCGATGAGCCGCGCGGAGACAGGTTCGGCGATCCGTGCACCCAGCGGGCAAAACTGCGGGCGACCGGCGTATGCGCAGCTCGCAGCCATGAACAACTTAAGCTGAGTGGCATTGCGAGGACGCCAGCCGTAGCCAGCGACGGCTATCCGCGCATGGCCACTCGCGTGAGCTACGGCCCGGCGGTTGCCCCGGCATGACGGTCACGCGGTGAGCGGATCGGTCAGCCGCGGGAGGGCTCGCCCCTGCCGCAGCAGGCCGGTGAACAGACGCGGCTCCATCGGACCGTACAGATGGTTGCCCTGACCGAGATGGCACCCCATCCGGACCAGGGCCTCCGCCTGCTCCGCGTCCTGCACCCCGTCGGCCACGATCTCCAGGTCCAGCGCCCGCCCGGCGCCGACGATCGCACGCACGACGGCGAGGTCCGCGCCGGAGCGGGTCATGCCGCTGACGAAGCTGCGATCGATCCGCACCTGGTCGACCGGGAACTGCCGCAGCAGGGACAGCGACGAGGGTCCGGTGCCGAAGCCGGCGACCGCGAGGCGTACCCCGGAATTGCGCAGCAGCCGCAGGGTGCTCGCTGCCCGGACCGGGTCGGCCGTGAGGGCGGCCTCGGTCGCCTGCAACACGAGGGCGCTGCCGGGGAGGTTCCGATTCTCCAGGGCGGCTGCCACGTCGGACACGAATCGCTCGTCGGCGATCTGCTGTGCGCAGACGCTCACGCCGGCCGTGAGACCGGGCCGCAGGCGGCGCCAGTCGTGCAGGCAGGCCAGGGTCTCGCGCAGCACCCACCTGCCGACCTCGCCGATCAGCCCGGCCTCGGCGGCGAGCTCGGCGAGTTCCGCGTGGGTGACGACGCCGCTCGGATGCCGCCAGCGGGCCGCCACCTCGACGCCCTCCAGCGCTCCCCCGCTCAGCCGGGCCAGTGGCTGCACGGTGAGCTGGAGCTCGCCGGCCGGCAGCGCGCTCTCCAGGTCGGCCCGCAGCCGCAGCCGGGTCGTCTCCCCCGCGTGCATGTCGGCCGTGTAGACGACGACCCGGCCGGATCCGGTCCGCTTGGCGCGGTACATGGCGATGTCGGCGTTGCCCAGGATCTCGGTCGCGGCGACAGTGCCCGCGGCGCCGGCCGCGATGCCGACGCTGGCGCCGATGTGCACCACCCGGCCCGCGATGGAGAACGGCTCCGCGGCCCGCGCCACGATGCGCTCGGCGACCGCGCGGGCGTCCTCGATCGACACGTCCACCATGAGTACGGCGAACTCGTCACCGCCGAGGCGGGCCGCCACATCCGGCGGCCGCAACTGTCCGCGGATGCGTTCGCTCACCGCGGCCAGCAGGTCGTCGCCCGCGTTGTGGCCCAGGGTGTCGTTCACCGCCTTGAACCGGTCCAGGTCGATGAAGAGGATCACGGCGGTGTGGCACCGCTCGCCCGTCAGGGACTGGTCCAATCGTTCCGCGAACAGCTTGCGGTTGGGCAGCCCGGTGAGCGGGTCGCGGTACGCCTCGCGCATCGCCTCGACGGCGCGGGCGTCGGTCAGGGCGATGCTGATCTGCTGGCTGAACGCCGTCATCACGTGCGAGCTGTCCGCGTCGCCGAGCCCGGCGGCGACCAGGCTCCCGGCGACGAGTCCGCCGGCGTGGACGGGGGTGGCGGTCATCCGGTCGCCGGACGGGCTACGACGCCGTACCGTCTGCGCCGCCGCGATCGCGTCGGCCGCGGGACCGAGCACCACGCTCGCGGTGGCAGCCGGCTCGGGCCAGTGCGCCCGGGACGCCACGATGAGGCTGCCCGCCTCGGCCGGGTCGCACAGCACCAGCGCGACCGGGACCTGCCCGAGCAGCCCCGACGCCCCGTCCGTGATCGCGTCGAGGACCGACTGCAGCGGCTCACGCCGGGAGATCGAACGCTGGACGGCGAGCAGGGTCTCCAGCAGGGCCTGGCGCCGGGCACCCTCCTCCCGCAGCGCCCGTTCGGTGGCCAGCGTCCGCAGGTTGCGCAGCGCCAGCCCGAGCACCTGCGCCATGCCGTGCAGCATCTGGCGTTCCTCGGCGCTGAACTCGTCGTCCAGGCGCGCGACCACGAGGCCGCCGCCGATCCCGCTGCCGAGCGCCGCGTACGCGCTGTTCACCTCGCC
Source organism: Actinoplanes sp. NPDC023936 (assembly GCF_040639325.1). NCBI lineage: Bacteria > Bacillati > Actinomycetota > Actinomycetes > Micromonosporales > Micromonosporaceae > Actinoplanes > Actinoplanes sp. NPDC023936. Next base: position 97,155 of record NZ_JBEZZR010000030.1, on the reverse strand, counting down.
CAGCAGCGGCAGGTCGATGGTCGGCGCGCCCGCGACGGCCGCGCTCAGCTGCTCGGCCCGGAGCTGTCCCGGCAGGCCGGTGAGTCCCCGGACGCCGGTTTCCCCCTCCAGGACGACAGCGCCGGCGTCGGCGTCGAGGGCTTCCAGCGCCCGCGGGACCGCGACCCGGACCGCGGCGTCGGCGTCGGCGGAGGCGCTGACCGCCGCGAAGAACTCGGTGAGCTGGTGGGTCGACCAGTGCAGGGGCACAGGCGGCCGCCCTCAGGCGACCGCGAGCGTCACGACGGTCAGGTAGTGCATGCCGCGGGCGCCCCGGGTGCGCGCGACCTCGCCGTACGTGTAGAAACCGGCCATCGGCGCCCCGGCGATCGCCTGCTCCATCTCGGCGATCTCCTGCGCCACGCCCGCGGGGCCGAGCCGGGCCTTGCGGACGCCGCAGTCGAAGACGAGGAGGCCTGCCGCTCCGGCGCCGCCGAGCGCGTCGATCGCCTGGCGGCACGACTCCGCGCCGGCGGTGATCAGCGCGTCCTCGTCGGTGGTCATCTCCCAGACCAGCGCGCCCTGCGGCACGTCGGCGATGAACACCAGCGAGCCGTCCTCCAGATCGGCGGCGTGGGCGGTGCGGATGTCCTCCCCGGTACGCCGGGACAGCCCGAGCGGTTTGGCGAACGAGGCGTTCTGGAACGCCTCTCCGTCGGCGGCCAGCGATCGGTCGGCCCGGAGGCGTTCGAGGTAGACGTCGAGAGCGGGAGCGCCGTCGAGCTCGTACAGGCGGCCCCTGTCGCTGCGCGTCACGATCATCGGCTCGCCCTGTTTCTGCCAGCCGTGCGCGATGCCGACGCCGATCCGCGCGTCGGAGCCGAGGCCGAGGCCGACGACCGCGTCGGTCAGCACCTCCACGCCGTGCCGGTCGCCGATGAACTGGTGGGTGCGGCGGAACGTCATGTCGTCGCCGGCGCACCCGCCGACCAGCGGCACCACCGCGCTCACCACCGAGTACGCGCCGCGCACCACCTCGTGCTGCACCCCGGCGAGCCCGTCGCAGAGCAGCAGGCCGGCCCGGTGCTCCCGGGTCAGCCCGGCCACTCCGGCCGCCGCGTCGGCGCCGGCCTCCTGCGGTCGCGCCGAGACGTCGCGGCCGACGGCGGTGCGTACTTCCAGCCCGGTTCCGCCCAGGGCCGTCACGACCACGCCGGCGTCGGTGCCGCCGGGCCCGGTGGCGATCCCGCCGGTGGTGGTGCAGCCGATGATGGCGGTGTCCGCGCCGGCCTCACCCCGGACGCCGTCGAGCAGGTGCTCGAAGTCGTAGCCGGTCGACGAGAAGACGATCAGCAGTCCCGGGTCCCGCCCGGCGACGGCCTGCGCCGCGGCGGTCCGGCCGGCGGTCGCCGCGTCAGCGCTCGCGCTGTGCCCCACGCCCATCCAGCGCGACGGCTCCCCGGCCCGACTGTGCATATCCGTACGATCGGCGGCGGCGTGCGGGTGCTGAGCAGACTCAGCGAAGGCCGCTCACGGGACCACGGTGACCGGCCAGCGGCCGCAGCGGGTGAGGCGCTGCGCCACCGAGCCGGCGAAGCGGTGCAGGGTGCGCTCGGAGCGGCCCACGATCACCGCGTCGGCGGACCTCTCGCAGGCGACCCGGCAGAGCTCGGCGAACGGGTCGCCGTGCCGCACGACCAGCTCGAAGCCGATGCCGAGGCGCGGGCGCTCCCGCACCAGCGTGTCGCGGAACTGGCTCTCCACCTCGTTCTGCGCCTCGACCTCGGAGGCGACCGCGGAGCCGTAGGTGTCGGGACCTCCCCGCAGGGATAACAGAACGCTTACCGTTCCCTTAATCGCATGGTATCCCGACGGTAACCGTTCAGCAATAAACGTCGTCCATCCGCAGATCGGACAGGGTGACCCGATTGCCGAAGCCGAACGAGCGCACGTAGACGATCTGCCCGATCGGCTCGGCGCTGCACAGCACGTCGTCGAGGAACATCTCGTCCTCGGCGAGCGCGAGGAACCGCCGCCCATCGGCCTCCAGGCGGCCGATCACCACGCCGGTGCGCTTGCCGTCACGCGCGTGCTTCACCGTGTACGTCTCGATGGTCGCCCACCCGTCGGCCCGCAGCGCCTGCTCCGGCGCCGCCCAGGCATCGACCTCGGCCTGCAGCGCGGCGCTGTCGTCAGGCCGCCACGGCGACGGCGTGGTGGTGTACACGCCGGCCGAGTACTTGCTCATCATGCCGCCGTTGGCCCCGACGAACCCGTAGCTGCCCGGCTCGCGGCGCACCCGCTCGACGACCCCGGCGATCGCGTGCATCGCGTAGTTGTTGCCGGCCCCGCCGAAGAACGGCAGCCCGCCGGTGACGGTCAGCCCGCGCGGGTCGCCGGCCGCCAGCCCGAACGCGTCGGCGATGTTGAACACGGGCGCCGCGAAGCAGCTGTAGAGGTCGATGTGCGTGAGATCGCCGAACCCGACGCCGGCCACCTCGAGCGCATGCGCGGCGGCCAGCACCGACGCCGGCGACGACGACAGGTCGGCGCGGTCCATCAGGTCCCGCTCCCGCAGATCCGCGTGTCCGGGCAGGAAGACCCACCTGTCGGTGGGCACGCCGAGGCGCTTCGCCGCGGCAATGGACATGAGTACGATCGCCGCGCCCTGATTCACCTTCTCCCGTGCGACGACGTACCGGGTGTACGGATCGGCGATCGGCCGGTTCGCGCTGCTCGGCGTGACGAGTTCCGCGGCGGTCCGCTCGATCGGGGCGGCCGCGTGCGGGTTCGCGGCGGCCACAGTGGTGAACGGGGCGAACAACTCGCCGATGGCCTGCGCGTACTCGGCACGGGACACCTTGAGGCGGGCGCGGCGGGCGTTGTCGAACAGCGCGTAGTAGCTGGGCGCGTCGGTCAGGCCGTGCGCCGCGTGGTCCTCCGAGAGCACGCCGTCGAGCCCGAACCCGCGATCTTCCAGGGAACCCTCGACCCGCTCCCGGAAATCCGGCTCGGCATCGCTTCGCGCGTACCTGTCAATTGTCGAGATGGCCTCCGAACCGGCCAGAAGGACCACCTCGGCGGAGCCGGCGGCGATAGCCGCGGCGAACTCGTTGACCAGGCGCTGCGGGCTCTGACCGCCGCCGACCTCGAGGACGGCCCGCCGCGGCTCGGCCCCGACGCGCTCCGCGACCGAGCGGGGGAAGTTGTCGGAGCGGCCGAGGGGCGCCCGGACGCCGGGGAACGAGTTCTCGAACTGGCGGGTGGCCGCCACCGTGTCGATGCTGGTGGCGACCGCGATGAGCCCGGCGCCGGTGTCGGCGATCGCCTCACGGGCGGCGTCGGCGGCCAGCTCGACCGGCGAGCGGCGCCGATAGCCCGGGCTGTCGAGCAGCTCGGAGGCCTGACCGGCGCCCACCACGATCGGTGTGCGCGGGTCGAGATCGTCGTAGTTCAGCGGCATGTCGCGCTCCAGGGATCCTGAACGACTCCCGTTCAATTTTCGCGACTGTATCCTGACGGTAACCGTTCAGCAATAGCGTCGAACCGTAGGATGATCGGAATGAGCGCAGCACCCGGCCCGGGCCGGCCCCGCGACCCGGACGTGGACCGGCGCATCGCCCGGGCCGCGCTCGACGTCTTCGGCGACACCGGCTGGGCCGGCTTCGCGATGGAGGTCGTCGCCCGCCGCGCCGGCATCGGCAAAGCCACCCTCTACCTGCGCTGGACCAGCAAGGAAGCGCTGCTCACCCACGCCCTGAACACCGGCCTGGTCCGGGTCGCCGACGTCGACACCGGCACCCTGCGCGGCGACCTGGTCGAGCTGGCGGCCCAGATCCTCGGCCTGTACGGCGGGCCGTCCAGCCGCGCCGCGCTCCGGCTCACCCTGGAGGCGGGCACGATCCCCGGCGTCGCCGAGAACTACGTGGCGATGCGCGAGGCCCAGTTCCTCGCCGCCCGCGCGATCGTGCGGCGTGGCATCGACCGCGGCGAGCTGCCCGCCAGCGTGTCGATCACCATGCTGCTCGACACGCTGGCGGGCGGGGCGATGATGCACGCGCTGAGCACGCCCGCGGAGAAGCAGGAAGACCCGGCCGCGCACGCCCGGCAGCTCGTGGACTTCCTGCTCCAGGGCACCTTTACTCGGGTCGACCAGCCTTGACCAGCTCGCCCGCCGCGGTGACCTGCTGGATCGCCTCCCGGGCCAGCACCTGCTGGGCGGTGGTCACCCGCTCCGAGCGGCCCCGGCCCACGAACGACACGAACCAGTGGCCCACGGCGGAGACCCGGTTCTTGAAACCGACCAGGTACATCAGGTGCACGACGAGCCACATCATCCAGGCGGTGAACCCGCTGAACCGCATGCCGCCGGTCGAGGCGATCGCGGAGAACCGTGAGATCGTGGCCATGCTGCCCTTGTCGCGGTACGCGAAGGGCGCCGGCGCCGGCTTGCCGGCGACCCGCGCCGCGACCGTCCGGCCCGCGTAGGTGCCGGTCTGGATCGCCACCTGCGCCACGCCGGGCAGCCGGTCCAGCGCCATCATGTCGCCGACGACGAAGATCTCCGGGTGGCCGGGCACGGTGCAGTCCGGGTTGACCATGACGCGTCCGGCGCGGTCCACCTCGGCGCCGGCCGCCTCGGCCACCCGGCGGGAGATCGCGGGAGCGGCCACACCGGCGGCCCAGATCTTGGTGACCGACTCGATCCGCTGCCGGCCCTGCGCGGTCTCCACGGTGATGCCGGTCCCGTCGACCCCGACCACCTTCGTGCCGAGCTGCACCTCGACGCCGATCTTCTCGAGCTGGTGCTTGGCCTTCGCGGACAGCTTCCCGCCGAACGTGGGCAGCACCGCGTCGACGGCGTCGACCAGGATGACCCGGGCCTGCCGGGGATCGATCCGCCGGAACTGCCCGGGCAGCGTCCGGTGCGCCAGCTCGGCGATCTGGCCCGCCATCTCCACGCCGGTCGGCCCGCCGCCGACCACGACGAAGGTGAGCCAGCGCTGCACGGCCTCCGGGTCGGCCTCCAGCTCGGCCATCTCGAACGCCCCGAAGATGCGCCCGCGCAGCTCGAGAGCGTCGTCGACGGTCTTCATGCCGGGCGCGTACTGGGCGAAGTGGTCGTTGCCGAAGTAGCTCTGCGAGGCGCCGGCCGCGACGATCAGGGTGTCGTAGCCGACCTGGTACTCGGTCCCGGTCGGCGCGGTGGCGGTCACCGTACGGTTGTCGACGTCGACGTCGGCCACGTGACCGATCAGCACCTCGGCGTTGTCCTGCTTCTTCAGGATCTCGCGTACCGGCACCGCGATCTCGCCCTCGGAGAGGATCCCGGTCGCCACCTGGTAGAGCAGCGGCTGGAACAGGTGATGCGTGGTGCCGTTGATCAGCGTGACGTCCACGTCCGCACGGTGCAGCGCCTTCGCGGCGGAGAGCCCGCCGAAACCGGCCCCTACGACGACAACCTTGTGCCGGTCACCCATGGCTTTTTCCTTCTCCTATGCCGCGATTCGATCCCGTCCGGCAGCTCTGATCGACACCCCGTCGCCGCCGTTTAGCAGTGCGGCACAGCCGATTCGGTTGCGGGATCGGTACTGCCGGGTGCCGCTCGGCATCGTCACGGCACCGGCGCGTTCCCGCAGCCCTGCACGGCTACCGCTTGCACTCGCCACGGTCGAGTGCTAATACGGGAGGAGAGGACGAGACCTCGGTGGAGGAGCACCGAAGGAGGAGAAGACCATGCTTCTGCGTACCGACCCGTTCCGTGAGCTCGACCGGATGTTCGAGCAGTTCACCGGCACCAGCAGCCGGCCCGCGGTGATGCACGTCGACGCCGAACGCGACGGCGACACCTTCTACGTGTACTTCGACCTGCCCGGCGTCGAGCCCGGCTCGATCGACGTGACAGTCGAGCGCAACGTCCTGCAGGTCCAGGCGCAGCGGCAGCGCCACACCCGGGACGGCGTCGAGGCCGTGATCAGCGAACGGCCGATGGGCGTGTTCAACCGGCAGCTGTTCCTGGCCGACACCCTCGACACCGACAAGCTCGAGGCCGTCTACGACAACGGCGTGCTGACGCTGCGCATCCCGATCTCCGAACGCGCCAAGCCACGCAGGATCGCCATCGGCGGCGGCAACTCCGGCCGCAAACAGATCAAGGGCTGACCCCCCGTACCCCCGGGATCGCGCTCTTCTCGCACGCGAGGCGGCCCGGCGCCCGGTCAGGCGGCGGGCCGCGGCCCGCCGCCGGACGCCTTCGCGTTGTAGTCCAGGGCCTCCTCGATCCACGACCGCAGGTCCTCGCCGGACTCGACCCGGGCGGACTCGACGACGATCCAGCCCTTGCTCATCCTCCGGCCGCGCATCGAGGGCCACTGCGCGCCGTCGCGGTCCAGCAGGTCCTCGACCCGGACCGGGTCACAGCGGACCATCAGGTCGCCCGCGCTGTTGGCGGTGGCGGTGATCCTGTCGTTGATCATGAAGGTGAGGCCGCCGAACATGCTGACCTCCCGCACCGGGAGTCCCGAGAGGACTGCGCGGATCCGATCGGCCAGCTCACGGTCGTACGCCATCGCCGTCCCCTTTCGTCCCCGGGCGTTCACTGTCGCACGGTGGACCGACGCCCGCCCGGTTCATTCGCCGTGGATGGCGTGCCGCGCGGATCGTGGCCCGAGGATCGGGGCGTGAAGAAGACCTTCCGGGTACGCCGCCGCGCCGTTGCCAAGGACGCCGTCGCCGGCGTGGTGCTCGGCGTGGAGAGCGTGCCCGACGGTCTCGCCGCCGGCCTGCTCGCCGGGGTCAATCCCCTGGCCGGCCTCTACGCCTACATGTTCGGCACCCTCGGCGGCGCGGTGTTCACCAGTTCGGCGTTCATGGCCGTGCAGGGCACCGGCGCGATGGGCATCATCGTGGCCGACGTGCCAGCGGTCCACGGCGCCACCGACCCGGCCCGGGCGCTGTTCACGCTCGCGATGCTGACCGGACTGATCATGGTGGTCGCGGGTCTGCTGCGGCTCGGGTTCGTGCTGCGTTTCGTGCCGAACACGGTGATGGTGGCCTTCCTCAGCGCGGTCGGCGTCAACATCGTTCTGGGCCAGTTCGCCAACTTCACCGGGTACGAGGCCGACGGCGCCAACCGGGTGCTGCGAGCCCTGGACACAGTGCTGCACCCGGGCCTGCTGGACGCGCAGTCGGTCACGGTCGGCGCTGTCACGCTCGCGCTGATCCTGCTCTTCGAGCGCACCCGGATCGGTGCGTTCGGCCTGGTCGTCGCGGTCGCCGTGACCTCGGTCGCGGTGCGGCTGCTCGGCTGGACCGGAGTCCGCGTCGTCGAGGACCTCAGCGCCGTCCCGAACGCGCTGCCGATGCCGGTGGCGCCCGACCTGCGGGCCGTTCCGGGGCTGCTGGTGCCGGCGCTGGCGCTCGCGTTCGTGGGGCTGTTGCAGGGCGCGGCGATCTCGGCCGGTTTCCCGAACCCGGACGGCCGGTACCCGGACGCCTCGCGCGACTTCGTCGGCCAGGGCGCCGCGAACGTGACCTCCGGGGTGTTCCAGGGCATGCCGGTGGGCGGCTCGGTCTCCGGGACGAGCCTGAACCGGGCCGCCGGCGCCCGCTCCCGGCTGTCGCTGTTCATCGCCGCCGCGGTGATGGCCGTCGTCGTGGTGGCCTTCGCGGGCATGGTCGGGCAGATCGTCATGCCGGCGCTGGCGGCGCTGCTGATGCTGATCGGGGTGCGCACGATCAAACCGGCCGCGCTGTGGGCAGTGTGGCGTACCGGCGGCGTGCAGAAGACGGTGCTGGTCAGCACGTTCGTCCTCACCATGCTGATCCCGCTGCAGTACGCGGTGCTGGCCGGCGTCGGGCTGTCGGTGGTCCTGCACGTGATCCGCCAGTCGCATCAGGTGACCATCCGGAGGTGGCGGCTGGACCCCGATGGGCAGGTGGTCGAGTCCGACCCGCCGGCCGAGTTGCCCAGCGACGAGGTGGTGGTCCTGCAGCCGTACGGCAGTCTGATGTTCGCCGCCGCCCGGGTGCTGGAGGACCAGTTGCCGACGCCGTCGGACACCTCCCGCAACTGCGTGGTGATCATCCGGCTGCGGGGGCGCGAGCAGCTGGACACCACGTTCCTGGGTGTGCTGCGCCGCTACGCCGAGGCGCTGCGGGCCCGCGACAGCAGGCTGGTGCTGGTGTCCGCGGGCGACCGGGTCCGCCGGCAGCTGCGCGTCGCCGGCCTGACCGAGCTGGTCGAGGTCTACAGCGGCGACGAGCGGGTCGGCGCGTCGGTGCGGCGGGCGTACGACGACGCGACGGCCTGGCTCCAGGAGCAGCGCGACAGCTGACCGTCACCGTGGGCCGGACGGGTGCCCGGGCCGCGACCGAGCGTGCCTTTGGCCGAATCGGCACCACGCACACGCCCGCGTCCGATCCGCACCGATCATGCACATTGAAGCGTATCGTTTGGAGGCATTTGCCACCGATGCGGGGGATCATGGCAATGAAGCGGATCTTCACTCTTGTCCTGATCGTCGTCGTCCTGCTCACCGCGGGCTGCACCGATACCGAGGACTCCCCGGCTACGGACGCCGACGAGATCACCTACCTGACCGCCTTCGGCGCGGTCGGCCGCGACGCCTTCGCCTGGGTCGCCCAGGAGAAGGGCTACTTCCGCGACGCCGGACTCGACGTCACCATCCGGCTCGGCGCCGCCACCGGCGAGAACGTCAAGGTGCTCAGCGCCGGGCAGGCCCAGTTCGCGAACCTGGACATGACCGGCACCTGGATCCTGGCCGGCACCGGCCAGGCACCCGACATCCGCACCTTCGCCGCCGTGCACCAGCAGACTCTCGTCTCGATCATCGCGCTGGAGGGCGCCGGCATCACCGAACCGCGCGATCTCGAGGGACGCACCCTGGGCGCGGCGACCGGCTCGGTCAATCAACTGCTCTTCCCCGCGTACGCGAAACTGGCCGGCATCGACGCGAGCAGGGTGAAATGGGTCAACGCCGCGCCCGCCCAGCTCCCGGCGCTGCTCGCCAGCGGCCGGGTCGACGCGCTCAGCACCTTCCTGATCGGCGCGCGCGGCATCGAGAAGGCGGCCGGCGGCAAGAAGACCGTCGTCCTGCCGTACAGCGCGTTCCTGGCGGGGCTGTACGGCAACGGCCTGGTGACCACGACCGCTGTCATCGAGAAGGATCCGGACCTGGTGCGCCGGTTCCGGGACGCGGCGCTGCGCGGCCTGCGATACACCATGGAGCATCCCGACGAGGCCGCGCAGATCCTGAAGAAGGCGCAGCCGGCCGCCGATGTGACGGCCGCGGTCGGAGAGATCACCCTGATGGCGCCCGCGGTGAAGCCGTCCGGCGAGATCGACAAGAACCGGGTCGCCGCAGCCATCGCCACCCTGGAGAGCGGCAACCTGATCCCGCCGGGCCTGACCCCGGAGTCGGTGGTCGACTTCTCCCTGGTGCCGGCGGCATGAGGGCGGCGTACTCGTTCGACAACGACGACCCGGCCGCCGCGCTGCGCCACGACCTGCTCGCCGAGATCCTCGACCCGGTCACGTTCGACCGGCTCGGCGCGGCCGGTGACCTGCGCGGACGCCGCTGCCTGGAAGCCGGCGCGGGCGGCGGCAGCGTGGCGAGCCGGCTCGCGGCCCTGACCGGGCCGACCGGGCGGGTGCTGGCCACCGATCTCAACCCCCGGCACCTACCCGACGATCAAGGGTACGAGGTGAGCCGTCACGACCTGACCGGCGAGCCGATCCCGGACCCGCCGTGGGACCTGATCCACGCACGCCTCGTGCTGGCCCACCTTCCGGACCGGGAACACATTCTGGTACGGCTCGCGGACGCCCTCGCCCCGGGTGGCATCCTGCTGATCGAGGAGTGGTTGTCGGCGTACCCCCATGTGGTTCTGCATGCCCCCGACGCGGCCGCCGCCGAGCTGGTCGAGCGCTACCACCGGATCGTGGTCGATCGGCTGCTGCCGGCCAACGGCGCCGACCCGGCCTGGGCCGGCCGGGTGCACGCCGCGATGCTCGCCGCCGGGCTCACCGCCGTGCACACCGAGATCCGCGCGGAGTCCTGGGCCGGCGGCACGGCCGGCGCCCGGCTGATCGCGGTGAACGTGGCCCAGGTCGGCGACGGGTTGCGCGCGGCCGGATTCACCGAGCCGGAACTCGACCGCCTGTGCCGGCTCGCCGGTGACCCGGGCCTGGTGATCCGCGGTCACCTCACCTACTCCACGGTGGGGCGCCGCCCGTGACCCGGATCCGCTCGTCCGCCCTGCCGCTGCTCGGCGCGGTGGCAGCGGTGGCGCTCTGGTGGTCGGCCACCGCGGTCCTCGGGATCCGCTCGTTCTTCCTGCCCGCCCCGCCGGACATCGTCGCTGCCTTCCGGCGGCAGCCGGCCTACCTGATGCGCGAGGCCGGCTCCACGGCGGCCGTGACGGTGACCGGTTTCGGCATCGCGGTGGCGGCCGGCCTGCTGCTGGCCGTCGTGCTGACCGCGTGGCGGACCCTGGAGCGTGCCACCCTGCCGGTGCTGGTGGCGCTCAACTCGGTGCCGAAGGTCGCGGTCGCCCCGCTGCTGGTGGTGTGGCTCGGCTTCGGGGCGCAGCCGAAGATCGTACTGGTGGTGCTGATCTGTTTCTTCCCGGTCGTGGTGGCGACGATGGCGGGGCTGACGTCCACCCCGGCCGAGCTGAGCGAACTGAGCCGATCGCTGGCGGCGAGCGTCTGGCAGGCGTACGTCAAGATCCGCTTGCCGTGGGCGCTGCCGCAGATGTTCGTCGGCCTGAAGGTCGCCATCTCCCTGGCCGTGATCGGCGCCGTGGTCGCCGAGATCAACAACCCCACCGGCGGGCTCGGCGCGGTGATCGTGCTGTCCGGGATGTCGCTCGACACGCCCCTCGCGTTCGCCGCCATCGCCCTGCTCGCCCTGCTGAGCACCACGCTGTTCTACCTGGTGGTGCTCCTGGAACGGCTGCTGGTGCCATGGGCGCGGGCGATCAGCGGATGATCGCGCCTGCCGTGGGCCCGGGCGATCAGCGGATGATCGCGCGTGCCATGGGCCCGGGCGACCCCGGATGATCGCGCGTGCCGTGGGCCCGGGCGACCCCGGATGATCGCGCGTGCCATGGGCCCGGGCGACCCCGGATGATCGCGCGTGCCATGGGCGCGGGCGACCAGCGGATGATCGCGCTGGACCGGGTGTCGCGCACCTTCCCGACCCGGTCCGGCGACGTCATCGCCCTCCACGAGATCGACCTGACCGTCGCGGAAGGAGAGTTCGTCGCCGTCATCGGCCGCTCCGGCTGCGGCAAGTCCACCCTGCTCCGCCTGATCGCCGGCCTGCTCGAACCCACCGCGGGCACCATCACCGTCGCCGGCCACCCGGTCCGCGCGCCGAGCCGCGAGGTGGCGCTGATGCAGCAACAGCCGGCACTGTTGCCGTGGCGCACCGCCCTCGGCAACGTCCTGCTCCCCGTCGAGATCGCCCGGCTGCCGCGCGCCGACGGCGCCACCCGAGCCCGCGAACTGCTCGAGGCCGTCGGCCTCGCCGACTTCCAACACCGCCATCCGTACGAGCTGTCCGGCGGGATGCAGCAGCGGGTAGCTCTGTGCCGAGCCCTGATCCAGCAGCCCCGGGTGCTGCTGATGGACGAGCCGTTCTCCGCGCTCGACGCGCTGACCCGCGAGGACATGGCCGCCCAGCTACAGGCGCTGCACCTGGCCCGCCCGGCGACGACGGTCTTCGTCACCCACTCGATCCAGGAGGCGGTCCTCCTCGCCGACCGGGTCGTCGTGCTCACCCCGAGGCCGGGCCGGGTCCGCAAGGTGCTCGACGTGGGGATCGCGAGGCCGCGCTCGCTGGGGCACAGCGCGGCTCTGCCGGAGGTCGCGGAGTGCGTGGCGCACCTGCACGACCTTTTGTCCACAGCCGGCGACGACGGCTGACGGCCGGGACGGGCCGGGCCGGGACGGGACGGGCCGGGCCCGGCCGGGCGGGCGGGCATGCCCGCTGCCAACACCGCGCACACCATGCGCATCGTTTCCCCCGGCCGGCGGAAGCACTCCTTTGCCGATGTGAATGCGTTATTCCCGCGAAGGCTTACGCAGTCGGTGTCCGGAGATCGCGGCAGGCTCCGGTGTTATTTTTCGGTTCCGCTGCACGGCGGACCTCTGCCATTCTTCGGACCGTTCCCTTTCCGGCGCTTACCGCGCGTGAACAGCAGCCCTTCCATGAGTTCGGGAAACCGGCCGATCATTTTGCGTCGGAGATCTTGAACCATTGGCGCCGGCACCCGGCGCGAGCGCTTGAGCGCCGTTGCCCGATCCGCGGTCAGCGTCTCCGCCTCGGCAGCCGGCTCATCAGCCGTCGATGTTTGACGCGCGGTCGCTGACACGGTCGCAGACTGCACCTGACCTCCGGAGGGAGCGCCAGCCACGGACGAAGCCCCAACTACCGACGATGCGCGAGCCACAGACGGTGCCCGAGCCACGGGCCATGCGGGAGCCTCCGGCGATGTGCCAGCCACGGACGATGCCTCAGCCACGGACGAAGCCGGAGCAAGGCACGAAGCACCAGCTGCGTGCGGCGGCGGCTCGCACGACGCCGGGGTGGCCGGCAACGCCGGGGCTTGTGGTGCCGGCAACGCCGGGGCTTGTAGTGCCGGCTCCGCGGCAGCCGGAGCCTCCATCTGATCACGCAACTGACGCAGCCGCCGAGCGTGCCGCTGCACAAGGCCCCACGCGCGATGCCGCTCGTGCTCACGCCGGAACCGCTCCCCCTCCGGAGAATAATTGCGACGCGCAGCAGGATCCCGCAGATGCCTCACGGGAAATAAAGAAAGCTGCGCCATGAACCCATTGTCGCCGCCCCACCGGAAACCGGCCAACAGAAATCACTAATACCTCACATGAGCCCTGGTCATGATCGCCACCCATCCGCGGTCTGCAAGAATCTCGTAACAGGATAAGCAATCTTGGAACCCATACGGCGTTCATTGTTCTGCCGCTGTCCGCGCTCGGGCTGGCCCTCGTCGTCCGGCGTGCTGGTTGGCCGCCGCTTACCAGCGTCCTGTCGTGCCGATGTGCGGAAAGTCGTCGCGTGAGCCTGCGCCATGCCGTCAATGACCTGCCGGTAGCCGATTCGCCACGCCGTACAACTCTCGGGCCCGGGTGATGTCGAGCGGCATGCCGTCGTTCACGGGCAGAAAGTAGCCCAGCTGCCATGCTTGCGTGTGGATGGCCTGACGACTCGTCGCGGTGACGCCGGGCGGATATACGCGGAATCCGCGCTTACCACCTGAATGATTGCTCGAGACGATACCGCGTTCGCAGAGCGCCTCCAGCGGAAAGACGAACTGACCGGGGTGTCGGGTGTCCCTGGTGCTGATCACCACCAGGTCGACAGCATCAGCGGCGTCGAGGGGCCGAATCGGGCCACTTTCCGACCTCACCCATAGCGTAACGAACTGCCCGACCTTCGTCGGTGTTGTCTTGCCCGTACGGAACCTGACGGACAAACCGTTGACCAGGAAGGAATGTGCGCAGTAGTCAGCACTCTCCCGCTCGGGCAAAGGGCGAGAGCAGATGAGGCCGGATGGGTCATAAACCAGCGTCTTAGCGGCGCGAAGATCGTCGTGCACAGGGTCGGCATCGAGCCAAGGGCCAGTCACTATCGAACATCCATGTCTTGTCGCGGCCCGCCGCAATCGCATGTACTCATGCCGGAAGGGTAGTTTGCTACCGACCTGGGTCCGCGACCTGGCCTACCGAATCACCCTCCCACCGGCCCGGCGCTCTCGCGCTGATGCGAGAGGCTGCACAAAATCTGGGGCTGCATCGGCCGAAAAGTGCCCGCATTGCTGCGGACTTCGAAAGTCGCGCTGTGGCTTCCGAATCGAATTGAATCGCAACTCGACGGCCGACAAGCGGCGTACTGATCTGGCCGCAATCCGATCGCCCGCCTGCCAGCGGGCGATGTCTCGCTGTGGATGGGCTGATCGGGGAGCCAAAGGAGCGTCTTCTCGGTGTGTGCCTCTATGGTGCGAGGGTGCCTGGACTTGAAGTCGCCGACGACGCGGCATGGCTGGACGCCTTCGGTGTGGTGCCCCAGACAGAGGAGGTCTCGGGCGACGAGTACGTCAGGGAACTCCGAATCTCGACGGACGTGGCGGAGGAGCTTCACATCACGTGGGATGTTACGGATGACAGTGTCCGTGTCCGTCACCGGAGAGCAGACCGTGTCGTGGTCGACCTGTATCGCGAGCATGCGACCCTCTTGCGGACCGAAAGGAACGGCACGATCACGGCGCTGGTCATGGAATACGGCACCTCCGATACCGTGGGACTTGTTCGTGTTCAGGTGACGCCGCGACGACGACCGGCCACCCACGGCGGCCGTCACGACCGGGTGAACCGCGCCGCCGGCGACGGCGCCCAGCCGTAGCGTCTTGGAAAAAGCCTGGGCGGGAGTGAGTTCTCGCGCCCTGCCCGCGCTGCAGGCGCGGGTTTGTGAGGACCGGGCGCTGCGAAGGCGGCGGGCGGATACCGGCCGCCAGTGCCCTGGAGCTGGTGGACGCCGCGACGGCTCGCCGAGCCTGGCCGCAGATCCACGAGCAGGTTCGGCTCGGCCAGGTCGGTGAGCTGACCGCGCAGCCGGATCGGTGGGCGGGTCTGTCGGACGAGGCTGCCGGCACGGACGGACCGACGCGGTACCTGGTGCACCGCGACGCGGCGGACGCCTTGTGCCCACGCAACGTCGGCGTGTGGTGGCTGGCGGTCTCCCCCGCCGGGGCGACCTGCGAGCGTACGGATGGACGGCCGGATCTGACGATGGCGGTGTCGGGGGTCGTTGTATCTCCGGTGGCAGGTCGGCCGCCGTGCTGGCCTGGGCCGGACAGATCAGGGCGCACCGGCCCGGTGTGGTGGCCGAGCTCGCCCGCATCTTCCGCGTCGATCCGCAGCCGTTCACCTCGTTCGGGTTCTGGCCTACCCCGTGCCGGCCTGCAGCGCCGCCAGGTCGCGGACCGCGTAGCGGTGGTGTTCGGCTTCCTCCTTCAACACCACGCTGAGGCAGCGGCGTACGACGTATTCCCGGTCGGGGTACAGGTCGCCCGGCTTGCGGGCGCACACCCGGTCGAGGTCGGTCTCGGTGAGCCCGTCGACGATGGCGCGCAGCGTTGCCATCCGGGCGCGCCGCGGCGCGAGCACCTCGTCGAGGGTGGGGGTGGCGTCGAGGGTGAGCCCGAGTTTCGCCGCCTCCTCGGGCGGCGTCCCGCCGGCCGGCAGGCCCAGCGGGTGGTACGGCGCCGGCTCTTCGAGGACGGCGTTGCCGAGCCAGGCGTCGCCGGCGAACAGCAGGTGCCGGTGCGTTTCGACGAATGACCATTCGCCGTTGACCCGCTCGTGCAGGGTGGCTTCGGGCAGCTGCCGGGCGCGCTCCAGGGTCGCCGCCCACTGTGTTTCGACGGCCTGGCAGGCGGCCCGGTAGTCGTCGGGGGTCGTGGCGTCGCGGGCCAGCACCCTGGCCGGGTGCTGCCGGTCGAGTTCGGCTTCGACGTAGGCGGTCACGTCGACGTCGTTGACGACGAGTCGGGTGAAGTCACCGCCGAGGTAGACGTCGCTGCCGTAACAGTCGACGATCTTCAGGCCGGTGACCTCGCAGTCGCGGATCTCCAGGCCGGCCAGGTCGGACAGGTGGATGCGGGCACCACGGAACTGCTCACTGTTGGTGTAGTCGGCGGGCATCGCAGCAGTCTGGCGTAGTCGTCTCGTCCGCGTCTATCCCGTGCCTACGTCCGGGACACGCCGGTCTTCGTGGCGGCGAGGTGGTCGCGCAGGGCAGCCAGGGCGGGGTGGCGGTTGTCGCGGTGCCGGAGCAGCGAATGCGGGTAGACCGGGGTGGGGCCGGTCACCGGGATGCGTCGCAGGCCGTGGCCGGCGGGCTAGACCAGGCGGGTGTGCGCGCCGATGAAGGTGGCCAGGGCCGGGGTGTCGGCGACGGTGTCGAGCAGCGCGTCGGCGCCGAGGTTGGGGCCGGCGACGGCCGTTTCGACGTCGAACAGTTTCATCAGGTCGAGCTCGGTCTCGGGGTGTGCCTGGTGAAAGGCGCGGTCAACCGCGCCTGTGTCGCGGAGACCGTGCCCGTCGAGGGCTGCGTAGCTTGAGCCGCGTTGCCGCCGCGAACGCGCACGCTGAGTGGGGCACGCAGAGTGTTTCGGTTCCGGCGGGCCGCCCTCGTCCCTCCTCCCGCCCGCTAGTTCGGCTGCTGCTCCGTGCGAGGTCGTGGCGTCGCGGAGGACTCGGGCGGCGCTGGACGGGACGTGTGCGCTGGTCCAGCGTACGGGTGCAGTTTGAGCTTCTCGTGGATGGTGGCCGGCGGTTTCCGGGTAGTGCGGTACGCCAGATCCTCCAGATAGATCCACAGGTTGCTGTTGCGCTTGTCGCGTTCGGCGCGCACGAAGGGCTCGATCGCCTCCCAGATGCGTCGGGCCTGGGAGCCGTTCGAGCCGATGATCAGCTCCTCCTTGACGATGCCGTGCGCGACGAGCTTGCCGAGGTCGTCGTAGAGACCGCCCACCATGCGCAATTGGGACCGGACCTCCAACGGCAGGTCCGTGTACGGCTGGACCGGTTGCCGGGGAAGTTTGTCGAAGATGAACTGTTGGGCGTCGAAGAACTCCTGGGTTCGGAACCGGCTGAAGACCTGGAGCACGACCGGCAGGGCGTAGCCGTCCATCGTGGTCCGCGTCTGCCGGAGCGCGAGCGTCCCGGAGACGATCAGCGAGACGACGGAGATGGCGATGGAGATGAGGGAGATCGCTGTCCTGGCGTCCACGCATCCAAGGTAATCGATCGGACTGGGCTCCGTGAAAGCGAACTACCGGCAACCGGCAGGCCGGCACCCTGCACGCCCGCGAGCCATACGGCTCGCTTGAGTCGACGGCCGTGCGGCGTCCTCTTTCTGGCCGATGAGAGTGTGTTCACACGGACGCCGATGACCGTGATCAAGACTGACTGGGCAGCCGCATTTCAAAGCGCTCGGCCAGCGCTGACATCTCGTCCTGCTGTTCGGCGTGGTCTGTCGATGCCACATTGACGACCACCCGGGTAACACCCTCTACGGCCAGTGCCTCCGCTCGCTCTCGCGTCATCGAAATCGATGCCCACCTTGTATATTCCAGCGCGCCTGGGTCACGCCCGGCCGCCGCAGCTTCGGACCGGGCCAGATCGAGCTGGGCGGCTCGCTCCTGCGGACTCAGCATCCCGCCCGGAAAGTAGCCGTCACCCCGCTGCCCCGCCCGGCGGGCGGCGGCCAGGCTCGACCCGCCGACATGAATCGGCAGGGTGGTCACACCGTACGGCTTCGGGAAACTGCACAGATCGTCGAAGTCGAAGAATTCGCCGTGGAAGCTGACGCCTTCCGCACCACCGGACCACAGCAGCCGCAGCACGTCGATAGCCTCGTCGGCACGCCGACCCCGGGAGCGAAAGTCGACACCAACCGCTCGTGCCTCCCCGGGAAGGCTCCCCAATCCGACCGTCAGCAAGCGCATCCGCCCCCGGGAGAGCACGTCGATCGTGGCGAGGCGCTTCGCCAGCACGACCGGATGCTGGTACGGCAACAGCAGCACCCCGGTACCGAGCAGGATGCGGCTGGTCGCGGCCGCTACGAAACTCAGTGCGTCGAGCGGGTCGACCAACGGCAGATCTGACGGCAACTCCATCGAGCCGAGCATCGCGCCGCGGTGAAGCGCCACATGCTCGGGCATGTACAGCGCTTCAAAGCCGCACGCTTCCGCGTGACGCGCAAAGGCGATCATATGCGTGGGATCCACGCCTAACGAAGCAGTGCTGTAACTGATAGCGAACTTCAAAACCGATCCCCATCGCCTAGCAGGTAAGGACGGTAGGCACGCTAAAGGTTGCCGTCGGTGTCAAGGCAACGAACATCGCCAGGGCGGTGGCCCGCCGGGTTCGCTCATCTGCCGCTGATAGCTCGCGTGGGGTGATCGTCATCAACGCGCCGAACGACTCCGGCGTGCCGTCCCAGGTGCCCGGCCCGTAGCTGACTGTCCCCGCCGACAACGGACAGTCGGATCGTGGTTTACTTCTGCGGCTGAAGATCGAAGCGGGGGCGCACAGGCTATGCGGTTGATTGTCGGCGGGCTGGTCATTCTGGCTCTGAGCATGGCGGGATGCGCTCAGACGCCGGGCGATGTCGAGCAGCCGGAGGCGACGGTCAGCGTGTCGCTGCCTGCCGATCCGAAGGCGGCCCTCGCCGTGGGCGCCGGGAAGCTGGGCACGCAGTCCGCGCGGATCGTCTTCACCCTCGGCGACCAGCCGTCGGAGACGAGGCTCACCGGGGTGGTGGACGCGGCCACCGGCAACTACGAGGTCACCGCCGAGGGATTTGTGGTCCGGCGCGTCGGCGACGACGTTTGGGTCAAGGTATTGCGGATGCCCACCCGCGAGGATCTGTTCTTCCGTCAGGAAGACCTCAACAAGTGGATCAAGCAGACGGCGTTCAACATCGAGACGACTACCACCTTCCAGGCAGGTTTTCCCTGGAAGCTGCCGCGCGGCACGGTGACGCAGGGGACGAAGGTCACCCGGGCCGGTGAACACTCGTTCCGGGGCACCACAATCCGACAGGAGTCCCCGGATGGGCATTTCGCGGCCGAGATGGACGCCGCGGGGCGGCTCACGCGTGTGAGCAGTGGGTTCGGGCAGTCTGTCGACAACTTATTCGTGATCGAGTTCTCCGACTACGGCCTGCCGGTGAACATCGAGGCGCCGCCCGCCTCCGAGGTGATCGAAAGCCCAACCTTCTCCACGGTAGGCGCGGGCATCCTGTAATGCCGACAAGGCATTCACACGTGCACAAGGCCATCTCCCTGCGGCTGCTCGGCAGCCTCAGGGCATTGAGACGGCCCATGCCCAACTTGGTTTGACGGCGAGCCACCCGCGAAGCTGGTCGGCCAGATCTTGCGGTGACGGCCCCGCAGTGAGAGCACGGAGTCCCGGCGAGCGCCACGCGGCGTACTCAGCGGGTGCTGCAAGGCGCACTCATCCGCCGCAGAGAACGCGCGTGGTAGCCGTCTCGACCAGCCCGAGGCATCTCCCGCCGACCCCCGGCTGTAGTGGCCCTCAGTGACGTAGTGGGTACGGCTTCGGCCATGCCGGCTCGCGGCCGCGGAGGGTGAACGGCAAGCTGAACTCGCCGTTTACCTTCCGCAGCCGACCGCCTGGCGCCGGGGCGATCCGGACGCCGGGAAGCGTCATCCATGATTCGCCCCGCCGCGCGGTGGGCAGTTGGATTCGCTGAGATCATCTATCCACGGTGGAGGCCGGAGAATGAGTTCGAGTACCGTGCCCGCGACTGCCGATCCTTCGGTCGCAGACGACGCTCTTGCCGCGCAGCCAGTCGGGTATTGGAGCGGCGCGGCGCACAAGGCCGTCGTCAATCGACTCCGTGACGCGATGGCCGGCATCGACGTGACCCAGCCGCAGTGGTGGGTACTCACCCAGGTGAGCATCGGCGCCGACCCCACTCGGGCGGCCATCACAGCGAAGCTGACCGATGTCGCAGAGACGCCGCATGATGTCCCTCGTGCCGTCGATCAGTTGCTGCACCGAGGGTGGGTCGAGCCGGACGAGGCACAACGGCTCCATCTGACCGACGCCGGCCGGGCCGCTCGCGATCGGATCAAGGAGCTGGTAACGGGCTTGCGAGCGGAAATTCACGAAGGCATTTCGGACGAGGAATACGTCGTCGCGCTCAAAGTCATGAGGCGGATGATCAGCAATATCGAGACCGCCGCCGGCTGAGTGCGGCGGCACCGCGACCCGCTCCAACGGTTGACGGTGCGGTGCCTCGGAGGAAGTGCCGCGACCAGGTGCCCGCTCGACGAACGTCCCGACGCCGAACCTCGTCACGGCGACGCGGCGGCTCACAAGTTTGTCGTACCGGGGGTGCAGGATGAGCCGCATGGTCTGGTTCGTCTATCGGTCGCCGTACCACGGCATGCTCGGCAAACACGTCCGCGAGCTCCCCGACGCGTCGGTGCTCGACTGGTTCCGCCGTGCCTGGGACGAGGCGACCCCCGACCCGCACGCCTGGCTGCAGGCGGAGCTGGGCGTCGACGTCTACGGCCTGGACAGCATCTTCGACGAGGCGGACAAGCGCTCCCTGCCCAAGCCGAAGACCGTGGCCGAGCTGCGCAAATACCTGAAGAAGCATCTGTACGTGGAAGGGCGGGTGAGAGTCGACGACCACAGCGTCCAGGCCCTGACCGACGACGACGAGGTGCCCCTGGCCTACTTCTTCCTCGATCATCTACTCGTCGACGAGCGCCCGGCACGGCTTGCCTACCCGATCCACGGACAGTGGCCGCTGCCCGCGCGCACCGCCGCCACCGCCGGCCACGACGAACCGGTCACCACGATCGCGATATCGCAGATCCTCGCCGCCGACTGGGACACGCCGGGCACGGTGATCCGCGTTCCCGGCGTCCGGCTCCCGCAACTGGCCGGCTGGCTCCGTGCCGCGGACAACTGGCCCGAGGAGCTGACCCTGCTGCGCGGCTGCATCGGCCCCGACGACGACCTCGCCGCGGCCCTGGACCGGATGAACCGATGGGGTGCCTGGGACGATGAGGCGCCCGACCTGCACGGCATGGACGGTGATCACGAGGATGCGTACGGGGTCGTCCGGTCGGTGACGGCCCGGGGCGCGGGCCAGGAGGTCATTCCCGGTCCGCTCGGCGAACGCCGGCCCGCACTCAGCCGGGTCGAGGTCGCCGAACACCTGGCGCAGGCGGTGCTCCACATGGACGACGAATTCGGTTACCTGCAGCTGTTCCTCTTCGACGACGTGTGGGCATCCGAGCACCGCCACCTGGCGAAATCGCTGCGCCGCTGGTTCGGTTCCTGGGACCCGCTGAAGTGACGCCGTAAGATCTGACGGTTGACACGTAGGCGGTAGATTCTCGCCATGCCGCGCCTTCATCACGTCTCATCCGTGCGCAATCGGGAGTCCATCAGGAGATTTGGATTGGACTGGACCCGCATGGGTGCGGCACCCGGGATCGCGGGTAGCAGGCGTCCCGAAGTCGAGGGTGTTTTCCTCTGCGCCGAGCGGTGGGAGGCCGATTGGTTCATCCGGCTCAACAACACCGGAGGCCCGGTGGATATCTGGGCTGTCGAGGGCGTCGAGTTGGACCTGCTTCAGACCTCGCCGGAGGGCTTCCGCTACTTTCCCGGGAAGATCGACGCACGGCAGGTGCAGCTCGTCGAGCAAGACCTGACTGCGGCCGCTGAGCTGTAAATGGCTGAGTCGTTGTAGCGAGCGATGGAGCCCTGGCTCGGCCATCATCTGGGCGACGTTTCATACCGTTCGGCTTCGCGGGGCCCGAGGAGGTCCCACCGGTTACCGGCGATGTCGAGGAAGACCGCGACCCGGCCGTATGGTTCGGTGCGCGGCTCACGAACGAACGTGACGCCGGCCTCCGTCATCCGCTGATACGCGGCGTCGAAGTCATCGACGTGAAGGAAGAATCCCACTCGGCCGGCTGCCTGGTCACCAACCGCGTCAGCCTGGCGGTCCCCGTCTGCCCGGGCGAGAAGGATGCCGGTTTGCGCGCCGGGAGGGCGGACGACCACCCAGCGTTTGGGGCGCCCGTCGTTGGTGAGCGACGGCACGTCCTCGACGAGGTCGAATCCGAGTATGCCGGTGAAGAACTCGATGGCAGGGTCGTACTCGTCAACGATCAGAGCAACCAGGTCGATCTGCACCCCGGCAGCGTATGCGCAGACGCGGCCCTCGTCGCCCACCCGGATGCCGGCGACATGCGAATGCACGGGGCCTCGTGAATCGCGCGTGCGTTCCCGGCGTCAGGAGCAGCGAGGCTTGACATCCATGGCGGCCATCGTGCGACCGTCCAGGATGGTGATCACTACGCTGCGGGCATGCAAGATGAGGGCTCACGAGATGTTGATCCTCCAGCGGCCGGAAATCGCTGTGATCATGGGGCTGTCACCGCGATGTCCCGACGCTGGCTGATCAACAACGCCGCTCGGGGCCCGCGAAGCGTCAAAGATCGAGGGCTCGACGTGGATGAGGTCGCACACAACGCCATCGTGGTCCCGCGCCTACGCCATAGCCGAGACGCAGGCACACGGACGGCTTCGGTGTGCTCTCATCCACGCTGGCGCGGGCTTCAGTGCGCTCCTGTCCGCGTTCCGCGACCGGATCGTGTGCCCTCAACCTCGTTCCGGCAGCAACCGCGAGCAAACAGCGGGCATAACGGGCGACACATCGATGTCGCGGAAGGCGATGGGCTCACGCGACTCCTGTTCGCATGCGCTGGCCGCCCGCCCAAGAACGCCCTCTCGCCGGCCCTGGAAACGCCCGAGGGTGCCGGAACGGCTCAGCCCTTCCAGGTCGCCGGCCTGATCGACGCCATCCACGCGTTCCCGGTGGCGCAGGCCCGCGACTGCGGCGTGCCGGAGTGGAACCTGCGTGGCGACTTCACCGACGACCTGGAGCAGGTCCGCACCGATCTGGTTCCGCTGTTGACGCCGCAGGCGGCACGCACCCTGCTGTCCGTCTGGGAGGACTACCTCGCCGACGACGCCAACTTCGATTTCGCCCCGACGCTCGTCCACGCCGACGTCGCCGTCGACCATCTGCTGGTCACCGATGCCCGCATCAGTGGCCTGATCGATTTCGGTGACGTGGCGATCGGTGACCCGGACTACGACCTCAGCTACCTGTTCGCCGGGGCGGGGCCCGCCTTCGTCCGGCGGGTCCAGGAGCACCGCGGCCGGCCACTCTCCGACCGCCTGGTCGCCAAGCTACGGTTCTGGTCGCTCGCGGACCCGGCCAATGACGTGCTGCACGGCGTCGAGAACGACTTGCCAGGCTTCCGCGACCGGTCCCTGCGCCTGCTTCACGAGCGGCTGGCGTCGGCACGCTGACCCGCCGGTCCGGCCGGCTCCCCGTGAGTACCGGCCGGATCGGCGGAAGCGGTCAGGCCAGGGTGACCTGTCGCGGCTCCGGGCGCGGGGTGGTGGTGCCGTCGCCGAGCTGACCGGAGGCGTTGTCGCCCCAGCACCACAGGGTGTCGTCGGCCCGGAAGGCGCAATTGTGGAAGCCGGCCGCCACGTCGGCGGTCCAGTTAGTGGCGGCGCCGATCCGGACCGGGGCGTACCGGTGGGTGGTGCTGCCGTCGCCGAGCTGACCGGCGGTGTTGTTGCCCCAGCACCACAGTGAACCGTCGGTGCGCGCCGCGCACACGGTGTCCAGGCCGGCGCGGACGCCTGCCCAGCCGGTGTCCGTGCCGACCTGCACCGGTGTGGTCCGGTAGGTGCCGGTGACGCCGAGCTGGCCGTAGCCGTTCTCGCCCCAGCACCACAGCGAGCCGTCGGTGCGGGTGGCGCAGGTGGAGAAGTGACCGGCCGTCAGGGTGTCCCAGCTGGTCAGGGCGCCGACCTGAGCCGGGGTGGTCTGGTAGCTGAGCAGGCCAAGGCCGAGCTGCCCGGCCGAGCTGTCGCCCCAGCACCACAGGGCGCCGTCGGTACGGGTGGCGCAGGTGTGCGCGTAGCCGGTAGCCACGTTCGCCCAGTTGGTGGCCGTGCCGACCTGCTGCGGTGCGGTGGCGGTGTAGACGACGGCGCCGTCACCGAGCTGCCCGAAGCGGTTGAAGCCCCAGCACCAGAGCGTCCCGTCGGTGCGGACCGCGCAGGTGTGGCTGTCGCCGGTGCTGACAGTGGCCCATCCGGTCGCGGTGCCCATCTGCACGGGGGCGGTACGCCGGGTGGTCGTGCCGTCGCCGAGCTGACCCCGGGTGTTGCTCCCCCAGCACCACAGGCTGGCATCCGCACGGATCCCGCACGTGAAGCCGGTGCCGGCGTCGACGGCCACCCAGGTGGCGTCACCCACCCGCGCCGGCGTGGCCCGGGCCGTGGTCGTGCCGTCGCCGAGCTGGCCACTGCTGTTGCTGCCCCAGCACCAGAGCCCGCCGTCCGTACGGATGGCGCAGGTGTGGGCATAGCCGGAGGCTACTTCGGCCCGCACCGGGGCGGCGGCAGCGCTCGCCGCCCCGGTCGTGCCGGCGAACCCGGCCACTATGAGTCCGATCAGAATTGCCGTGGCGGCGCCTGCCATCCGCCGGATTCGCTCTGTTCTCCGCACGCGACGCCCCTCTTCCGCAACCGGTGTTTCAGATCGATGAACATCGTCACATGGGAGCGCTCCCAGAGCAAGGAGGGCGACGCTCGCCCGTAGCCGGGCGAGGCGCTTGGCGGCATGTTCCTCAGCCGACCGCCGCCCGGGCGTCCAGCACCTCCGGGTAGCCGGGCAGCTCGACCCCGTGGAGCGCCCGCTCGACCAGTTCGGTGATGGCGTCCATGTCGGGCTCCGCACTCGGTTCAGAGTCCGGCCCGGCGACGTCGCGGCTGCGCACGTGCAACCGGCCGATCTCCTGGTTGGCCTCGACGAACGAGCGCATCCGCCGCTCGTATCCGGCGAATCCGGCCGCCGGTTCCCATCCGGCGGCGGCCAGTTCTCCGGCCAGCAGGTAGGCGCCGACCAGCGCCAGCCCGGTTCCCTGCCCGGACATCGGCGACGAGCTGAACGCCGCGTCCCCGATCAGCCCCACCCGTCCGCTCGACCAGCGGTCCATCACCACCTGGGCGACCTGGTCGAGATAGAAGTCCGGCGTGTCGTCCAGATGCGCGAGGATGCGCGGGGTCTGCCAGCCCAGCCCGGCCATCCGCTCGCGCAGCAGCCGCTTCTGAGCGTCGACGTCGCGGTGGTCGATGCCGAAGTCCGGGGAGGGGAAGGAGAGCATGGCCATCGCCCGGGTGGCGTCCGGGAGGGGCCGCAGGCCCGCGGAACGCCCGGACTCCTGGTCCTGGTAGTCGATCAGCCAACGCTCCAGGCCGAACTCGTTCGGCACGGTGTAGAAGGCCAGGACGATCCCGAGGTGGCGGACGAACCGCTCGTGCGGCCCGAAAACCATCGCGCGCAGCGCCGAGTGCAATCCGTCGGCCCCGATCACCAGGTCGAAGCGCCGCCGGTCGCCGCCGGCGAAGATGACGTCGACCCCGTCCGCGTCCTGAGTGAGCTCGGCGATCCGGTCACCGAAGAGGTACTCGACGTGGTCGCGGGTGTCGTCGTAGAGCACCTGGGACAGATCCCCCCGCAAGATCTCGATGTCCGCGATGTACCCGTCGCCGCTGTCGTCGTCCGCGCGGTAGGTCTCCAGCACCTTCCCGTCGGCGTCCACCGTGTAGGCGCCGGCGGTGTCGGTACGGGCCGCCCGCACCGCCTCGTCCAGCCCCATCCGCCGGATCACGTCCTTGGCCACCCCGCGCGCGTCCACCGCCTGCCCGCCCGGGCGCAACGCGGGCGCCCGCTCCACCACGGTGACCTCGGCGCCCCTCCGGTGCAGCCAGTGGGCCAGCGCAGGCCCGGCGATGCTCGCCCCCGTCACCAACACCCTGATACCACTCACAACGTCTCCTGCCTGTCCGATTCGTACCGATGAGGTGGCGCACCACCGGTCCATCAGACTCGGGCACGGCCCGGAACTCATCGCCCCGCGACCATCGAATTCCGCGCCACGGCTCCCCCGACGAGCCCACCGGATCGGTAGGCTTCGGCGCATGAGCACCCTTGCCGGCCGTACCATCGCGGCCCTGCGCAGCGAGCACGACAGCCTCGCGAGCCTCGTTCCGACACTCTCCGCCGGCCAGCTGACCGGCCCGTCCGGCGCCTCCGAGTGGACGGTCGCGGACGTTCTCTCGCACCTCGGCAGTGGCGCCGAGATCACGCTCGCCGGCTTCCGCGCGGCGGTCGGCGCGGCGCAGGCGCCCGGCCCGGACTTCAACCAGGGCGTGTGGGACCGCTGGAACGCCACCGCCCCGCAGGACCAGGCCACCGGTGCGATCACATCGGACGAGGCGCTGGTCGCGGCCCTCGAGGCGGTGCCGGAGGAAGACCACGAGGACCTTCGGGTACGGACGTTCCTCCCCGATCCCGTGCCGTTCGCGGCGTTCGCGGCGCTGCGGCTCAGTGAGGTCGCCCAGCACACCTGGGACGTGCGTGCCGGCCTCGACCCGGCGGCGACGGTCGCGCCGGACTCGGCCGCGGTGCTCGCCGAGCATCTCACCGGCGGCCTCGGCTTTCTGCTCGGGTTCATCGGCAAGCCGAAGGAGGCGCCCGAGCCGGCCGTGGTGGAGATCGCCGGTACCCCGTACCGGATCGTGGTTGATGAATCCGCTCGGCTGACGACCGAGGACCTGCCGGTGACCGCGACGTTCACCGGGTCGCTGGAGGCGGCGCTGCGGCTGCTCTACGGCCGGCTGAGTCCCGCGCACACCCCCGCCGGCGTCGAGGTGACCGGCAACATCACGCTCGACGACCTGCGCCGGGTCTTCCCGGGCTTCTGACTTCCGTCCCGCGTCGCCGGGCGGAGGGCGCAGGACGGCGCGCCCTCGTCCGGAAGAGACCGCGGAACGGCGAAGAAGACTAGCCAGGGGGTACGACGAGAACCCCCTGGCCGTCTTCGAGCCGCCGGTTACCGCTGCAGGGTGAGCACCCCCGGGCGGTACGGCAGCAGCCCGTAGTCGCCGCCGGAGTTCGGCGAGCGGCCCTGGTAGAGCAGCTGCAGGTTGCAGGGGTCGATCGTCATGGTCTGGTCGGCGCTGGCCCGGATCAGCTCACCGTGGCTGATGTCGTTGGTCCAGGTGGCGCCGCTGTTGGCCTTGCCGGCGAACGGGTTGCTCTCGGTGGCGGCCTGCGGCGTCCACGAGCCGTTCAGGCTGGTGGACGTGAACGACCGGAAGTAGCGGCCCTGGCTGCCGATCGCCTCGACGATCATCAGGTACTGGTTCTGGCCCTGCACCTTGTAGACCTGCGGCGCCTCGAACAGGTTGTTCGTGGTGTCGCTCATGATCGTGGTGTAGGAGGAGCCGAAGTTGCCGGGGAAGTTCCCGATCGGCATCGAAGCGCGGTAGATCTTGCCGTTGTCACCGGCGAAGAAGAGGTACATGTTGCTGCCGTCGGCGATCAGGGTGTGGTCGATCGGCCCGGTGCCCGAGCCGGTGATGCTGCCGGTGAACAGTGTCTGCGCCGCTGACCAGCCGTTCGGGTTGGTCGGGTCGCTGGAGGTGCGGTAGGAGAACGCCGGCCCGCCCCACTGGTAGGCGAGCACCCAGATGTTCTTCGGCGCGAAGTAGAACAGCGACGGCGCGACCGCCGCGAAGTTCATCCCGTTCTGGCTGGCCGACCCCATCTCGGACCAGTTGCTGAACAGACCGAAGTTCATCGAGCCCCACGACGTGCCGGTGTCGTGCGTGGTGGCGTAGACCAGCTGGCGTCCGTTGTACGGCGCGTGGGTGAAGTCCTTGAGCGACACCCAGCCGGACCGCGGCTGGGCCAGCGCGCCGGTCGACGACCAGCGGTAGGTCGACGGCAGCGTGCACGAGCCCGACGGCGGCGGCGAGCTCGGCGTCCCGCCACCGACGCGCACGAGCTGCCACTGCTGGTTGGCGCCGTTCCAGTCGCCGTACTGGACGATGTTGGCGCCGTCGGTGGTGGCCGCGCCCTGCACCTCGACGGCCTTGCCGCTGTTGCGGTTGATCAGCTGGATGTAACCGTCGATGTCCTGCACGCTGAACTGCTGGTTGGTGGTGTTGTTGTCGGTCCACTGCACGATCGCGCCGCCGTCGGCGGTGGACAGGTTGTAGACGTCGAGGACCTTGCCCGAGTGCCGGGACTTCAGCCGGTAGTAGCCGCCGCCGGAGCTGACGAACTGCCACTGCTGCTGCGCCTGGTCGTTGCGGGTCCACTGGGTGATCCGGGCGCCGTCGGCGGTGGACAGGTTGTAGACGTCGAGCGCCTTGCCGCTGTTGCGGTTGACCAGCACGTAGGACGCGTTGGTGTCGATCGTCGCGGCGGACGCCGACGAGGCCGTCGTCGCCACCGCCGCGGCGGCGACGAGCACCACGGCCGCGGCGAGGGCGCCTTTCCACCGCCGGGGTTTCACAATCTTTCTGGGTACGGTCATCGCGATACTCCTCGTGGAACGGGTGGGGATGGTGTCGTACATCAGGGGGCGGTCAGATCGAATCGGCTGACCGTGACAGCGCCGCCCAGCGCCTGGGTGGCGTAGTTGAAGATGCCGAAGCGGTAACCCATGAAGAACTGCCAGGCGTTGTTGAGGGTGAACGCGGGCCCGAGCGGGGTGAACGTGCTGCCGTTCGTGCTGTAGGAGAACGTCGCGGTCCGGCCGGAGCCGGGCCGGATGTCGGCGCTGACCCGCAGCCAGACCTTGCCGCCGCTCACCGCCGCACCGGCCGCCTCACTGCCCGTGCCGGTGGTCGCCCAGCTGGAGTTCATGGTCAGCCCGTTGGTCATCGACACCCGGGTGACGCCGTTGTCCTTGCGGACGCCGATCCAGGCCGACGAGTCGCGCAGCATCGCCAGGCCGGCCCGGTCGCCGTTCGCCATCCCCGAGTAGTCCAGCTCGATGGTGGCGGTGGATGCCGGGCCCTGGATCCGATGGGTCAGGGTGTTCCGGGCGTTGTACAGGTCGTTCGTCACCGTCGCGGTGGACAGCCGCAGCCCGTTGCCGACGCTGAACCTGCCGGTGTCCGGGTTGTGGTTCCACTCCCAGCGCGGTCCCAGCGCACTGCCGGTGAAGGTGTCCGGGCCGATCATCGGACGCACCGTCTTCGAGGTGGTGATGTTCGGTTTCGGGTACGTGGCGCCCCAGCGGCCGCCGACAGTGGTCAGCACCGGCCAGTCGTTGCTCCACGTGATCGGGGCGAGCGTCGGCACCCGGCCGCCGGGGTAGGCGTCGGTGAACGCCATGTACCACCAGTCACCGTTCGGGGTCTGCACGAGCCCGCCCTGGTGCGGCACCCCTCCCCCGGAGATCGGCCCGGGAAGATCGAGAAGAACCTGCCGCTGTTCGTACGGGCCCCACGGGCTGGTCGATCGGAGCACGTACTGGCCGTTCGCCGGGCGGGTCAGCCAGATGTAGTAGTAGTTGCCGCGCTTGTACATCCGGGCGCCCTCGAGGGTGCCGATGCTCGACGGCGTGGTGTAGACGGTCTGTGACCGCACCTGCGAGGTCAGGTCGGACGAGAGCTGGGCGACGCTGATCGTGCCGTTGCCGTACGCCACGTACGGGGTGTCGTTGTCGAACAGCAGTCCGGCGTCGTAGTAGCAGTTGTTGATCCGGGCCTTCTTCGACCAGGCGCCGTCGACCGCCGAGGCGGTGTAGACGTAGGTCCGGTTGAACTCGGTGCAGCCCAGCCAGTAGTACGTGCTGTTGCTGGGCCGGTAGTTGAACGCCGACGCCCAGATGCCTTTGACGTACGCCCGTCCGCCGGTCAGGTCGTAGGCGCCGGAGTCGAAGTCCAGCCGGGGCACGGAGTGCCCGGCGTACTCCCAGTTGACCAGGTCGTAGGAGCGCAGGATCGGCGCACCGGGCGAGTAGTGCATGGTCGACGCCGAGTAGTAGTAGGCGTCGCCGACCCGGATGATGTCGCCGTCGGCGAAGTCCTGCCACACCACCGGATTGGTGAAGGTGCCGGTGGAGGGCGTGCCGCCGAGCTTGACGAGCTGCCACTGCTGGTTGGCGCCGTTCCAGTCGCCGTACTGGACGATGTTGGCGCCGTCGGTGGTGGCCGCGCCCTGCACCTCGACGGCCTTGCCGCTGTTCCGGTTGATCAGCTGGATGTAACCGTCGATGTCCTGCACGCTGAACTGCTGGTTCGCGGCGTTGTTGTCGGTCCACTGCACGATCGCGCCGCCGTCGGCGGTGGAGGCGCCGGAGACGTCGAGAACCTTGCCCGACAGCCGGGACCTCAGCCGGTAGTAGCCGCCGCCCGCGTCGACGAACTGCCACTGCTGCTGCGCCTGATCGTTGCGGGTCCACTGGGTGATCCGCGCGCCGTCGGCGGTGGACAGGTTGTAGACGTCGAGCGCCTTGCCGCTGTTGCGGTTGACCAGCACGTAGGACGCGCTGGTGTCGATCGTCGCGGCGGACGCCGGGACGGCGGGTGCGGTGAGGGTGAGCGCCACGCTCAGGATCGCGATCAGAACGGCCCTCATGCGAACCTCCACCAGTCGGCGTTGAAGAGGTAGCCGCTGCCGCCGGTGAACCGCAGGTACAGGTCACGGGTGCCGGTGGCGCCGCTGACCGGGCAGCTGACGGTGGTCCAGGCCTGCCAGCCGCCGGTCGCCGGGACCGTGCACGTGCCGGCGAGGGTTCCGGTGGGACCGCCGAGCCGTACTTCGATCCGCCCGCCCGCCGTCGCGGAGGCCACCCGGGCGGAGAACGATGTGGCGCCGGCCCCGAAGGCGACGCCCTTGACCTTGATGTAGTCGCCGTTGTCGAGGTAGCCGACGTTCAGGCCGCCCTCGCTCGCGCGTTCGGTCTCGACGCCGGAGCTCCAGGCGATGGTCTCGGCCTCCTGGCGGACGTACGGGTTGAGCGTCCCGCTCTGCGGCGCCCCGCCCGAGGTCATCGAGATCGCCGGGATGCTGCCGTCGGCGTTGTAGCTGAACTTCTCCACGGCGACCGAGCGGGTGAAGCCGCCACCGCCGGGGAGCGCGCCGTTGTGGTAGAAGAAGTACGACCCGCCGTTGAAGTCGACGACTCCGGCGTGATTGGTGAAACTGCTGCCCTGGGTCGGCATGACGGTGCCGCGATAGGTCCACGGCCCGGTCGGTCCGGGCGCCGTGGAGTACCCGATGAACTCCGAGCAGCACTTGGCGGCGAAGACGTTGTAGTAGAGCCCGTTGCGCTTGTAGACCCAGGGGCCCTCTTCGTACAGCGTCGGCCGGTTGGCGTCGCCGGTCCGGGTGCCGAAGCCGGCGGTGGTGAGCGGTATCCGGGTCACCGCGCCGCTGTAACTGATCATGTCGGCGTTCAGGCGTACGTACCAGAGGTTGGGGTTCCCCCAGTAGAGGTAGGCCTGGCCGTCGTCGTCGATGAACACGGTCGGGTCGATCTCGCCGTTCTCGGCGAGCGGACGCCCGATCGCGTCGGTGAACGGGCCGGTCGGGCTGCTGGCCACGCCGACGCCGATCGCCATCCGGCCGGTCGCCCGGTTGGTGACCGGGACGTACCAGTAGAACTTGCCGTTGCGCGCGACGACCTGCCCGGCCCACGCGTTCGCGCTGGCCCAGCTGAACGTGGTCAGGCTCATCGGCGAACCGTGGTCGGTCCAGTTGACCATGTCGGCGGACGAGTAGACCCGCCACTCCTTCATGGTGAAGTAGGTCGAGCCGTCCTCGTCGTGGCCGGTGTAGAGGTAGACGCGGCCGTTGTGCACCAGCGGCGCCGGGTCGGCGGTGTAGATGGTCTGCACGATCGGGTTGTCGGCGCGTGCGGCGGCCGGGACGGCGACGCCCAGCACCGCCGTGGCCAGGGCGCAGATCAGGGCGGCGAACTGTCTCTTCGGCATCAGACACGACTCCATCGCTGGTTGGCGGCGGTACCGCAGGTCCACAGCAGGACCGGCGTGCCGTTCGCGGTGAGGTTGCGGTCGACGTCCAGGCAGAGCCCCGAGGCGGTGCCGCGGAGGGTGCCGTCGGATCGCAGCGTCCACTGCTGGTTCGCCTGGCCGTTGCAGTCCCAGAGCTGGACCTTGACGCCGGCGGTCGCGCCGATCGGCGCGTCGAGGCACTTGCCGAGCGCCTGGACGGCCGCGCCCGAGGTGGTCCAGCGCTGGTTGGCGCCGCCGTTGCAGTCCCAGATGACCGGCTGGGTGCCATTGGCGGAATTGCCGTTGGGTACGTCGAGGCAGCGTCCCGACGCGGCGCTGACGAGCGTGCTGGTGCTCGGCGGGGTGGTCGTCCCGCCGCTGACCCGGAAGATGGCGGTGCCGTGGCCCGGGACGGTCGCGCTGATGCCGCCGGTGCTGGTCGTCGTGCTGCCGCTCCAGGCGTCCTGGAGGGTGAACGAGCTGCCGGACTTGCCGATCGCGGCGGCGGTCGTCGTGACGGTGCTGGCCGAGGCGCCCTGGTTGAACAGGGCGACCGCGACGTCGCCGTTGGCCAGCCTCTTCGCCAGCACGCGACGCGTACCGTCGTACGAGATCTGGTTGGCCTGGAGGCCGAGCGTGTCCTGATTGATCGCGATGAGCCGGGGGTTCTTCAGGATGGCCTGGGTGGCCGTGCTCATCGAGCGCAGGTCGTTGCCGGCGATCAGCGGGGAGGCCATCATCGCCCAGAGCGCGAAGTGGCTGCGCTGCTCGGTGTCGGTCATGCCACCGCGGCCGACCTCCATCATGTCCGGGTCGTTGAACTGCCCCGGCCGGGCGTAGGCGGCCAGCGGGACCGTGACGTCGACGATGTTCTTGACGCCCATCGGGTAGCCGTTGGTCTGACCGGTGTCCCAGGCGTCGGTGATGTCCTCGGTGGTGCGCCACATATTCGCGACGTCGCCCCAGTCGCGCAGCGGCCCGGTCTTGGCGTGGATGCTGTTCGGGTTGATGCTGTAGACGATCGGGCGGCCGGTGGCGGCCAGCGCGTCGCGCATCTTGGCGAACGTGGCGACCTGGTCGTTGATCGTGCCGGCCGGCGAGCACCAGTCGTACTTGAGGTAGTCGACGCCCCAGGCGGCGAACTGCCGGGCGTCCTGCACCTCGTGGCCGAGGCTGCCGGTGGCGCCGGGATAGCTGTTGAAGTACTGCGCGCAGGTCTTGTCGAGCGGCCCCTGGTAGATGCCGAACTTCAGGCCCTTGCCGTGCAGGTAGTCGCCGAGCGCCTTCATGCCGCTGGGGAATCGCGACGGGTCGCCCTGCAGGTTGCCGGCGGAGTCCCGGTTCGGGTTGAACCAGCAGTCGTCCACGACGACGTACTGATAGCCGAGCTCACGCATGCCGCTGTTGACCATCGCGTCGGCCATCTGCCGGATCAGCGTCTCGTTGATGTTGCAGCCGAAGGTGTTCCAGGTGTTCCAGCCCATCGGCGGGGTCCGGGCCACACCGTTGTCCAGCGCCTGGGCGGCGGAGCCGGGCAGCACGGCCGCGGTGCCGGCCAGCAGCAGCAGAGCCGCGGCGAACATCGTCCTGAGCTTCTTCATCATCGCCTCGTCCAGAGTTGGTTGGGGGCACCGGTGCAGGTTCGGAGCGCGACCGCGGCGCCGTTGGCGTTGCCGCTGACGTCCAGGCAGAGGCCCGACTGGGCGTTGCGGACCGTGCCGCCGGAGACGAAGGCCCACCGCTGGTTGGCCGCGCCGCTGCAGCTCCACAGCTGCGCTCTGACGCCCGCCGTGGCGCCGGTGGGTGAGTCCAGGCACTTGCCCAGCGCCTGCAGGGTTTGGCCGTCGTAGGCCCACCGCTGGTTGGCGGCGCCGCTGCAGTCCCAGATGATCGGCTGGGTGCCGTTGGCGGTGCTGCCGTTCGGCACGTCCAGGCAGCGCCCGGAGCCGGTGCCGGCCAGCGCCCCGCCGGTGCTGGTGGCCGGTTCACCGATCGATCCCGGGACCGATCGCAGGGCCGCGTACCAGGTGGCGGCCATCTTGTCGTAGCCGCCGGCGGTGGGGTGGATGCCGTCGATCAGGTCGGCGGTGGTGAGCGCGGCGTGCATGTCGACGAGGTGGAAGCGCGAGCCCTTGCTGCCGACGATGCCGGGGAGGGCCGCGTTGAAGGCACGGGCGGCGGTCTCCTGACCCGGGTTGGCCAGCGGGATAAGGGTGGCCACGAAGACGTCGGCCGAGGGCACGGCGGCCCTGATGTGATCGAGCAGGGTGGACAACCGGGCCGGTGCGCCTGCCACGTTGTAGTTCTGCAGGATGTCGTTGGTCCCGATGTGCAGCAGCACGGTGCGCGGGGTGGTCGTCCGGAGCCAGCCGCTGATGTTCGCGTCGATCTGGTCGATGCGCCATCCGGGGTGGCCCTGGTGGTCGTGATCGCCGAGCGTGGACGGCCCGTTGAACTGCGAGCCGACGAAGTCGACCCGGTATCCGGCGGTCGCCGCGCGCTGCCAGAGCCCGATCCGGTAGCCGCCGGGCACCTGGGTGCCTTCGGTGATCGAGTCGCCCAGCGGCATGATCCGGGTGCCGCCGTTGGATTCCGCCGCGGCCACGCCGGGCTGGGCGATGACACACGTGGTGGCCAGTGCCGCGGCGAGGAGGGCTGCGCCCATCCACCGTCTTCTTCCCGGCACGCTTCTTCCCGGCACGCTTCTTCCCGGCACGCTTCTCTGAGGCACGCTTCTCTGAGGCACGCTTCTTCCAGGCACGGCGATACGCCTCCCTGACATGGGGATTCCTGTTATCGCTCACACGGCATTGACTGCTGGTCCATGTGGAGCAAGGTCAGATGCCAGCTGGGGATGGGAGCGCTAACAGCTTGAATTGGAAGATTGCCAGGATGTTTCCAGACATTCAAGAGTGTTTTTTCCGAATGTCTCATCGACTGGATACCGACCGGCGGCATAACGAAATCTCGGCAACGATTTTTGGCGAAGAATCCCGAGCGGAACTCCATTTCGGCACACCGGAATCGTTATGCCGGCGCCGTGCCGATGGTCGGCCGCCGCCGCACTCCCGGCAGGCCGGTGCGGACGCGTGACGGGATCCGGCGGTCACCGCCTGCGGGGCGGTGCTCGGCCCGTACCCGATCGGTCGGGTCTGGACCTCGACCGGCTTCATCACAACGGATCATGTTTTGGGTGGCATTATCAGGATTTATGGCAGAGGAGCTGCTGTACCGCAGCGATCGAACACAGGTCCTCCGCCAGACCGCCACCGACGACGCCGGTTCCCTGATCTGCAAACGTGCCTCCGGCCCCGGAGCGGTCCGGCGGATCGACCGGGAACGCGCCGTGCTGCAGTGCCTCTCCGGTGTCAGCGGGGTTCCGCGCCTCGCGGCTCGCCAGGCCCGCCAGTCGCTGTTCTCGCTCGACGAGGGTGGCCGCCCGGTCTCCGCGAGCCGGTTGACCGCCGACCGCCTGCTCGACGTCGCGCGGGACCTGACCACCACCGTCGCCGCGATTCACCGGGCCGGCGTGCTGCACCACGACATCGCCCCCGCCAACGTGGTGCTCACCGGATCCGGGACGCCGCTGCTGATCGACTACGACATGGCCGAGATCCTGCCGCCCGGCTCACCCGCGACCGCGCCGCCGGACCAGCCGGTGGGCACCCTCGGCTACCAGGCGCCGGAACAGACCGGGCGGTTACGCCTGCCGGTCGATCACCGCGCCGATCTGTACGGCCTGGGCGCCACCCTGTACGCGCTGGCCACCGGCGAAGCACCGTTTCCCGGCGACGACCCGCTCGACGTCATCCGGGACACCCTGGTCCGCAGCCCGGTCTCCCCCGCCGGGCGCCACCCGGGACTGCCGCCCGCGTTCGGCGACATCATCCTGCGGCTGCTGGAGAAGGACCCCGACCTGCGCTATCAGAGCGCCGAGGCGCTCGCCCACGACCTGGACTGCTTCGGCACCGGGCACTGGTGCCTGGGCGAGCACGACTTCCCGGCGGTCCTGACCGGTCCCGCCGACCTGGTCGGGCGCGACGACGAGCAACGCCTGCTGACCGAGGCGCTCGACCGGGCACAGAGCGGCGGGCCCGCCGTTCTCGTCAGCGGACCGGCCGGTGTGGGCAAGAGCTCCCTGGTCGCCGCGCTGCGCCGGGTCGTCACGGCCCGGGGCGGCTGGTTCGTCACCGGCAAGTACGACCAGTTCCGCACCGGAACCGGCAGCGGCGGCATCCGGCGCGCCATGGCGAAGCTGGCCGGGCTGCTGCTCGCCGAACCGGAGCCGGACATCACCGCCGACCGGCGCCGGATCGTCGCCGCGCTCGGGGCGAACCTGCCGACCGCCCTCACCACCATCCCGGAGCTGACGCCGCTGCTCGGGGCTCGCGCCGAACCCGCCGCCGACGACCCGGCCACCGCGCCCGCCCGGGCCACCACCGCGGTCATCTCCCTGCTCACGGCCGTGGCCGGACAGCGGCCGGTCGTCCTGGCCATCGACGATCTGCAGTGGGCGAGCCGCTCCTCGCTGCAGGTGCTCGACACGATCGTGTCGGCCGGGCCGATCCCCGGCCTGCTGATCGTCGGCACCTACCGCGACCACGACACCGGCCCCGAGCACCCGCTGACGGCTCTGGTCGCCCGCGGCGAGCAGAACGGCCGGATCGACAGGCCGATCCGGCTCACCGGGCTGGACCTCGGCGGCCTCGCCGCACTCGTCAGCGCCGTGCTGCGACTTCCGCGGGACACGGCGGCCGGCCTGGCGGAACTGCTGCACCAGCCGAGCGGGGGGAACCCGTACACGGCGGTGGAACTGCTCAACGCGCTGCGCGGCGACGGCCTGCTCGCGCTGGGCCGCGACGGCTGGCGCTGGGACGCCGCCGCGACCCGCGCGTTCCTGGCCCGCAAGCTCGTCCCGGACGTGATGACCGATCGGCTCGCACGGCTGCCCGGCCCGACCCGCCGGGTGCTGACCGCGCTCGCCTGTCTCGGCGGCGACATCCAGCCGGCGCTGCTCGCCGCCGCGCTGCGCATGCCGGCGGCCGCCCTCGTCCAGCACCTGGCGCCGGCCGGCGCGGCGCGCCTGGTCGTCACCGACCGGCCCGGGACGACGTCCGGCACGGTCCGGTTCCGGCACGATCTCATCCACCGTGCCGCCTACGACGCCCTCGACGATCAGGAACGCGCCCGGCTGCAACTCGCCATGGCGCGCAACCTCGCCGACCGGGACGACGCCCGGCAGGAGGCGGCCGAGCAGTACCTCGCGGCCACCGACCTGATCGACGATCCCCGCGAACGACGAGCCGCCGCGCAACTGTTGCACGCGGCCGGGCGCCGGGCCGCCCAGCTGACCAACTACGTGGTCGCCGAGGAGCTGTACCGATGTGCCGGCCAGTTGTCGCCGGCGGACGCGATCCTCGCCGACCGGCACGCCGCCCTCTACTGCCTCGGCCGGCTCACCGACGCCGACGAGGTGTACCAGTCCCTCATCGACCGCTCCCCCGGGCTGCTGGCTCTCGCCGCCGCCACACCCACCCAGATCAACAGCCTGACGCAGCGCGGCGCCAGCGTGGCCGCCATCGACCTCGGGGTACGGGTCCTGGACCGGTTCGGCATCGCCCTGCCCGCCGACCTCGCCACGTCCGTCGACGCCGGCACCGACCGGCTGTACCGGTGGGCGGAGCGGATCGAGGCGGGACAGGCGAGCACCGCCGAGACCACCGATCCGCGCATCATCGCGGCCGGCCGTGTGATCAACCGGCTGCTGGCGCCCGCGTTCCACCTCGACCCGCTGATGCACTCCTGGCTGGTGCTGCAGGCCCAACAGCTGTGGGAACGTCACGGTGTGTGCGCGCCGTTCGTCGGCACGCTGGGCGCCGTGGTCGCCGTGACCATCGACCGGCGCGACGACTACCGCACCGGTTACCGGCTGACCGCCCACACCGTCGAGGTCGGCCGCCGGCACGGCTACCGGGCCGAGACAGCGGTCGCCCGGTACATGCATCTGTGCCTGGCCGCGCACTGGTGCGAACCCGCCGAGGGCATTCTGGAGGCCGCCCAGCAGACCCGCGACGATTTGATCTCGGTCGGTGACGTCCAGGTCGCGAGCATGCTGTCCAACCGGTTGACGGCCGTGCTGGTGGACTGCGGCGAGACGCTGGAGGCGGCCGCCGACGAGATCGCCCTGAGCCTGGCGTTCGCCGAGCGGACCGGCGCCCGCTTCGCGGTGCTCTCGCTGACCGGTTACCGGCAGCTGATCCGGGCGCTGCAGGGCCGCACCGAGCGGCCGGGCTCACTGGTCAGCGCCGACTTCGACGAGGGAAAGCACCTGACCTTGATCGCCGCTGCCCAGGCCGGGCTGGCGACCTATCACACGAACCGCGCCCTCGCCGCGATGATCTTCGACGACCCCGCGGCCCTGGACGAGGCGTCCGCCGCCGCGATGGCCGGCGTCCGGGCCATCCGCGGCTTCTACAACTCGATGCTGGCCCGGGTGACGCGCGCGGTCAGCCTCGCCCGGCGGATCCGCGCCGGCGCGGACGCTTCCGCGGTGCGCGACCTCGACGATTCCCGGTGCTGGCTGGCCCGGCGCGCGGCCGACTGCCCGCACAACTTCCGGCCGCTGCTGCACCTGGTCGAGGCCGAACGCGCGTGGGCGCTCGGCGACCCGGTCACGGCGACCCGCGAGTACGACGCCGGGCTCACCGAGGTCTCCGGCCGCCCCTGGCACCGGGCGCTGCTGGCCGAACGAGCCGGGCAGTTCCACCTCAGCCAAGGGCTGGAGTACGGCGGCCGCCGCCTGCTCGCCGAGGCCCTCGACGCCTACTCCCGGTGGGGCGCCCACGGCAAGGCCGACGCCATGACCGCGGCCCACCCGTTCCTGCGGGCCACCGCGTCCCCGGCCACCGGATCGCACTCGTCGAGCGGCGAGACGCTGCCGATCGACCTGATGGCGGTCCTGCGCGCCTCCCAGGCGCTCAGCTCGCAGACCACCGTGGCGGGCCTGCAGGCGCAGGTCGGCGACCTGCTCGCCGGCATGACCGGGGCCACCGCCGCGCACCTGGTGCTGCACCACCAGGAGACCTCTGACTGGTACCTGTCGGCGATCGCCGGGCCGGGCCGGGAAGAGCCGGCCGCCGTCGTCGCCGACCCGGCCGAGCCCGGCGAGAGCCGCCTGCCGCTCTCCGCCGTCCGGTACGTGTTACGCACCCGCGAACCGCTGCTCGTGGACGACGCCGCCCACGACGACCGGTTCAGTCACGACCCGTACCTGTCCGGGCTCGACCTGTGCGCGCTGCTGGTCGTGCCGGTGCCCAGCCACAACGTCGCCCACGCCGTGCTCGTGCTCGAGAACCACCGGCAGCGCGGCATCTTCTCGACCGACCGGCTGGAGACGGTACGGCTCATCGCCGGCCAGCTCGCGGTGTCGCTGGACAACGCCCTCCTCTACGACTCGCTGGACAGCGCGGTCCGGGCCCGTACCGCCGATCTCGCCGCCGCGACCCGCCGCCTCGCCGACAGCGAACGCCGGGTCCGGTCGCACTTCGAACATGCCGCCGTCGGTCAGGTCATCCACGGCACCGACGACCGCATCGAGGAGGCCAACCCGGCATTCCTCGACATGGTCGGGACGACCGCGCGGAAGCTGACCGGCACCAAACTGAGCGACCTGTTCGCCGTACCGGATCGCGACGCGCACCGCCGGGACCTGGACGACGTCATCTCCGACCGGCGACCGCTGATCAGCCGCGAGCTCACCCTGATGCGCGCCGACGGCAGCCACCTCGACGCCCAGGTCACCGTCTCCGCCGTCCGCGACGCCGACGGCCGGCCCGCGCAGCTGGTGAGCATCCTCCAGGACATCAGCGCCCGCAAGGCCGCCGAGGCCGCCCGCGACGCCGCCCA
This sequence comes from Actinoplanes sp. NPDC023936, assembly GCF_040639325.1. Taxonomy (NCBI): domain Bacteria; kingdom Bacillati; phylum Actinomycetota; class Actinomycetes; order Micromonosporales; family Micromonosporaceae; genus Actinoplanes; species Actinoplanes sp. NPDC023936. The sequence continues at coordinate 57,758 of NZ_JBEZZR010000030.1, read as the reverse complement.
CCTCGAACTGGCCGACCGCAACCGCGACCTGGAGGCGGCCAACCAGCTCAAGTCCGACCTGATGGGCATGCTGGGCCACGAGATCGGCAACCCGCTCGCCATGATCCTCGGGCACCTCGAACTGGCCCGCGCCGACGACGACCTGCCCGAACCCTTCGCCGACCTGCTCGAACGCATCCACCGCAACGCCCGGCGGCTCGACACCATCGTGAACGAGGTCCTCGCCCTGGTCCGCATCGACGCCGGCCAGCTCACCGCGCTGCCCAGCCCCACCGTGGTCGCCGACCACATCGACGCGGCCCTGGCCGCCGGGGAAGTCACCGGCGTCCCGGTCGACTGCCCGCGCGGCCTGGTCGCCCTCATGCAGCCCAGCCACCTGGACCACATCCTGACCAACCTGATCAGCAACGCCGCCAAGTACGGCGGCGGCGCCACAGCGATCGCGGCGTTCGCGCAGCCGGCGTCCGGGACCGCCGTCCTCGAGGTGCACGACGAGGGGCCCGGCGTCCCACCGGACTTCCGCGACCGGCTCTTCGGCCGGCTGGCCCGTGCCTCCAGCACCGCGTCGACCGCGCCGGGAACCGGGCTCGGCCTCTACATCGTCCGGGAGCTGGCCCGGGCCAACGGCGGCGACGTCACCTACCGGCCCGCTGCCGGGCACGGTTCGGTGTTCGTCCTGACGATGCCGCTGTCGCAGCAGACACCGGGCCATCCGGCGGGGGCGCTGTCGGCGCCCGCCGCCGCCCGCTGAGCGACGCCAGCGAGTCTCGCCCGTCGGCTGCATGAATCACCTGCCCGGACTCGTCACCTACCGGGTTCATCGGGATTCCCGGTGCTGGACAATCAGCACATATTCATTCGCCGCCGCGCCGCACGACCAGGAGTCAACTCGTGTCCGACAGCCTTTCCTCGCCTGACGAGGACCTTCCGGACGGCTTCGAGAACCTCATGCTTCTCACCCCGGAGCAATGGGAGATGCTGATGGAGGCGCGCGAGGAACAGCAGCACGACCTGAGCCGTGAGCAGGTGGAAGCCTTGCTGAAGGCGTTCGGCGAACCGCGGGCGTCGGGCTTGCCAGGCGGCCGACACGGCTGAGGTCGCCGGCCCTAGGATCGGGGTGTGGCCGACCGCGTCCGATTCGCCAGCAGCCGCGGGCCCGCGCTGGCCGGGCTTGTCGACCCGCCCGCCGAGCCGGTCCGGGGCTGGGGTGTGTTCGCGCACGGGTTCGCGCTCAGCAAGGACTCCCCCGCCGCGTCCCGCACGTGCAAGCAGCTGGCGTCCGAGGGCATCGGGATGCTGCGCTTCGACAACCTCGGTCTCGGTGACTCGGACGGCGACTGGGGCGACGGCTCGTTCGCGGTCAAGGTGGACGACACGGTCCTGGCCGCCGCGTTCCTGGCCGAGCGCGGCACCCCGCCGGACATCCTGGTCGGCCACTCCCTGGGCGGCGCCGCGGTGATCGCCGCGGCGAACCGGATACCCAGCGTCCGGGCGGTCGCCACGATCGGCGCGCCGTTCGAGCCGAAGAACGTGGAGCGGCACTACCAGGCGCTCGTCGACCGGGTCATCGAGGACGGCCACGCCGAGTGGCTGGTCGGCGGCAAGGCGCTGATCCTCAAGCGCAGTCTCGTGGAGGACTTCCGCCGGGCCGAGCTGCACCATCACGTGGTCGCGCTCGGACTTCCCCTGCTGGTGATGCACTCCCCCACGGACAGCACCGTGAGTGTCGACAACGCCAGCCGGATCTTCCGGACCGCGAAGCATCCGCGCAGTTTCGTCGCCCTGGAAGGCTCGGACCATCTGCTGACCGCGCCGGGGCAGGCTCAGCGGGCGGCCCGGGTGATCAGCGCCTGGGCCGACCCGTACCTCCCCGGCTGACGGCTGCTCACCGGGCGGCGAGATAGTCGCCATACGTGCCGAGAACCCCGTCGGCGAGCAGGGCCCGGGGCCAGACGACGCCGGTGGCGAGACCGAGCGGCGCGGAGTCCTCCATCGCGGGCCGGGCCATCGAGTGCGCCGCGTCGAAACGCGCGGTGGTGAGCCGGTCGCCGAGAATCCGCCGGTAGGTGGCCTCGGTCTCGGCGACGTCCACGTTGCGGTCGTGCTCGCCGAGCAGCAGCAGGACCGTTACCGGCGTCGCGCTCAGCGCCAGCAGGTCGGCCGTGGCGTCCGAGCGATAGTTGCGGCGTACGAAGTCCCAGCGTGCGGCGTCCATCGGCGCGGCGTCGCGAGTGCTGGACCGGTAGGTGTGGTAGCCGGCGTTCTCCTCGAGCAGCCGCCGGGTGTGGTCGCTCACGGCGACCGCCCGGTCCCGCTCGGCCGGACCGGCGCCGTCGTGGGCGAGCTCGGCCAGCAGGTTGTACCGGCCCTGGCGCAGCCAGTTGACGGCCGGGCTGACGGCGACGACCGCGCTGATGTCGTCGCGGGCGGCGGCGACCTTGGGCAGCACCCAGCCGGCCTGGCTCGCTCCCCACAGCACCAGCGTGCCGGTCGGGATGCCGGGCTGCGTGCGGGCCCAGTCGATGGCGGCGGACGCCTCGGCGGCCCGGTCGGCCATGCTCTGCCCCAGCCAGTCGCCGGTGGAGCCGCCGACGCCCGGCTTGCTCCAGGAGAGGGTGGCGAAGCCGGCGTCGGCCGCGGCTTCGAACCACGGCCGGTAGAGCCCGTCGTGGGTGGCCTCGACCGGGCCGTCGCCGTGAATCATCACGACCAGCCCGCGGGCGGTTCCCTCGCGCGGGCCGGCCAGCACCGCGTCGAGACTGCCGCCGGCCGTGGGGATGGTCAGTCGCGTCTCGTCGATGCGGTAGTCGTTGCCGAGCAGGACGACGGCCACTCCGGCGAGCAGGAGGACCGCCAGGACCGGCAAAGCTATCTTCTTATTCACGGTCGTACCGTATCCGATAGAATCCACGTCATGGCTGAGCTGTCGATCGGTTTCACCGAGTCCGAACGCGCGCGGGTGGGCGAGCTGTACTGGGCCGCCTTCCGCGCCAAGCTGCGGATCGCCTTCCGTGACGACGCCGCCGGCGCCGGGCAGGTCACGGCGGCGCTGCGCCCGGACCGGACACTCGTCGCCCGCGTGGGTGGGGAGGTCGCCGGGATGTGCGGCTTCCATCACGGCGGCCACGGGGCCGTCGACCTGTCCTGGGCGCGGCTGCGGACCGGCCTCGGCACGGTCGCCGCCGCCTGGGCAGCGCTCGCCCTCGCGCCGCTCGAACGCCGGGAGCTCGACGGCGTGCTGGTGCTCGACGGCATCTGCGTCGCCGCCGAGCACCGTGGCCGGGGCATCGGATCCGCGCTGCTCGACGCGGCCACCGAGCTCGGCGCCCGCCACGGCGATCAGTGGGTGCAGCTGTCGGTCGTCGACACCAATCCGCGGGCCGAGGCGCTCTATCGGCGCGTCGGCTTCGAGACGGCCGGGCACGGGTCGATCGGGGCGCTGCGGCACCTGTACGGTTTCGACCGTTACCGGACGATGCGGAAGAGGACACGTTGATGGGGCCGCTACCCCGTACGGTGATCGAAGCTTTCCTGCCCTTCGCCGGGCACGCCGAGCTCGACCTCGTCTATCAGGCGGGCAATGCGGCCGGGATCGAGGACCAGCCGCTGCGGCTGGCGATCCGCCGGATGATCGCGGCCGGTGAGATCACGCAGGACGGGCGCGGGCGACGGGGTCGTCTGGCTCTCACCGACGCCGGCCGCCGGCGCCTCGCGCGGGACCGGCTCGGCCTGCGTCTCGCACTCGCGCAGGACCGCGGCGAGGCGCCCTGGGACGGCACCTGGAGGCTGCTCGCGGTCAGCGTGCCGGAGAGCGAGCGGGCCGTCCGGGACGCGTTACGGCGCGACCTCGCCGACGCGGGCGCCGCAGTGGTGTCGACCGGGCTCTATGTCAGCCCTCATGATCTCAGCGCGATGGTCGGTGGCGGCAACCTCGTCCGGGCCGTGGCGACAAGCCTCGACATCCGGGGCGTGACCTCCCCGCCGGAGATCGCGGAACTGCTGTGGCCGGCGCTGCCGATCGTGGAGGGCTACCAGGTGGCCGAGCGGGCGATCTCCGGCAGCGAGGATACGGGCGTACCCGTGGTGACGCGGCAGATCCTGCTGGCTGACGCGCTAGAACGCGCGATGCGCGACGATCCGCTCATCCCGCTCGAGTTGCGGCCGGCGGACTGGGCGCCCAGCCGCATCCGCCGCCGGTGGCTCGATGCGTGGACGAGGCTGGCCGCGCGGTTGCCCGAGGAGGTCGTCTATCGGGGATGGCTGGAGCCTTCGCGCTCACGGTGACGCCCGCTCAGCGCGGGGCGAGCCATCGATTCAAGCTTCCCGAGTGGCGGCCGCCGGCTCGTCGCGCTCGCCGGCCGGGTCACGGAGCACCCCGACGATGCCGGCCACGCCGACGGCGGAGAGGGCCACGATCGCGAGCCAGAACCCGTACCCGTAGCTGAACAGGTCGCTGACCTGGTCGTAGTGTTCCCAGCGGCGCAGCTCCGGCACTGACGGGCCGGATGACGTGACGACTTTGCTCACCACCGCCGCGACCGCGTCCGCCGCGTCCCGCCGCGCCAGCGTCGTCGCACCAGCCAGGACGACGGCTGCGGCAAGGGCGAGTCCAGCGGTTGCCGCGGCCCGCCATCGCCGCGACGGGACTGCCACCGCGGCGGCGAGCGCCGCCGCCATCAGGGTCACGGCCACCCAGGCGACGGGCTGCGGCGGCAACGGTTCAGGCGGCGCGCCGAGCACACGCTCCGCCTCGGCGTCGTCGAGCCGGCGGATCGGCTCCCGGCCCGCGTCGCCGGTGAAGGCGACCTCAGGCCGGCCGCCGGTGAAAATGTCGACACCGGTGTACGTGACCTGCCACCGCACCGGTGTCTGGGCGCTCTCGCAGGACGCGCTCAGGAAAGGCAGCAGCAGGCAGAGTCCGGCCAGAACCAGGCCCGCGGGACTGGCCAGTCGCGCCACCGGTCGCCGGACCGGGCCCGGGCGGCGGACGTCGTCATTGGACACCGGTCCACCCTGCCGCAGAGCACAGCGGTCCGCCACCTCGCGCGCGACGGTGCCGGACCTTCGTATGGTGATGGCATGGATCATGTGGATGCCGGCGTGCTGTCCGTCGCCTACCTCCAGGACGGCCCGCCGGACGGCTGGCCGGTCGTGCTGTCGCACGGGTTTCCGTACGACGTCCACGCCTACGATCAGGTCGTCCCGGCGCTGACGGCGCACGGCGCCCGGGTGATCCGTCCGTATCTGCGGGGCTTCGGCCCCACCCGTTTCCGCTCCGCCGCGACCGTGCGCAGCGGGCAGCAGGCCGCCCTCGGATCCGACCTGATCGCGCTGGCCGACGCGTTGCGTCTCGACCGCCCGATCGTGGCCGGGTACGACTGGGGTGGTCTCGCGTCCTGTGTGGCGGCCGCGTTGTGGCCGCAGCGGGTGGCCGGACTGGTGTCGCTGGCCGGTTACGACATCATCGACGTCGAACGGCAGCGCCACGCGTTCGACCCGGCCGTCGAGCATGCCGTCTGGTATCAGCACCTGTTCCAGACCGAACGCGGCCGCGAGGGCCTGGCCGCGCACCGCCGGGAACTGTGCCGGATGCTGTGGCGGCAGTGGTCGCCCCGATGGGCGTTCGACGACGAGACGTTCGCCCGGACCGCGGGGTCGTTCGACAACCCGGACTTCGTGGACGTCGTCGTGCACGCGTACCGTCACGCGCTGGGCCAGGTCACGGGCGACCCGGCCTACGATGATCTCGAAACCCGGCTCGCCGGCCGTCCGAAGATCACTGTGCCGGCGGTGACGCTGGACGGCGCGACCGACACGCTCAAGCCCCGTGGCACGGCCGATCATGCCCCGATGTTCGCCGCCCGGCACGAGCATCGACGGGTCGACGCCGGCCACAACCTTCCGCAGGAAGCGCCTGCGGCCTTCGCCGACGCCGTGCTGACCGTGCGGGCCTGGCAGCGTTAGAGCGACAGTCCACCGGCGGCCGGCGGTTACGTCTTCTCGCGCGGGATCGGCAGGACCCGCGCGACGCCCGGCTGGCGCGGGTCGTCGGTGATGTCGCCGCCGTCGAGCCAGCAGCCGATCACGTGAGCGAGTTCGCCCGGGTGACTGAAGTTCATCGCGTGCGCCGCGCCGTCGATCATCACCACCGTCACGTGCGGGGGCGCCAGCCGGGCGAGTTCGCGAACCCGCGCCATCGACGGCATCAGCGGGTCGCGGCTGCCGAGCACGGCCAGCGTCGGCACCGGCGTGCGCAGCAGCCGTTCCAGTGAGGGGAATCGCACCAGTTCGCTGAAGAGGTGCAGGCCGTTCACGGGCCCGAAGCGCAGATAGTCGGGCAGCACGACCGGAATCATCCGGGGGTTCTCGCGGCGCACGTCCCGGGCCAGCTGCAGCAGAGCCCGGCCGAGCGGCTGATTGTGCTCGCCGCCGGCCGGCGAGGCGAGCACGATCCCGGCCACCCGCTCGGGCGCGCTGTGTGCCACCTCCAGCGACAGCGGCCCACCCATCGAGTTGCCGATCAGGAACACCCGCTCCAGGCCGAGCGCGTCGAGCACCTCGAGCAGCGCCCACGCCAGGGACGGGAGACCGAGGGCATGGCCCCAGGCGGCGCTGCGACCGTAACCGGGAAGATCGGGTACGACCGCCGTGGCGCGCCCGGCCAGTGCTCGGGCGGTCGGCAGCAGGTAGCTGCCGGACACCGCGAACCCGTGCACGTGGACGAGCGGGATCGAGCCGGCCACTTCGGGACCCATGCGGACGAACACCGGACGCCCCTGGACCGTGATCCGGCGCTCCCGCCAGCCCGCCTCATCCGTCACGGATGAGCCCGGTGACGGACGGTTGTCACGAGCTTGTCGACAGCGACCACGGCCGGCGCGAGCAGCGACAGGCCGATGACGACGAGCCACTGGTCTCCGGACAGCGACGTGGTGTCGAGCAGCCGCTGCAGCATGCCGAGTTCCACGCCGGCCCAGGTCAGGGCCCAGCCGAGGAGGATCCACCCCAGGTACGGGAAGATCGGCGCCGACCAGGGCGCCTCGCGTTCCCTCCGCATCACGAAACCGATGTTGACAGCGCTCAGCGAGACGATCGCGAAGGCCATCGTCATGGCCGCCGACGGCTCGGTCGTGCTCGGCTGGTCGGGTCCCCAGGCGAGGACGGCCAGCGCCGCGGCGGCGATGATGAACCCGGTGACGACCCAGCGGACGGTCTGCGGCCCGTTGACGACCTTGGTGCCGGGACGGCGGGGCGGGCGTTGCATGACCCCGGGGTCCGGCACGTCGACGATGAAGCCGATGACGACGGTGATGACCACGAAGAACTTGGCGAACAGCAACTGCAGCGGGAAGAGGGCGACGCCGTCGTTGATGTCCAGGATGGTGGCGAAGACCATCAGCTGGAGCACCGCGGACAGGATCGACAACTGCAACTTCACGTACGCCGAGATGCGCCGGTAGATGTCTCGTCCCAGGTCGACAGCGCGGACCAGGGTGGCGAAGTTGTCGTCGGTCAGCACGATCTTCGCCGCCTGTTTCGACACCTCGGAGCCGCTGCCCATCGCGACGCCGACGTCGGCCTGCTTCAGGGCGGCCGCGTCGTTGACCGCGTCACCGGTCATCGCGACCACCTCGCCGGACTCCTGCATGAGCCGGGCCAGCCGCAGCTTGTCCTCCGGCGCCACCCGCCCGAAGACATGCAGTTCGGGCAGGCGGTCGATCACTTCCTGGTCCGGCAGGTGCGCCAGCTCGGTACCGGTGATCACGCCCGGGCCGAGACCGAGGTCGTCGGCGATGGCACGGGCGGTGACCGTGTGGTCGCCGGTGATCATCCGAACGTCGATGCCGGCGCCCAGGGCGACGTGAACCGCGTCCTTGGCCTCGGGGCGCAGCGGGTCCATGATGCCGACGAGCGCCACCAGCACGAGATCGGTGACCGCGGACATCGGCTCGGCCAGGGCGGCGGCCATGGCCTTGTCGTCCAGGTCCCGCGCGGCGAAGCCCAGCACCCGCAGTCCGCGTTCGGACAGCTCACTGACCGCCCGGAGGATCTCGTCGCGGACGGCGCCGATCGGCACCAGTTCGCCGTTCCAGAGAGCCGAGCCGCACCGCTCGACGACCACGTCGGGGGCGCCCTTCACGCTGGCGAAGTGCGGCTGGCGCAGGATCCCGCCGTCCAGTGATCCGGGCCGGTCGTGGAAGGTCGCCATGAACTTGTACTCGGAGTCGAACGGCACCTCGGCCCGGCGCGGCAACGCCACCCGGGTCTGCTCGGCGTCGACGCCCATCTTCGCGGCGAGCACGACGAAGGCCGCCTCCGTGGGGTCGCCGATGACCGACCCGTCGTCAGCGACGGTGGCGTCGGTGCACAGCGTCAGCCCGAGCGCGAGCCGGTGGAAGTCCGGCGCCTGCCCGCCGGCCACGCCGAGGATCTGCCCGGACTTGCGGTAGCCGGCCCCCTCGATGCGGAACCACTGGCCGCCGGCGAGCATCGTGGTCGCCGTCATCGCGTTCATCGTCAGGGTGCCGGTCTTGTCGCTGTTGATGACCGTCGTGCTGCCCAGGGTCTCGACGTCGCTCAGCGACTTGACCACCGCCTTCAACGCGGCCAGCCGCCGGGCCCCCGAGGAGAGCATGGCCTGGACGAACGTGGGCAGACCGTCGGGTATCGCCGAGATCGCGGTGGACACGCACAACAGCGTCAGCGTGCTGAGCTCCTGACCGCGGGCGATCCCGAAGATCGCGATCACCGCGACGGCCAGCCAGGCGATCAGACCGAAGATCTTCGTCATGTCGTCGAGTTCGCGCTGCAGCGGTGAGCGGGACCGTTTGGTGGCGGTCACCATGCCGGCGATCTGCCCCATCTGGGTCGCCCGGCCGGTCGCTGTCACCACGAACGTCGCCGTACCGCGGGTCACCTGAGTGTTCTGGAACACCAGATTGGTACGGTCCCCGAGCGCTCGCTCCCCATCGGGCAGGGTGGTGCGATCCTTGGCGACCGGCGCGCTCTCCCCGGTGAGCGCGGCCTCCTGCACCTCCAGGGAGGCCGACACCAGGATCCGCCCGTCGGCGGGGACGACATCACCCGCCTCCAGCAGCACCACGTCGCCCGGCACCAGCTTCGTCGCGTCGATCTGCGCGGTCTCACCGGATCGCCGTACCCGGGCCGAAGGCACCTGGAGCTGCGCCAGCGCGTCCACGCTCGCCCGGGCCTTCATCTCCTGGTTCGTGCCCATCACGACGTTGAACGCCACCAGGGCCAGCACCACGGCGGCGGTCGGCACCTCGGCGATGGCCAGGCTCACACCGCCGACGATCAGCAGCATGATGTTCATCGGGTTGGCGAGCTGTCCCCGGGCGACCGCCCAGCGGCTCTGCGCGGGCTCGGTCGGCAGCTCGTTGGCCCCGTACTCGGCCAGCCTCCGGTTCACCTCGGCGGCGTCCAGCCCGCGATCCGGGGCGACCCCCAGCCGCCGCGCCACATCCGGCGCCGGTACCGAATAGGCCGAGATCTCCTCGACGGCGGTCACGTCAGCTCCCCGAACGGGGTGGGAATGTGCCGTACCGTCAGGTTCGGCTCCCGATAGCCGTTCGCCGCCTGCCGCCGGGGCAGTGTGACGTCGCGGGCCTTCAGCGGCTCGTACGGCACCTGGCTGAGCAGATGACTGATGATGTTGAGCCGGGCGCGCCGCTTGTCGTCGGTGCCGGCGATGTACCAGGGCGCCCAGGCGGTGTCGGTGGCGGCCAGCATCGCGTCCCGGGCGCGGGAGTAGTCGTACCAGTGGGTGTACGACTTGAGATCCATGTCGGACAGCTTCCACACCTTGCGCGGATCGTGGATGCGGCTCTCCAACCGCCGTGTCTGCTCCTTCGGGCTCACCTCGAGCCAGTACTTGAGCAGCAGGATCCCGGAATCCGTCATCGCCTTCTCCCAGACCGGGACGGACTCCAGGAACCGGACGCTCTCATCGGGGGTGCAGAAACCCATCACCGGTTCGACGCCGGCCCGGTTGTACCAGGACCTGTCGAAGATGACGACCTCACCACCGGCGGGGAAATGCGCGACATAGCGTTGCGCGTACATCTGGCTCTTCTCCCGCTCGGTCGGCGTGGGAAGCGCGGCCACCCGGAACACCCGAGGGCTGACCCGCTCGGTGATCCGCTTGATGGTGCCGCCCTTGCCGGCCGTGTCCCGGCCTTCGAACACCACACAGATCTTGGCGCTGGTGGCCTTGACCCACTCCTGCATCGCCACCAGTTCGCCGTGCAGGTGCCGCATCTCGTCCTCGTACGCCCGGCGCTTCATCCTGGTGACCGGTTCGGCTTTCTGCGTGCCTTCCGCCCGGTCCTTCCTCTTCTTCGACATAGCGCCTTCCCTTCCGCTGTCCGATCCGGACCCAGGCGGTGCCGCCACACCGGCTGATGAGGGTTGCCGCCGTTCGCGCCGAAGCCGCCCTGCTACGGTCGCGGGCCGTCGCGGGCGTCCAACTCCGATCCATGTTCGTCACAGCGCCGGGACCGAAGAACCACCCCTGACGGATGACTGACGGGGCGACGACGCCCGGCCCTGCCGGCGACATCGCCGTGTCACCCGCGTCCGCCGCCTCGACGGCACGCTGGACACCTCATCTTTTATCTATGTAGGGTGTTTCTTATCTGGATAGATAAGAGGCACTGATGCCGGAGTACTCGATCACCACGGTGGCGAGGCGGGCGCAGATCGTGCAGGCGGCGATCGCCACCATCGCCGAACTGGGCTACGACAAGGCGTCCTTCGCACGGATCACCGAACGGGCCGGGCTGAGCAGCCCGCGGCTGATCTCCTACCACTTCGCGAACAAGGACGACCTGAACCGGCAGATCCTGATCGACATCTACACCACGGCCGCGCGGCTGCTGACCGAGCGGATCGAGCAGCAGGACACCGTTGCTGACAGGTTGCGCGCCTACCTGGAGGCCAACCTGGACTTCCTGCGGGAGCATCCGCGCGAGGTGGCCGTCCTCACCGCGATCGGACCGCACCTGCGCGATGCGGAAGGCAAGCCGTACACGTCGGCCGGCGCACAGGAAGGAGACGTGCGAGTGCTGGAGGCGCTGCTGCGGCAGGGCCAGGACAGCGGGGAGTTCCGGGACTTCGACGCGCGGGCGATGGCGATCATGATCCGGGGCGCCATCACGGCCGCCGTACAACGGGTCGGCGACTTCGATGTCGACGGCTATAAACGCGAGCTGGTGAGCACCTTCGACCGCGCCACCCGCCGGTCATGACGCCGCGCCGCCAACTGCTGAGCGCGGTCGCGGCCGGGTTCGTGCTGCCAGTGGCGCTCTACTACTCGCTCCGGGCGGCCGGCGCGGACCCGGTGATCGCCCTGTTGATCGGTGGCGTCCCCGCACTGATCCGGACGGTCTGGACGGTTGTCCGGACTCGGACGGTCGACAAGGTCTCACTGTTCACGCTGAGCCTGCTGGTTGCCGGCGCGGCGACATCACTGATCACCGGGAGCCCGCGCTGGCTGCTCGCCCGCGGCGGGATCTACACCGGCGTGATCGGCCTGTGGCTGCTGTGGTCCCTGCGCGGCCGCACCATCGCCTTCGAGGGCATCCTCACCTTCCAGCGCACGCCCGAGGCAGTCGAGGCGTGGGAGTCGAACTGGCGCGAGTCACCCGAGTTCCGCCACGTGATGCGGGCGGTCACCGTGATCTGGGGCATCGGATTCCTGCTCGAGGCGGTCATCCGGGTGCTCCTGGCGTACACCCTGCCGGTTGACGTCGTCCCGGCAGTGACGGCAGCGCAGTTCATCGTGCTGCTCCTCCTGATGCTGCTGACAGCCCCACGGTACGGCCGCCGACACATGACCCGGCGCGGCCTGACCACCGGCCCGGACGGCATCCGCGTGATCGCGGGCAACGGTCGGCCCTCATGAGACCGCACTCATCTCGGCTGCCGGCGTGCGCTGGCCCTGTTGGCTGAACCGGCCGCCCGGTAGTGCGCCGATGCGGCCGCGTGTCACGGCCGGTTGCCGGTTTCGGTGGAGCGCTATGGGGTCTGCGTCATTCTGCGGGGCCTGGGGCGTCCGCGGGTTTCCGGAAAGCGCGACGTTGACCGCGGATGCCGGCACGCTGGGTGACATCGGTTCGCGCTGACGGGCGCCGGCGCCGACGGCCGCGACGATCCGTGACGGGCGGCTGGCGCGCTGACCACCATCCGGACATCAGTGACCGTCAGCGCCGGTGGCGTTCTGCGCTCGCACCAGGCGATCCATGAGAACCATGAGGGTCTCGACGTCCTCGTCCGGCCAGTCGGCGGTCAACGTCCGCAGCACCTCGTCCTGCCATGCGTGTGCCTGCCGGAGCAGCTCCTCCCCGGCGGCGGTATTCGTGATCGCGGACGCTGCGCCGATCCGGCCCGACGCGCGCCGGACGACGAGACCCTGCCGCTCCGCGTGGGTCACCATCCGGCTGACACCGGACTGGTCCAGTCCCAGTTCCCGCGCCACATCGTTGACGGAGGTGGGCCGCCTCTGCTCGCTGAGCGCGTGAACCGCCTCGACAACCATCACCTCCCGGCCGCGTTGCGCGCCGGCCCCCGGGTCGGCCCCCGTCCAGCGCCGGGACCAGAAGCGTACGAACGCGAACAATGCCTGACCGCGAGCCTTCATGAGCGTCCTCCATCACCTGTCCCGTATGCGTTTCGCATACGATAGGTGTATGCGAAACGCATACCAGGAGGATGCCATGTTCGAGACCCTGATCAACGCCTGGCACGACGCGGTCAACAACCGTGATCTCGCCGCCGCGGAGGCGACGGTCACCGATCCGGTGGAGGTTTCCGGTCCCCGCGGCACGTCCACCATCACAGCCCAGGACTTCGCCGACTGGATCATCAGATCCGGGATCCGGCTCCGCCCGTTGTCCGCACATCCCGTCGACGAGGTCACCGTGGTCATCGAGCAGGAGGCCACCTGGCCGGACAACGCAGACGCGGATGCGGCAGCCACGCCACCGACTCCGGTGGCCACGCTGTTCAAGGTCCGCGACGGACGGCTCGCCACCATCCGCCGGTTCGACTCCCTAGCCGACGCCCTACACGCGCCAGGCGACGAGAAACGACAGCCCGGACGGTAGCGACCGATCCTTATGCGCCGATCTGTTGAGTGACCAGCTCAGAACACCGTCTTCCCGGCATGGGCAGACGCCAGGGCGTATCTCGAAGTCACCGTCACTCGCTGGTCAAGGCGACGGTGACGGTGGCTTCGTATCGCGTCGCGCGGCTGCCGGAGCGTGCCGCCACTGCACGGTTGCCGCTCGAGGGTCGGGTGCCGCCACTGTAGATGGCTCCGCCGCTGGGTTGCCACACCCTCAAGAGCATTTAGGATGAGAGCCGCAGAAGGCAACGAGTGCGTAGCGGACTGTCCGATTCGGATTGCCGCGCTCATCGACGGCCGGTTCCGTGACACCACCCTCGAGCTCAAGGTCAGCGCGGCAAGGCTCAACGGATCAAGGAGATCGTCATGAAGTTCGCTCTGCTCTATCAGTACGATCCGACGCAAACGGGCCCCGCCGACGACGAGGTCCAGGATTGGCTGGAGTTCGACAAACAGGTCCGCGACGCCGGCGCTTTCGTGTATGAGGCGGGCTTCCACGGCGTCGACGCCGCACGCCGGGTGACGGTTCGCGACGGGGTGAGCGCGGCCGAGGGCGTCAGCGGCCGACCGGGAGAGGTCATCGCCGGCCTCTACGTCGTCGATGTCGCCGACCTCGATGCGGCGACGGCTTTGGCGGAGCAGCTTCCCACCGCTCGGTACGGCGCTGTCGAAGTGCGTGAGGTAGTCGATTACGCAGGCTGATCCAAGTCCCGCCCCCGGCGGCAGAGAGCCCGGCCCGGCCGGTGGGCCCGGAAGAGCTGGTGGCCGCCGTCTGCCTCCGGAACGAGCTGTTCGTGGTCTATGTGCAGGCCGGCCCGGGTGATCCAGTCCCGGTAGGTGGCTGCGTCCGCCTGGCTCCACCACATCGTCGCTGTCCCGCCGAGCCAGGCGTCCTCGGTTCCGGTCCATTCGCGGGCGCCGGTGGTCGCCAGGAAGAGGCCGCCGGGGCGTAGCCAGCCGGCTATCCGGTCGAGCAGGCGCGGCTGGGCGTCGAGCGGCATGTGGATGAGGGCGTAGAGGCAGATGACGGCGTCGAACGTACCCTCGGGGAATGTCAGCGCGGTGGCGTCGGCGCGCAGGAAGGTGGCCCCGGGGACCAGCCGCCGGGCCCGCTCGATCTGGACCTCGCTGACGTCGACGCCCGTCACAGAGTGGCCGTGGTCGGCGAGCGTCTTGGCGACCGGGATGCCGCAGCCGCAGCCGAGGTCCAGCACATCGGCCCGGTCCGGGAGCCGCCGCCGCAGGTCGCTGAGCCAGGGCGCGTATTCCGCCGGAGCGTCGTGGTCGCCACGGTAGCGCTCCGAGAGCTGGTCGTAGCCGCGCCGGACGAGCTCGGCGGGGTTCATGAGCGTGCGGGCAGCACGGCGTCGACCAGGCCGCGTACCGCCGCGCGCAATTCCGGCTCGTCGATCGGGTCGTTCGCACGGGCGCCGGCGATGTTGTCGAACAGGATGCCGTCGATGCAGGCGACCAGCCACCGGGCCTGGCGCGGCGGGTCGGTGACGCCGAGGCCGGCGAGGATCGCCGCGACCCGCCGGCGGAGGCTGTCGCCGGACCGGTGGAGCTGACCGGCGACGTCCGGCCGGCGCACCGACTCGAGGGTGAGCTCGTATCGGGCCAGGTGGCGTCGCCGGCCCGTGGTGAGCCAGTGCCGCAGCACCTCGGTGAGCGAAGCGGCGAGCGCGTCCGGGTCGGCTGCCGAGATCATCGGCGCCAGGGTGTCGAGCTCCTGGTGGTCGTGGTCGACCAGGCGCTCGACGCACGCGCTGAGCAGGGCCGCGCGGGACCGGTAGTAGTACGACGTCGACCCGGCCGGCAGCCCGGCGGCGGTGTCCACCGCCCGGTGGGTCAGGCCCCGGGAGCCGTGCTCGGCGAGCACGTCGAGGGCGGCGTCGGCGACGAGTTGATGCCGGGCGGAGCTCATGTCCCCACTCTATAGCTGTAGAGCTTGCCGCCGGATCCTCTACATCTGTAGTGTCGCCTCTATGGATGTAGAGGGAACGCGCTCAGCGGTCATCATCGGTGGCGGGATCGGCGGGCTCGCGGCGGCCGTCGCCCTGCACCGGGCGGGATGGACGGTCCGGGTTCAGGAACGCAACCCCGCGGGGGCCCAGGCCGGCGCGGGGCTCACCCTCTGGCCCAATGCGGTACGGGCCCTGGACGCCCTCGGCCTCACCGAGGCGCTGCGAGCACGGGCAGCGGCCCTTCCCGGCTCCGGAGTGCGCCGCCCGGACGGGCGCTGGCTGTCCCGCACCAGCGCCGATCAGGTGATCTCCCGGCACGGCAGTCCGCAGGTGGCGATCGTGCGCGCCGACCTGATCGACCTGCTCGCCTCCGCCCTGCCGCCGGAGTGCCTGCGGTTCGGCGACGAGGTCACCGGCGTCGACCCGGGCGACGCCGACCGGCGGGCGACCATCCACTGTGGCGGCCGGCGCATCCGGGCCGACCTGGTCGTCGCCGCCGACGGCGTCCACTCCCGGGTGCGCCGGGCGCTCTGGCCGCACCAACCCGCGGCGCGCTACTGCGGGTACGTGGCGTGGCGCGCCCTGGTGCCCCGCCCGGCGGCCGCGGTGATCGCGTCGGCCAGCGAGACCTGGGGGCGGGCGGAGCGCTTCGGCATCGTGCCGGTCGGCGACGACCTGGTCTACGTGTACGCCACCGCGAACGCCCCGGCAGGCCAGATAAACCAGGACGAACTGACCGACCTGCGTACGCGTTTCCGCCGCTGGCACGATCCGATTCCGGCCCTGCTCGACGCGATCACGCCCGGTGAGCTGCTGCGGCACGACGTCCTGGCGCTACGGCCGACACCGAAACGCCTGCACCACGGCAGGGTGGCGCTGCTCGGCGACGCCGCCCATGCCATGGAGCCCAACCTCGGACAGGGCGCCGGCCTGGCCATCGAGGACGCCGTCGTCCTGGCGCACGCCGTCTCCGGCAGCGCATCGCTCGCCACCGGCTTTGATCAGGACAACGGCCTCGACCGGTACGACCGGGCCCGCGCCGGACGCGTCGCCCGGCTGACCCGGCAGTCCCACCTTCTCGGCCGGCTCACGCAGACCCGATCCGCCACCGTCACCGCGCTGCGCGACGCCACCGCCCGCCTGGTCCCCGACCGCTTCGCCCTGCGCGGTTTCGACGCGGCAGCCGGCTGGCACCCGCCGGCGCACCGCTGACCAGCACGGACGCGGCAGCCGGCTGGCGCCCGCCGGCACACCCGCTGACCAGCACGCCGGGACGCCGATGAGCACCCCGTCGCAGGCCGGCTCTCGCGGGCGGAGCCGGCCTGCCAGATCGAAGTTCCGGTGGATCGAGCCCATCGGCATCGTGTAGTCCGCCGGATAGGACAGCTTCTCCCGCCCCGGGCAGTCGGTGAAGACGCTCATCATGTTGCCGGCGAACGAGTACCAGGCCATCTTGTGGATCCGGTTGACCCGCGGGTTGGACGTGGTCACCGACCCGGCGAGCGGCGTGTCCGCCTGCACCCGCAGTCCGGTGATCGTCTCCTTGGCCGGCACATAGCCCGCCGGCAGGCCGCTGACCTGTACCCACTGCATGCCGAAGTAGTTGAAGTCCGGTGCCCAGGTCTCAGCGCCGCGCAGCCCGGCGGTGGTGTAGGTGTTGAACAGGTCGACGCCACGGCTGCCGTCACCGCCCTGGAGGGACGCCTGGTCCACGGTGCCGTCGGCGGCCAGCGACTCGGCCGGGGAGACGCGGATCGTGGTGCCGGCCGGCAGGCCGGTCAACCGCAGCCGGGGCAGGCCGACGATGTTCTGACCGAAGTCGAACACCCAGGTGCCGGGCGCCGGATTGGTGATCGCCACCGGCTCGAACCGGTCGGCGATCGTGATCGGCCGCGCGGTCCGGCCGACCAGCTTGGTGGCGAGGTTCGGTGGCGGGGCGATCCCGGCGGTGATCCAGCCGGTCGGGGTGCCGTCGCGCCGCACCGCCCCGGCCGACAGATCAGCGCCGGGCCGATCCCATCCGGGCTGCTCCCGGCGGGCGTCGTAGTCGCTGCCGGAATACCAATGCCTGAGCTACGGCCGGGCCACGCCAGCCGTAGACCAGAACGGCTACCCGAGCTTGATCACATGTGTGGGCTACGGCCGGGACGGCGGTTTCCAAGATCGGCGAGGCGGGAGATGCCAGGTGCGAGATGCCAGCCTCAAGACGCCAGCGCGGGGGCGGCGGGGGCGCGGCAGCCGCGTAGGCCGAATATCTGCTGGTAGCGGGGCTTTCTTAATCAGTCAGCGGGGTCAGCGCTGACCTTGCTGGCTGATCGAGGAGCCGTCGCCCGGTAGGGACGTGAGGTGGCACGAACCGTTGTCACCCAGCGTGCCGACATCCACTGTCAACCTCGCGCTTCACGGAAACCCGCGGACGTCCCAGGCCCCGCAGAAATGACGCACACCCCACAGCGCTCCACGGTCACCGGCGGCCGACCGTGACACCCGACCGACCGTGACACCCGACCGACCGTGACACCCGGCCGCACCGGCGCGCTACCGGGCGGCACCCTCACGAAAAAGCCCACCCGGTCACCCGGGTGGGCTTCGCAAAAGCTATCGGAGGGCGCTTAACCCTGGCGGCCACTCCACCGCGGATTCTTCTTGTTGACGACAACCTGACGACCGCGACGACGAGTGACGACGCTGCCCGGCTTGCTCTTCAGCGAACGCAGGGAATTCCGAACCTTCATGGCCCTGACCTCTTTTCCGCGCCGGCGTTGGCTCACGCCGTACGCAATGATCTGAACGCCGCCACCCGCACCGCTATTTCCGGACCCTCAGAGGGTCAGCAGCGTCTTGATCGCCCGGCGCTCGTCCATCGCGCGGTAGCCCTCGGCCGCCTGCTCCAACGGCAGTTCAAGGTCGAAGACCAACCCCGGATCGATGGTACGGTCGCCGATCAGCTCCATGAGATGCGGCAGGAAGCGGCGCACCGGAGCAGGACCGCCGTGCAGATGCACCAGCGAGAAGAACATCTCCATGCCCGGCAGGCTCACGTCGTGGGTGACGCCGACGTAACCGACATGCCCGCCCGCGCGGGTCGACCGGATCGCCTGCATCATCGACTCCTGCGTGCCGACCGCCTCGACCACCGAGTGCGCGCCCAGCCCGCCGGTCATCTCCTTGATCCGCGCGATGCCCTCGTCGCCACGCTCGGCCACGATGTCGGTCGCCCCGAACCGCACGGCCAGCTTCTGCCGCGACTCGTGCCGGCTCATCGCGATGATCCGCTCCGCGCCCAGCTGTTTCGCGGCCAGCACGGCCAGCAGCCCGACCGCGCCGTCACCGACGACAGCGACCGTCTTGCCCGGTCCGGCCTCGGCGGCCACCGCCGCGAACCAGCCGGTGCCCAGCACGTCCGAGGCGGCCAGGTAGCTCGGGATCAGCTCCTTCTCCGGCACCGACGGCGTGGCGACCAGCGTGCCGTCCGCGAGCGGCACCCGCAGGTACTCGGCCTGTGACCCGAGCGCGCCCATCGGCACCCGGTGCACACAGCCGCTCTGGTACCCGGCACGGCAGATCTCGCAGGTGTTGTCCGACGCCCAGAACGAGCCGACCACGAACTGCCCCGCGCGCACACTCGTGACCGCGCTGCCGACCTCCTCCACCACACCGACGTACTCGTGGCCCATCGGCGACGGCCCGTCCACCTGCTGAATACCCCGGTACGGCCAGAGGTCCGACCCGCAGACACACGTCGCCGACAGCTTGATGATCGCGTCCGTGGGCGCCTCGATCCGCGGGTCGTCCCGGTTCTCCACCCGGACGTCGCCGGGAGCGTGCAGCACTGCACCACGCATGATTTCTCCTTGGATCAACGGACTTGCTGCTCCCAGCGAACCGCATCCGGCCCGCCGGTGCGAGGCACTGATAAAGGATGCACCGCCGGTACACCCCACGTCCCGGAAAGCAGTTCCCGCGCCCGGTGTCTCGCAGGACACAACCGGAGCCGAAATATCGAGGATGGCGGATCGGTTGTGCCTGTCGATCAACCTGGAGGTCAGCCATGAAGACCGGAATCCACCCCGAGTACCGCAGCGTCGTCTACCGCGACCGCAACGCCGACTTCGCGTTCCTGACCCGCTCCACCGAGGCGAGCACCAGGACGATCGACTGGACCGACGGCACCACGTACCCGGTCATCGACGTCCAGATCTCGGCCGCCAGCCACCCGTTCTGGACCGGCCGCAGCCGCGTGCTCGACACCGCGGGACGCATCGAGAAGTTCCGGGCCAAGTACGCGAAGTTCGCCAAGTAACGCCACCGGATCGGCCGCCCTCCCCACGCGGGAGGGCGGCCGATTTCTTTCGGAGGGGATTCAGCTCGGTGGGGCCGCCGTGAACGTCGCGACCAGCCAGGACGGGAGCATGGCCGCCGAGGCCGAGATCAGCAGCCGGCGGTCGCGGGGACGGGGCTCGCCGAGCCAGGCCTCCACGATGCCGACCTGGCCGTGGGCGATGAACGCGCTGTACGCCTTCGTGCGCCACTGCGGCGAACCCGTGCCCTCCGGCAGCAACTGCGGCCTGGCGTCGAGCAGCGCGCGGGCGGAAGCGGCGAAATGCTCGACCAGCAGCCGGTGCAGGACGGCACTGCGCTGACCCACCAGCCCCTTGGTGTACACCCCGTCGTAGCGCTCCACGTGATCGGCGAGCGCGCCCGAGTGGTCGTCCCACGAGCCGCTGAGCCATTCGGCGCGGAGCCGGTCGAGGTCGGCGTACAGAATCTGTTCGAGGATCTCGACCGGGGACGCGGCGTGTTTGTAGAAGGTGGTCCGGTTGACCCGCGCGTCGCGGACCAGGTCGGCGACCGCGATCTCCTCGACCGGGTGTTCCGAGGCGAGCCGCAGCACGGCGCCCTGCAACCGCTCCCGGGTGCGCCGGACACGGACGTCAAGGGGCTCCTCGGACACGCGCGAAGCGTACTACACCGCTGTGACCACGGATAACCGACACGTGTCTCTTTTCTTTCGGCAATCTTGGTGCAACACTCAGACCGTGACCGCGCCGGCTCGACCGGCCCCCGCGGCCCCGTCTCAGCGCCCGCCGATCCCCGCCGGCGCTGATCCTTCGCGGACGAAAGAAGCAAGATCATGAAGGCATCCATCACCAAGGGTCTCGGCCAGGGCTTCGTCGTCGAGGAGGTGGAGCTCGCCGCCCCGATCGGCCACGAGGTCCGCGTCCAGGTGAAGGCCTCCGGCCTCTGCCACTCCGACCTGAGCATCGCCACCTTCATCGGCGGTGACTTCCCCGTCGTGCTGGGCCACGAGGTCGCCGGCGTGGTGACCGAGGTCGGTCCGCTGGTCACCCAGGTCAAGGCCGGTGACCACGTCGTCGGCAGCCTGATCCAGTTCTGCGGCGCCTGCGTGAATTGCCTGAGCGGGCGCACCTACATCTGCCTGCACCCCGAGGCCACGCTGCGCGCGCCGGGCGAGGGGCCGCGACTGTCCTGTCAGGGCGTCCCGGTCGCCCAGGGCATGGGCATGGGCGGTTTCGCGCAGGAGGTCCTGGTCCACGAGAACCAGCTCGCTGTCGTTCCCGACGAGATGCCGTGGGCGCCGGCCGCGCTGATCGGCTGCGGTGTGCTGACCGGCGCCGGCGCGGTGCTGAACAGCGCGAACGTGCAGCACGGCGAGACCGTGGTGGTGATCGGCGCCGGCGGCGTCGGGCTGAACGCGGTCAGCGGCGCCCGGCTGGCCGGCGCCGGCACGATCATCGTGACCGATATCGAGGACGGCAAGCTGGAGCACGCGAAGGCGTTCGGCGCCACGCACGTCGTCAACTCGCGCGGCACCGACCCGGTCGCGGCGGTCCGGGACATCACTTGCGCCGGCGCCGACCACGTCTTCGACTTCGTCGGCGCCCGCCCGGTCACCGCGCAGGGCCTGCAGATGCTCGGCAAGGGCGGCGGGCTCTACCTGATCGGCGCCGCCGCGATGGACGCCGGTGTCGACGTGAGCACGTTCGCCGTGCTCAGCGGCTCGCAGAAGGTGCAGGGCGTCTACATGGGCTCGTCGAACCTCAAGCGCGACGTGCCGTACTACGCCTCGATGTACCTGCAGGGCCGGATGAACCTCGACGACCTGGTCTCCAAGGAGATCGGCCTGGCCGACATCGAGACCGGTTACGAGTCGCTGAAGGACGGCACCACCGCCCGGGTCGTCATCACCGACCTCTCCTGAGCGACGCCGGGGCCGTCACTCCCCCGCCGACGACGGTGCTCCGGTCCACGACCGGAGCACCATCTCTCATCGGCGTGTCTTGGGCAGGTCGAACTGGTCGGCGGCCGTGCAGTCCTTCTGGTTGCCGATCGCGCCCGGCCCGAGTTTCTTCAGCTCCTCCCGGGCCTGCTGACGCCCGAGGTTCCACGCGTACCAGGGGTCGGGTTCCTTCAGATCCTTGGCGATCCAGCTGAGGGTGCACCGCCGTACCGGATCGGGCAGGTCGGCCAGCGCCGGCGTCGCGTCGGCGGAGAGCGCCCGCAGATACCAGGCGTCGATCTTGCCGGAGCCCTCGTATCGGGCCGCGTTGCGGCTGGCGACGTAGCCCTCGGGGTCGAGGACGGCGAGGCCGAGCAGCATCATGACGGCCAGGCCGACGGTGGTCGCCGGGATCCAGCGGCCCTGCCACCTGATGCCGGCCACAGCGATCAGCACGAAGATCACGCCGAGCAGCATCTCGGACGCCATCACGAAGATCCGCTCACCGGTGAAGCTGTAGACCCGCTGGTACTCCCACATCCGCGACAGCGCGGACGCGACGATGACGACGCTCAGACCACAGAGCAGACCCAGGAGTACGCGCAGCATCACCCGTTCCGCCGGTTGGTCCCGTTTCGCCCAGCGGGCCAGGGCCGCGATCAGCGCCAGCGAGAGCAGGGTGACCGCGACGAGCTGCCAGAAACCGCTGCGGGCGTACTCCGAGTAGCTGAGCCCGGCCGTCTTCAGCACGTGCCGGCTGCCACCGAACAGCACGGTGAACTGCACCGCCACGAAGCCGGCGAAGAGCAGCACCAGAGCGGCCCCGGCTGGCGCCCACTCGAGCAGGCCGAACCGGCCCTTGCCCTCGGTGTCCAGGCTGGACGTCGTCGGCGGCGCGGTCAGCGTGTAGATGCCGGAGACGGCGAGCAGGCCACCGGCCACGGCCAGGAAGACCCAGGTGAAGACCGAGCCGAGAGCGAGATCGGGTACGGCGTCGTCCAGCAGGCTGGAGAACGCGACGTCGGCCGAGGAGAGCAGCGCGCCGAAGACGAACAGCACCACGACGGTCAGGGCCACCGAGAAGAAGATCCGCCGGGCGATGCCCGGTTCGCGGTTCGTCTTCAGGTGCCTGCGGACCCACGGGATTCCGGCGAAGGCCGCGTAGGGGGCGGCCACCAGGCTGAACAGGATCGATCTGACCTGCCGGCCGCCGACGATCGCCAGTGCGGTGCAGCCGATCGCGCCGAGCACACTGAACGTGACGAGCCACCACGCGTTGCGGAACGCCGGGATGAGCATCAGCGCGAGTGCCGCCGCGGCCCAGCCGGACCGGATCAGCCGCTCGTTGCGCGACAGATCCTGCGAGCCGCGGACCGCGAAGCCGACGCCCAGGGTCAGCGCCAGCCAGCCGAGGAACCAGCCGATACCCACCCGGTCCAGCGGCAGGAAGACCAGGAAGCCGAGGGCGCCGGCGAGCACGCCGGCGGGGACGGCCCAGCCCCGGGTCTGCTTCGGACCGGGCCAGTTCTTCTTGCGGAACGTCTCCCAGGCCGAGGGCGGGCGCTCGTAGGTGCCGAACGGCTGGATCGGCTCGTGCACCTTGGGGCGCTGCGCCTGCGAGTCGAACCGCTGCGGGTTCAGCGGCGGGAAGACCTGCACCGCCGCGCCCGCCAGGTCCGACGGCGTCGCGTTGGCGACCGGCGCCGGCTTCTCGACCCGCACCGGCGTTTCTACCAGCACTGACTTTTCCCCCGGTGCCGGCTTCTCCACCAGCACCGACTTCTCCGCCGGCGCCGGCTTCGCCTCGGGAAGCTTCTCCGCGGGCGTGGCCTTTTCCACCGGGGTCGGCTTCGCCGGGGGCTGGTCGGCCGGCTTGGCGACGTCCACTGTCGACGCCTGCACCGGAACCATCGGCACGAACAGGGCGTATCCCCGCGTACCAGAGGGAACTTGCACCGGAATCGCCCACGCCATCTCGCCGTCCGTGCCCGGCCAGACCATCGACGGGATCGCGTCGTTGGGTGGCATGACCAGCAGTTGCGGCGCCGGCACGGGAACGTCCTTGGTCGCCTCCGCCGGCACGGCCGGGTCCGTCTTCGCCGGGTCCGGCTTCTCTGGTGGCAGGTCCGCCACTGCGCCCTCCTAGGTTGCTCGGTCCGCACACTGTAGGGCGTGCGCACGGCAATTTCTACGCCGGGACGCGTCCGTATCGCCGCGACGCCTAGTTCGATTGGCACAGATGCGGGATGTCAGCCGGTCAGGACGGCCGTTTCACGAACCACAGGACGATGCCGATGCCGGGCGCCAACACCACCAACCAGATCCATCGGGTACGGGCCCGCGCGTCCAGCGGCGTCCGGCAGACGCTGACGATCGTGGCGACGAACAGCGCGACGTAAGCGGCGATCAGCACCGTCCAGAAGGCGATGCCGGTGAGGGTCGGAGCGAGGTCGGCGGCGGCGATCGGGTGGAGGAGATTTCCTTGTTCGGTCACAGGTCAATGGTGTCGGCGCAGGCATGTCCCGCGCGTCTGACCAGGGTCTCGTTCCGAGGTATGACCTGGGTCAGACCCCGTGGAATCCGAGGTGGGCGCACCCGCTCGCCGGACCCTCGGAAAGCTCGATCACCTGGTCCAGCCGGTCCCGGGTACGCGTCAGGGCCGCGATCTGCTCGTCGATGCGCTGGCGTTCGGCCGCCAGCCGCGCCCGCGACTCGGGCGTGTTGACCTTGGCGTCGACACACGGCAGCAAATCGAGAATGGTCCGGCTGGACAACCCCGCGGCGTACAGCATCTGGATGAGCTGCACCCGGTCGGCAGCCGGCTCCGGATAGCGGCGCTGCCCGGAGGTGCTGCGACCGGATTCGAGCAGCCCCTGCTCCTCGTAGTAGCGCAGCGCGCGCACGCTGACCCCCGTGCGTGCCGCCAGTTCACCGATCCGCACCGTGACCTCCGTCGCACGACTTGCCTCTGACGTCAACGTCAGGTTCTAGCGTAGCCCACATGCAGATCAACGGAGCAAACGTCCTGGTCACCGGCGCTAACCGCGGCCTCGGACGGCAGTTCGTCACATCCCTGCTCGACCGCGGCGCCAAGACCGTCTACGCGACGGCCCGCCGGCCGGAGCTGGTGGACGTCGCGGGGACCGTACCCCTGAAATTGGATCTGACCGATCCGGCGTCGATCGCCGCCGCGGCCGAGGCGGCGCAGGACGTCACCATCCTGATCAACAACGCCGGCATCTCCACCGGCGCCAACCTGATCACCGGCGACCTGGACGCCATCCGCCGCGAGATGGACACCCACTTCTACGGCACCCTGAACGTGATCCGGGCCTTCGCACCCCGGCTGGCCGGCGGCGCGATCCTCAACGTGCTGTCCGCGATCTCCTGGCTCGGATTCGACGGCGCCGGCGCCTACCACGCCGCGAAGGCCGCCGAATGGGCGCTGACCAACAACGTCCGCATCGAGCTCGCGTCGCAGGGCACGCTGGTCACGGGCCTGCACCTCGGCGCGGCCGACACCGACATGATGGCCGATTACGCCGGCCCGAAGATCTCCCCGGCGGCTGTCGTCGAGGCCGCCCTGGACGGCATCGAGGCGGACCGGACCGAGGTGCTCGCCGACGACTGGAGCCGGCTGGTGAAGTCGTGGCTGGCCGAGGACCCGAGCGTCATCTACGCGAAGGCGGCCGCCGCGCTCAGCGCGTGACGTCGTCCGCCCGCAGCGGGAACGTCGCCCAAATGTGCTTCTTCTCCTCGGTCGCGTACCAGCCGACCTCGAGCGAGAACGTCAGGGCGAGCAGCAGCCCCCGCCCGCCGGCGTGCAGCGGGCGGGTGTTCGCCAGCTCCGGGATCCGGCTCAGGTCACGGTCGGCGACGTCGAGGATCACGCTGTCGTCGTTGCGCAGCAGCCGGACCTCGGTCGGCGGCCGCCCGTGCCGGATCGCGTTGGTGGCCAGCTCGGTGGCGACCAGCACGATCCGGTCGAGGATGTCGTCGTGATCCGCCGCCCGCACCAGCGGATGACCGATCAGCTCCCGCTGGATCGACGCCCGGAGCTCGCGCAGCCCGGCGGCGCTCTCCAGGGTCCACAGGTGCAACTGCTCGGCGTGCGGCGGTGGCGGGGAGGTTCGAATCGTCTGCACCTGACCGCCATTGCCCACCGGACGGCCCGCTCATGCGGGCCGGCCGCCCCTCACGCCAGGGCCGGCAGCAGGGCGGCGAGGTCCCCGAACGTCCCCCGATGGTTGCTGATCACCTTGGCGAGCGCCCGCCGGAACGCCTCCATGTCGACGTCGTTGAGCCGGGCGCCCTGTTCCCGCGCCAGAGTCGTCTTCTCCTGCGTGGCCTCGGCCCAGAGCCGGATCTCCTCCTCCTGGGCCATCCCGCCCGCCTGCATGATCGCCTCCCGCATGGCGGCGGGCCGCCCGGCGAGCCAGGTCGCGCTGGCCAGGAGCACGTCCACGCCGTGCTGATGGCGGGTCCAGGACAGGTACGGCGCGTACTGCTGATGCTGCTCGGTGGTGTAGAAGACGACGCTGTTCTCGGCGCCGTCGACCAGGCCCTGTTTCAGGGCCGAGCCGATGTCGTTGGTGGCCAGGGGCACCGCCGTCGCGCCGAGCGCGTTGATCATGTCGATCGACACGATGCTCTGTGGCACCCGGATCCGCAGGCCTTTCAGGTCGGCCGGGGTGCGGACGGCCCTGACCCGGTTGTAGAAGTTGCGGTCACCGGCGTAGAAGGAACCGAGCATGACGAGACCGTGTTCGGCCAGGATCGCCGCGCAGCGCTTCCCGAAATCGCCGCGCATGCTCGCCAGGCACTGGTCGCGGCCGGTGAAGGCGTAGGGCAGGCTCGCCACTCCGAGCCGTTTGTCGTACGCGGTGAGGTTCGCCAGCAGCGTCTTGCAGAAGGCCAGCTTGCCGGTGCGCAGCATCTCCGCCATGCGCTGCTCGTCGCCCAGTTCACCGCCGGGCTTCACCGTCACCCGGCACAGCCCGCCGGTCAGTTCGGACACCTTCTGGGCGAAGAACTTCTCGGCGGCGACCATCGGGCTCGTCGGCTGCACCGACTCACCGAGCAGCACGTCCACGGCGTCGGTCGGCGCCGATGAGCTCCGGGAGCATCCGGCCGCCAGCCCTCCGGCGACCGCGCACACCGAGGTCAGCACGGCTCGGCGATTCACATTCTCACGGTAGTGCCGGTGCGGGCGTCAGCTGACCGTTATCGCCATTCCGGACCGGTCCAGCCAGTCGGTCAGCTCGGCCGCCGGCAGCGGCCGGCTGATGTGGTAACCCTGCGCCTCGTCGCAGCCGAGCTCGCCGAGCGCACGCAGGGCGTCCTCGTTCTCGACGCCTTCGGCGACGACGCGCAGCCGCAGATTCTTGGCCAGGTCCACGACCGCGCGCACGATGGTCTCGTCCCGGCTGTTCTCGCACATCGTCATCACGAAGCTCCGGTCGATCTTCAGTTCGTGCGGCGGCATGTCGCGCAGGTGCGCGATCGAGGAGTACCCGGTGCCGAAGTCGTCGATCGAGATGTGCACGCCGTGCTCGCGCAGCCGCCGCAGCACCGCGCCGGCGCGTTCCATGTCGGTGACCACCGCACTCTCGGTGATCTCCAAGGTCAAAAGCCTTGGGGGTACGCCGTGCCGGCCGAGCGCCGCGACGATGGTCGCCGGGAACGCCTCGTCGGTCAGCGACCGGGCCGGGACGTTCACCGACACCGGCAGTTCGTGGCCGAGGTCGGCCCACCGGCCGAGCTGGGCCAGCGCCTGGTCCAGCACGTCGGCGGTGACCATGTCGATCAAGCCGCTCTCCTCGGCCAGCGGGATGAAGGCGTCCGGGCCGAGCAGCCCGCGGGCGGGGTGCTGCCAGCGCACCAGGGCCTCGGCGCCGCAGGGCCGGCGGGTCGCCAGGTCGATCTTGGGCTGGTAGTGGACGACCAGCTCGCCGCGTTCGATGCCCTGCCGCAGCTCGCTCTGCACGGTGAGCCGGCTCGTGTCGCCGGTGTCCAGTGCCGGGTCGTAGGCGCAGACGCCGCCGTGCCGGCGCTTGGCCTCGTACATCGCGACGTCCGCGTGCTGCAGCAATTCGGTGGCGTCGCTGCCGTCGCCGGGGTACGCCGCCACGCCGATGCTGGCGTCGATGTCGACCAGCAGGCCGCTGAGCGCGATCGGCCGGCGCAGCGCCTCCAGGATCCGGTGCCCGGCCTCGACCGCCTGCGGGTGATCCGGCGTGGTGGGCAGGATGAGGGCGAACTCGTCGCCGCCGAGACGGACGACGACGTCACCGGTCCGGCGGTCGCCGATGAGCCGCTGCGCCACCTCGACGAGCAACTCGTCGCCGGCGTGATGACCGAGCGTGTCGTTGATTTCCTTGAACCGGTCGAGGTCGATGAGCAGCAGGCTGAACGGCGCGCCGGCCGCCCCGCCGCGTCGCACGGCGGCGTCGAGCTCGTGGTGCAGCTTGGCGCGGTTGCCGAGCCCGGTCAGCGAGTCGTGGGTGGCCTCGTGCAGCCGCTGCTCGGCCTGCCGTTCGGCGCGGCGCTGGTAACCGATGAGCACCCGGGCGCAGACCGCGAACACCGCCAGGACGACGAAGACCGTCGCCGCGGCGATGGCCTGCAGGACGTCCGCGCGCCGGTCCACCTCGCGCAGGTAGACAGCGAGTTCCTGCTGGTGCTGGTCGCCGATGGCGAGCACGTTGTCGCGCAGCGGGGCGAAGGTCATCGAGGCGAGGTCGGTGTATCCGGCGACGTCCGCGCCGTCCTCGGTGTGCGACATGATGTCGAGGACGATGCGGTTGTAGTTCTCGTACCCGCCCCGGATGGAGTCGAGTTCGGCCCGGTCGACCGCGTTGTTCTGCTGCAACCAGTCGAGGCTTGCCCGGGCCGCGCCGAGCTTCGCGAGCAGTTCGGTACGGCGGTACTCGGTGCCGCCGGTCGTCAGGTACCCGCGCAGCGCCGCGTCCTCGGCGTTGATCTGCACCGAGATCCGGTTCAGCGTCTGCGTGATCGTCTGGACCCGGCGGACCTCTTCGGTGGTGTCGGCGATGCCGGTGGAGGCCAGGAGTGCCGAGGCGGCCAGGATGACGATGCCCACCGCGGTGCCGGCGATGGCCGACCGGCCTGTCGCGCGGGCCTCCAGCAGCCGTGCCCACCACGAGCGTCCGGGCCGGTCTCCTGCGCCATTCAACTCCACACGGTGTCTTTCGGCGCGCCGGGCGGCGACTTGACACTTCCGCTGTCTCAACTCGGCCGCCGCCTCAACTCGGCCACCGCCTCAACTCGGCCGCCGCCTCAACTCGGCGCTGGTCCCGTCGATGGTGAGGGGGTGCCCGCCCCGTCCGCCCGTCTGCCGCTCTTCGCCGACCGGGCGTTCCAGGCCGTCACCGTGCTGGCGATCCTCTCTGTCGCCGCGTTCCTGCTGCAGGAACGGACCGGGCCGCTCTGGCCGGACGCGCTGAACTGGCTGCTGCTGACAGCGCTCATCGGTGCGACGCTGACGCTGTGCCGCCGGGTGCAGACCGACCCGGCGTCCGCACCGGCGGTGCGCCACTACTGGGGGACGGTACGGACCGGCATCACGCTGTTCGTCGGTGTCGCCGCGCTGCGCGTGCTCATCGCGCTCGGCGCCCCCGGGTGGCTCGTCGCGGTGTCCGTGGTGGTGCACGTCATCGGTGGTCTCGTGCTCACCTGGCCGCTGGTGGGCCTGCCGTTCAGCGCCCGCGGCCGCGCCCGCCGGGTCGGCGTCTGGCTGGATCTGGGCACCCTGACCTCGGCCGCCGGCCTGCTCATCTGGCACTTCGCCGCCTCCGCGCAGTTCACCGACGGCCGGGTCACCGTGTCCCGCGTGGTGTCCGCGGTCGTCATCATGGGCGCCGGCCTCAACGGCGTCTACCTCGCCGCGAAGGTGGTGCTGGCCGGCGTCGACACGTTCGCCCGGCGCGGGCTCTACTGGATCGGCGGGTCCGCGCTGATCGGCGGGCTCGGCTCGGCGATCAGCTTCCTGCACCCGCATCAGCCCACCGGCAACCTGCTGCTGCTGGTGCTGCCGCTGGCCGCGTTCGCGGCGGCAGTCGGCGCCCGGGTGCAGGTGGTCGACACCGCCGCCGCTGCCCGGCCCCGGCGGGCGCCGCGCGGTTACAGCCTGATGCCGTACGTGGCGGTCGCCGCGGTCGACGCGCTGGTGCTCTACGACAACGTCGGCCCCGGCGCCGGGAACAGCCTCCTCATCGACGGTGTCGCGGTCACCCTGACCATCCTGGTGGTGATCCGTCAACTGATCGCGTTCCGGCTCACCGACGCCCTGCTCGCGCGGATCGGCGTCCAGGAGGCACGGTTCCGCCTGCTGGTGCAGAACTCCACCGACATGGTGACCATCACCGATCCCGCGGGCCGGCTCACCTACGTCAGCCCCGCCGCGCGGAGGATGCTCGGCACCGACCCGGACGACATGATCGGCACCGCCGTGGCGCCGTGGATCCACAGGGACGACCGGGTCCCGGCGGCCCGGCGCCTGGCGACGGTGATCGCGGCGCCCGGTGCCACGGTGACCTTCCAGGTACGGGTGCGGCACGCCGGCGGCGGCTACCGCTGGTTCGAGGTGACCAGCGCGAACCTGACCGGTGAGCCGAGCGTCGCCGGCATCGTCAGCAACGCCCGCGACATCACCGAGACCCGCGAGGTCCGCGACCGGCTCAGCTACGAGGCCAGTCACGACCGGTTGACCGGCCTGACCAATCGGGCGCTGTTCAGCAAACGCGTCGCCGCCGCGGTGACCGGCGCCGGGCCGGACACGCCGGTCGGCATCGTGCTGGTCGATCTGGACGACTTCAAGAACATCAACGAGTCGCTCGGGCACGCCACCGGTGACGCCCTGCTGGTGCACGTGGCCGAGCGGTTGCGCGCGAGCGTGCGCCCGGCCGACACGGTGGCCCGCCTCGGCGGCGACGAGTTCGCGGTGCTGTTCGAGGGCGCCCGCGGGGCGGACGTGGACCAGGTGCTGACCCGGATCATGGCGGCCCTGCTCGAACCCGCCGTGATCGACGGCGAGCCGATGACCGTACGCGCCAGTTTCGGTGTCGCCGACGGCCGTGGCGGCGACGATCCCGGTGAGGTGCTGCGCCGGGCGGACATCGCGATCCACGAGGTGAAGGCCCGTGGCGAGGGCGGCATCGAACGGTACCGGCCGGGCATGGAGGCGCACGGCGCCGAACGCCGGCGCCGGGTCGCCGACCTGCACACCGCGATCGCCTCCGGTCAGCTGGTGACCTACTTCCAGCCGGTGGTGACCCTGCCCGGCGGCCGGATCACCGGCGCCGAGGCGCTGGTCCGCTGGCAGCACCCGAGCGAGGGCCTGCTCGGGCCGGGCGCCTTCATCGAGGCCGCCGAGCAGAGTGGCCTGATCGTCGCGCTCGGCGCCTGGGTGCTGCGCGACGCGACACGGGAGGCCGCGACCTGGCCGGGCGAGCTGACGGTGTCGGTGAACGTCTCGGCCCGCCAGCTGCGGGAGACCGGTTTCCCGGACCTCGTGTCGGCGGCGCTGCGCGACAGCGGCCTGCCACCGCACCGGCTGACCGTGGAGATCACCGAGTCGCTCGCGGTCGGTGGCGGCGCCACCGCCGGCAACCTGCAGACCCTGCGGGATCTCGGCGTACGGCTGTCGCTGGACGACTTCGGCACCGGCGCCTCGACGCTCAGCCTGCTCGCCAGCTGTCCGGTCGATCAGATCAAGCTTGATCGCTCGTTCGTGCCCGACGGCGGCTCGGCCGCGATCGCGGACGCGGTGGCGCAGATGGCCCGCGCCTTCGGCCTGCAGGCGGTGGCCGAAGGCGTGGAGACCGCGGAGCAGGCGGCCCGGCTGACCGCGCTCGGCTACGACCGCGCGCAGGGCTTCTACTTCGCCCGGCCGATGAACGCCGCCGACCTGCGCGCCCGGCTCGCCGGCGGGGTCGTCACCGTCACGCCGTGAGGGGCACGACGCGTCCGGCCGCCCGCTGCGCGTACCGGGACGCCTGGGACCGCACCTGCGGTACACGACATCACCGCAGCGGGTTGACGATTCCCGACGCCGCTCCAGCGACGCTGATCAGGCCCTGTTGAAACGCCTGAAAGGCCGTAGCCTTGTCGACTCTCGCGCACTGGTGCTTCCGCCGGCGGTTCGCCGTCGCCGGCGGCTGGATCGTCGCCCTGGTGGCCCTCGCCGCCATCGCACTCGGCGGCGGGACCGCCTTCACCGATTCCGCCGACCTGCCCGACAGCGAATCGGCCACCGCCTACGCGCTGCTCGCCGAGTCCACCGGGCAGACCGGCTCGGACACGGTGAACGGCACCATCGTCTGGCACACCGACGGCGCCGCCGTCGACTCGGCCGGTGTCAAGGCGGACGTCACCGAGATGCTCGCCCGCATCAAGGCCGTGCCCGGCGTGCAAGCCGTCGTGAGCCCCTACGACAAGGCCGGGGCCGCTCAGCTCAGCACCGCGAGCGGCACCGCCTACGCCACTGTCGCGCTCGCCGCGGACGCCGACACCGAGCCGGTGACCACCGCGGCGCTCGCCTACGACACGGCGGGCTTCGACGTCGAGGTGGGCGGGCAGGCGTTCGCCGAGCAGCCCGGCGCCTCGCACGGCACCGAGGCGATCGGCATCATCGCCGCGCTGGTCATCCTGGTGCTGATGTTCCGCTCCGGCTGGGCGGCGGCCCTGCCGATCCTCACCGGCATCGTCGGCGTCGCCGCCTCCCTGCTGCTGGTCATGATCGCCTCGCATGTGGTGGACCTCGCCGCCACCAGCCTCACCATGGGCGCCCTGATCGGCCTCGGCGTCGGCATCGACTACGCGCTGTTCATCGTCAACCGCCACCGTAAGGGCCTGCTCGCCGGCCGTCCGGTGCGCGACAGCATCGCCGACGCGCTGGACACCTCCGGCCGGGCGGTGGTGTTCGCCGGCGCCACCGTGATCGTCGCCCTGCTCGGCATGTTCGTCGTGAACCTCGGCATCCTGACCGGCATGGCCCGCGCCGCCGCGGTGACCGTCCTGTTCACCATCCTGGCCGCGATCACCCTGCTGCCGGCGCTGCTGGCGATGCTCGGCCACCGGGTCCTGTCCCGCAGGCAGCGGGCCGCCCTGTCCACGGGCGCCTCGCCGATCGCGTCGCACCGGCCCGGTCTCGCCGCCCGCTGGGCCGCCCTGATCGACCGGGCGCCGTGGCGCGCCACCGGAGCGGCAGTGCTGGTCATCGCGGTCCTGGCCGCGCCGGTCACGATGATGCGCGTCGGTGACGCCGACGCCAGCAGCGACCCGGCCGGCACCCCGGCCCGCGCCTACCACGACCTGATGGCGCCCGCGTTCGGCGACGGCTTCGACGCGTCGCTGCTGCTGGTGGCGCAGGTGCCGGACTCCGCCGCGAGCACCGCGTTCACCGGACTGGCCACCTCGCTCGCCACCGTTCCCGGCGTCGCCGCTGTCACCCCGGCCGGAAAGACAGTGCTCACCGTCGTGCCGGCCACCAGCGCGCAGACCGAGGAGACCGCCGACCTGGTGCACCGCCTGCGGGACGAGGTGATCCCCGCCGCCGAGGCCGGCACCGGCCTGCGGGTCTACGTCGGCGGCACCACCGCGACCGGCATCGACATGGCCGACGCGCTGATGGGCAAGCTGCCGCTGTACCTCGGCCTGATCGCCGCGCTGGGCTTCCTGCTGCTGGCGGTGGCGTTCCGCAGCATCCTGGTGCCGCTGGTCGGCGCGCTCAGCAACCTCGCGACGATCCTGGTCGGCCTCGGCGCCCTCACCGCGATCTTCCAGTTCGGCTGGGGATCCGAGCTGCTCGGCGTCGGCTCCGGCGCCCCGATCATGTACCTGATCCCGGTGCTGATCGTCGGTGTGGTGTTCGGCCTGTCGATGGACTACCAGGTGTTCCTGGTCAGCCGCATGCACGAGGAGTGGGCGCACACCCGCGACAACCGGCGCTCGATCCGGGTCGGCCTGACCGAGACCGGTCAGGTGATCGCCGCCGCGGCCACGATCATGCTGTGCGTGTTCGCGTCCTTCGGGTTCAGCGGCGAGCGGATCGTCTCCGGCATCGGTATCGGCCTGGGCATCGCGGTCCTGGTGGACGCGTTCGTCGTCCGGCTCACCCTGATCCCGGCGCTGATGCGGCTGATCGGCCGGGCGAACTGGGCGTACCCGCGCTGGGCCGACCGGATCACCCCGCGGGTGTCCGTCGAGGGACCCGCCGCGGGCCCCGCCACGCCGGCCGACGAGGAGCCCGTCGCCGTTCGCTGACCCACCGCCCGGGTGGACGCGTCCTCCGCGTCCGCCCGGGCTTCGCCGTTCACACCGGAAAGAATGATCACGTGACGATCCGAGTGCTCCTCGCCGACGACCAGACCCTGCTCCGCGCGACGTTCCGGCTGCTGCTGGACGCCGAGCCGGACATCGCGGTCGTCGGCGAGGCCGCCACCGGCGAGCAGGCCGTGGCGCTGGCCCGCGAGACCCGCGCCGACCTGGTGCTGATGGACATCCGGATGCCGGACATGGACGGGATCGAGGCCACCCGCCGGATCAGCTCCGACGAGGATCTGGCCGGTGTCCGGGTGCTGATCCTCACCACGTTCGAGACCGACGAGTTCGTGGTGGCGGCGCTGCGGGCCGGCGCCAGCGGCTTCCTCGGCAAAGGCGTCGACCCCGCCGCACTGCTGCAGGCGGTCCGGACGGTCGCCGCCGGCGAGTCGCTGTTGTCGCCGAACGCGACCACGGCGCTGATCGGGCGGTTCCTGGCCCAGCCGGACCCGGCGCAGGTGACCGTCGCGGCGGCGCTGGGCGAGCTGACCGTCCGGGAACGGGAGATCACCGCGATGGTCGGCGCGGGCCTGTCGAACTCCGAGATCGCGGACCGGCTCAGCATCAGCGTCGCCACCGCGAAAACCCACGTCAACCGGGCGATGATGAAGACCGGCGCCCGGGACCGCGCCCAGCTGGTGGTCTTCGCCTACGAGAACGGACTGGTCCGGGTGGGTGACCGATGACCGGAACCGGACGGTACGCCTGGCGCGTCTGGGCGCCACCGATCATCACCGTGATGATCATGATGGCGACGGTCGCCTACCAGCGGGGTCACGTGCTGCGCTCACCGAGTGACGGCCAGCTGGTCCTGATCCTGCTCGGTGCGACGGCTCTTCTTTTCCGGCTGCACAGCCCGGCGGCCGTCACGGCGGTGGCCGTGCTCGCCGGCACCGCGCTGCCGCTGGTCGGCGGTCACCTCGTACTGGTGGATGTCGCCGCAATCGTCGCGCTCTACACCCTGGCCACGCTGCGGGACCGCCGGACCGCCTGGACCGCCGGGGCGCTCGCCGCCGTGTCGCTGACCGCCGCCGCGCTCCCCTGGCAGGCGGGTGGCCTCTTCGACCTGGCCAACCTGGTCCCGGCCAACTACGCGCTGATCCCCGTCGCCCTCGGGGTGGCGGCGAAGGACCGGCGGGCGCTGCTCGCGCAGATCCGGGAGCGCGCCGAGCTCGCCGAGCAGACCCGGGAGCAGGAGGCCCGCCGGCAGGTCCGCGAGGAGCGCATCCGCATCGCCCGCGACCTGCACGATGTGGTCGCCCACCACATCACCCTGGTCAACGCGCAGGCCGGGGTGGCGCACCATCTGATGACCGCGCACCCGGACAAGGCCCGGGAGGCCCTGGCCGGCATCCGCGACACCAGCCGCACCGCGCTCGGCGAGCTGCGGGCCACCGTCGGGCTGCTGCGCGCCGACGACGACCCGCCGGACAGCCTGCGGCCGGTGCCGACGCTCGCCGACCTCGACGTGCTGATCGACGGTTTCCGGCAGGCCGGTAACGACATCACGGTGACCCGTACCGGAACGGCACGGCCGCTGTCCGGCGCCGGTGACCTCGCCGCGTACCGGATCGTGCAGGAGGCGCTCACCAACGCCGGCAAGCACGGCACCGCCCGGCGGGCCGAGGTGGTCCTCGACCACCGCGACACGGACGTGCGGATCAGCGTCGTCAACCCGGCCCGGCTCGGCCACCACGGTGACGGCACCGGCCACGGCCTGATCGGCATGCGGGAACGCGCCGAGGCCGCCGGCGGCACCCTCACCTGCGGGATGCGGGAGGACGGCACCTTCGCCGTGCTCGCCACCCTGCCTACCGCGGACGCAGCCACCTCCCGTCGATGAGCCGGGCCTTCCGTCGATGAGCCGGCCCGTTTGTTGGTGAGCAGCCGTTTGTCGATGAGCCGGCGCTTTTGTCTATGAGCCGGCCCGTTTGTCGATAAGCCGGCGCTTTTGTCGATGAGTCAGGTCAGGCGGGAAGGCCGCGCACTGCTGTGGAGGACACTGCCGCCAGCCGCTCGGTCGCGCGGCGCGGGACGAGCCGCTCGGTCGCGCGGCGCGGGACGAGCCGCTCGGTCGCGCGGCGCGCAAAACGGCGGGCGATCAGGCGATGGCCCCGGCACCCGCTGCGGGGGATGCGGCGAGCGCCCCGGCACCCGCTGGGGGCGACGGGGCGAGCGCGCCGGCGCCTTACTGCGGGCGTGGCGGCGCCTTACTGCGAGCGATGACGGCGCAGCCACGCCGCCTGTCCACCGTCGACGAGGAGGTCGGTGCCGGTGACATACAGCGAGCCCGGCCCGGTCAGGAACGCGACCGCCTCGGCGATCTCGGCCGGGGTGCCGGTGCGGCCGATCCCGCAGGCCCGCAGCATCCCCATCATGTGCTCGCCGGACGCCGACTCCTGCTCGGCCTTGGCCATCGCGGTGGAGATGACACCGGGGCTGAGCGAGTTGATCCGGGCGCCGCGCCGGTTGTAGGCCAGCGCCGCCGCCTGCACCCGCACCTGGTTGGCGCGTTTGGCGAGGATGTAGGCGGCGATCGGGTCGCCGTCGAACCCGGTGACCACGTCCAGGTCGAGCAGCCGATCCGCCGGCGCGGTGGCCAGCGCCTGCTCGTCGTCAGCACTGAGCTGCGCGTAGTGCCCCGCCATGCTTGCCACGCAGACGACAGCGGTGCCACCGGTTGCCACCCGCTCGAACGCATCGATCAGATAGGCGGTCCCAGCAAGATCCACTTCCAAGATCTTGGGTACGGTCGACGTAGCAGCCGACACCCCGGCGGTGTGCACGAGCGCGGCCAGCCGACCCGACGCGGCCGCTGCCTCGGCGAGCTTCGCCACCGAACCCTGATCGGCGATGTCGGTGACCTGGCCGTGGGCGTCGTAGCCCTCGCCACGCAACGCCGTCACCGCCCGGTCGAGATGCTCGGGAAAGGCGTCGGCGAGCAGCAGCGTGCGCCCGCTGCCGATCCGGCGGGCCACGGCCGTGCCCATGCCACCCGCCCCGGTGACGACGACAAGGTCATTGCTCACAGCGGTCCTCACTCACAGCGATCCTCCGGAGGCGATGGCCTGCCGCCACGGGCGGATGGCCTTGGGTGGCATGCCGACGGCGAGCGCACCGACCAGGCGGCCGTCGCGGTGGTAGGCGGCCAGGAAGCGGCGCTCGTCGAGTGATCCGTCGACGACCTCCACCGCGTCGTGGCCGCGCAGGTACCCGTACGCGTGGATCTTCAGGTCGAACTGGTCGGACCAGAAGTACGGCACCGGCGCGAACGGCCGGTGCGCGCCGAGCAGGTTGCGGGCGGCGGCCAGGCCCTGCTCGGCGGCGTTGGTGCGGTGCTCGATGCGCATGTCCACGCCGAACAGCCTGTTGTGCCACCGCGCCACGTCCCCGGCCGCGTAGACGCCGGGCGCCGCCGCGCAGAACTCGTCACAGACCACCCCGTCGCGGATCGTCAGCCCGGAGCCGTCCAGCCATGCGGTGTTCGGGATCGACCCGGCCGCGACCAGCACCTCGTCGGCGGCGATCACCGTCCCGTCGGCGAGCCGCACTCCCCCATCGGCGACCGCTGTCACGGTGACCCCGGTGCGCAGATCGACGCCGTGCTCGCGGTGCACGGCGGAGAGCATCCGGCCGACCTGCTCACCGACGGCGTGCGCAAGCGGCACGGGCGCCGGTTCCAGCACGGTGACGTCGCAGCCGAGGCCGCGCGCCACGGCGGCGCATTCCGCGCCGAGGAACCCGGCGCCCACGATGGTCAGCCGGGTGCCGGGACGCAGCCTCTTCCGCAATTCAAGAGCGTCATTGAGCGTACGGATGACGTGTCCCGGACCACCGGCAAGCGCCCGTGGCCGCACGCCGGTCGCCACGACCAGCCCGTCGTAGGGCACGTCGGTGCCGTCGCTGAGGGTGACCGAACGCCCGGCCGTGTCCAGCCCGGTCGCCCGCACGCCCAGCCGCAGGTCCAAGCCGAGAGCGGCAAGCTGCTCGGCGGTCCGCAGGGCGATCCGGTCGGCCTCCCACTGCGAGGCCAGGATCTGTTTGGACAGCGGCGGCCGGTCGTACGGCGCGTCCAGCTCCTCCCCGATCAGGGTGATCGTGCCGGTGAACCCCTCCCGGCGCAGCGTCTCCACCGTGGCCAGGCCGGCGGCCGAGGCGCCCGCGACGACGATCCGGTTCACGCCTCGACCAGCCGGATCGCCGCCGCCGGGCAGACCGCCGCGGCCTCGCGCACCGCCTCGTGCTGGTCCTCGCCGGGCGTGGCGTCGAGCACGATCGCCACGCCGTCGTCGTCACGCTGGTCGAACACGCCAGGGGCGACCATCGCGCACTGCCCGGCGGCGACGCACTTGGGCTCGTCGAACTCCACTCGCATCGGCACTGCTCCTTTCATCAAGTCACCGGTCACCAAGTCACCGGTCACCAGGTCACCCGTCACCAGGTCACCGGGAGGGCTTTGAGGCCGTAGGCGACGCCCTCCATCGCGAACTCGACCTGCTCGAACGGCACCGCGAGGGCGAGCGTCGGGATCCGGCGGTAGAGGGTGCCGTAGACCACCTGGAGCTCGACGCGGGCCAGGGACTGCCCGAGGCACTGGTGGGCGCCGTAACCGAAGGCGTGGTGCGAGCGGGCCGGCCGGGTCAGGTCGAGGCGGTCGGGCTCCGGGAACTCGGCGGGGTCGTAGTTGGCGCCGGCCAGCTCGAAGACGACGCCGTCACCGGCCCTGATCCTGGTGCCGTGCAGCTCGATGTCCTCGACGGCGATGCGGCGGATGCCGGAGTGCACGATCGTCAGGTACCGCAGGAGCTCCTCTGCCGCATTCGCCACGAATCTCGGGTCGTCGCTGTGCTCCCGCAGCAGCGCGAGCTGATCGGGATTGCGCAGCAGCGCGAGCGTGCCCAGTGAGATCATGCTGGCGCTCGTCTCGTGGCCGGCGATCAGGATCGCGGAGGCCATCGTGACCGCCTCGGCGAAGGTCATCTCCCCCGCGGCGACCCGGGCGCCCATCTCGGACATCACGTCGTCCCGCGGGTAGGCCATCTTCTGGGTCAGCAGCGCGGCGAGGTAGTCGCCGAGTCCCTGGCCGGCCCGCTCGCCCTCTTCCGGTTCGGTGTCGTGGCTGATCGCCCGGCGGCTCGCGGCCTGGAAGAACTCGTGATCCGCATAGGGAACCCCGAGAATCTCGGTGATCACCAGGGTCGGCACCGGCAGGCCGAGCGTCGTCACCAGGTCGGCGGGTTTCGGGCCGGCGAGCATCTCGTCGACCAGGCCGTCGAAGATCTCCTGGATCCGGGGGCGCAGCGCCTCGACCCGCTTCACCATGAAGGGCGCATTGACCGTACGCCGGAGGCGGGTGTGCTCGGGCGGATCCGTGTTCGTGATGAGATCGGGGATGTGCGGGGCCATCGCCGCCCGCGACTTGGTCATGTGCGGATAGCCGGGCTTCTTCTCCTGGATGCTCAGCCGGGGGTCGTTGAGCATCGCCCGCTGGTCGGCGTGCCGGCTGATGAACCACGGGGTGCTGCCGTCCCAGATGCGCACCTTGCCGACCGGAGGCATGTCGCGCACCTCGGGGGCGGGCGCGAACGGGCAGCGGGCGTCCCGCTGCATCGGGTAATACGGGGCTTCTGGCATGAAGCCATACAAACAGGCTGACCTGACACGACCCGGACCTGAACCTGACATTTGCCGGACATCATCCGAGCCGGTAGCCGAAGCCGCGCTTGGTGTGGATCAGCGGCGGCCCGGCCTCGTCGACCTTCTGCCGCAGCCGGGACACGAGCCGCTCGATGGTGTTGACGTCCCGCGACTCACCCCACACCCTCTGCGCCAGCTGCTCCTTGGACAGAACCTGCCCGGCGTGGACCAGCAGGTGGCGCAGCAGCCGGTATTCCGCGGCCGTCACCTCGACCGGCCGGTCACCGCGCCAGACCTGGCAGGTCACCTCGTCGAGCAGCAGATCGCCGTGGCGCAGCACCGGCTGCCGGAGCTGCACCTCGACCCGAGCCAGCAGCTCGGGGATCCGGCAGGGCTTGGTGACGTAGTCCTCGATCTCCGTGCCGACCTCGGGCAGCAGCGTGCCCAGCGCCTCGCACGTGGTCATGCAGATGATCGGTGGCCGGTCGGTGAGGACCGGGCGGCGGCCGGCCAGGTCATACAGATCGGGGATGTCGATGTCGACCACGATGAGGTCGACATGCCCGGCGGCGATCCGCGCCATCGCCTCGGCGCCGGTCGCCACCGCGGTGACCGCGTAACCGGCCGCCGACAACCGCTCGGCCAGCGACTTCCGCAGCTCCTCCTGCGGGACCACCACGAGCAGGTGGCCGCAGGCCACCGCGTGCCGAGACACCATCCGATCCTCCTCGCCGCGAGGACCCCAGCATGCCAGCGGGCAACCGGCCCGGCATCCACCCGACGCGGTATCCGCACCATGCCGCAACCGCGGTAGGCCTAAGTGGACGTGCGGACCGCCGGGAGGCTGGGATCACTCGCCCGCCGCCCGCCGAGCCGCACCGCTGCCCAGAGCGCGAGAGCCAGAGCGGCGAGAAGGTACGCGTTACCCGGAACGTGCTCGAACGGCGCCCACCCGAACTCGCGGCGCTCACCCCACGGCGGCCACACGAACGGACGGGTCACGAACACCGCGATCCAGGCGGCCGCCGCCCATCGGCTGCGCTCCCACAGCATCAGCCCGGCCGGCACCGCCCACACCCAGTGGTGCGACCACGAGATCGGCGAGGCGAGCAGCATCGCCACCGCGCCCAGGCAGGCGCCGAGCAGCCGGTCGCCGCGACGCCACCACACCGCGCCGACGATCACCACGGCCAGGGCGAGCGGCCCGGCGACCGCGAGCCACAGCGACGTCGGCGGCGGGCCGTCGAGCAGGCGGGTGAGCGCGCCGAACACCGACTGGTTGTGCGCCAGCTCCGGCGGACCGACCCGGCCCGCCTTGACCAGGTCGTCGGTCCAGTACGTGATCGCCGATCGGGGTGCGGCCGCGAACCCGATCGCGACAGTGGCGGCGAAGGCCAGCAGCGCCCGTCCCGCCACCGTCCGGCGCCCGGCCAGCACCAGCAGGACGACGAAGACCAGCGGAGTCAGTTTCACCCCGGCCACGACCCCCAGCAGGACACCCGACCAGCGCCGCTCCGGCCGTACCAGATCGATGATTATCGCCAGCATGAGCAACAGGTTGATCTGGCCGAAGGTGAGGTTCTGCCACACCGGTTCGAGGGTGAGCGCACCGAGGGTCACCAGCGCGACCTGCCACCCCGCGACAGCGCCGCGCAGCGCCCGGCCGACCACCGCGACGACCGCGGCCAGCGCGCCCACCGACGCGGCGGTCCACAACGCCGTGGCCAGCCAGAACGGCAGCAGCGCCAGTGGTGCCATCAGCACCGCCGCGAACGGCGGATAGGTGAACCGAAGGTTCGTCGCCGGGTCCCGGGACCCGTAGAGCGGCAGGTCGTCGAGCACCAGCCGGCCGCCGTACCGGTAGGCGGAGAGATCCACGAATTCGCCGTGGACGCTCAGCTTGGCGGGTACCTCCGCCCAGGCGGTCACACCCGCCACGGCAGCCGCGACGACGACCACGGCCAGGACCGGAGCGGCGCCGGCCCAGGCGCGTGACCAACTCACCGGGGCACGCCGCACGGGGATGCCGTCACACAGGATTCCATGATCGCATCGTATTACGTGGATATCCCCGGCCCATCAGCACGGCGCGGAAGGGACGATTGGAATCACCGCCGGTGGGAATTCGCGGGGACATGTTGCGACGTGCACTCTGGGAAGGGCTGGCCGCCGGAACGGCCGGAGTCCTGGTCATGACGGCCGGCGAGAAGATCGAGCAGCGCTTGACCGGGCGCCCCGACTCACACGTGCCCGCGCGGGTCCTGCAACGCCTCACCGGGATGCGCGAGCGCCCGGGACGGCAGCCGGTGCCGGTGAACTGGGCCATGCATTTCGGGCAGGGGATGCTGCTCGGCGTGCTGCGCTCGGTCATGGCCCACGCCGGGCTCCGGGGACCGTGGTCGTCGGCCAAGTTCGCGGTGGTGCGGCTGACCAACGACCAGATCCTGGAGAACCTCACCGGCGTCGGCGCGCCACCACCGACCTGGCCACGCGCGGAGCTGGCGGTCGATCTGCTGCACAAGACGGTGTACGCGTTCGCCACCGGTGTCGTCGCCGACGCGCTGGCCGCACGGTCCGGGCCCGGCCCGGGGCAGCGCCACGCGATGCGACGGCCCGGCCGCCACTCCGGCGTCGGACCGCCGGCACGCGGCGCGGCCGTGGTCAGAGGGTGACCGTCACGCCGCCGGAGAGCGGGAAGTCGTGCAGTTCCAGGACGGCGAGCCTTCTCCGCGCCGGGATGTCGAAGACCAGTTCGCCGGTCACCCGGTCGCCCGGTTCCAGCTTCTCCAGGAACGTCCCGGTGTCCCGGTTGGCGTAGAGGCCGGCGATCTCGTCGTAGCCGTACTCGGCGCCGGTCGTGTCCCGCGCCTTCTGCGCCAGGCCGAGGAAGTACTTCGGCTCGTCGGCGATGTTGCGCACCGACAGGCTGACCACGCAGTACCGGCCCTCGGCGGTACGTTTCAGCTGTTCGATGCCGAAGCTG
This sequence comes from Actinoplanes sp. NPDC023936, assembly GCF_040639325.1. Lineage (NCBI taxonomy): Bacteria > Bacillati > Actinomycetota > Actinomycetes > Micromonosporales > Micromonosporaceae > Actinoplanes > Actinoplanes sp. NPDC023936. Next base: position 15,447 of record NZ_JBEZZR010000030.1, on the reverse strand, counting down.
GTGCGCGAGCAGTCCACCCGGGACACCACGAACTCGAACTTGCCGTCACGCACCGGGTCCCCGACCCCAGCCGCCCGCTCCGGCTGCTCCCCCTGTTCGGCCTGCTCTTCAGTCTCGGCAGAGGCGCCGGCGGCGGCGACCGGCCCGGTACGGTTGACACGTTCCGCGGCGATCCCGGCCGCGAACAGCGCGGTCACCACGACCGCCGCCACGACGAGCGCGATCACCATCTTGAGCGGCCCCGGCGTTCTCGGCGCCGGGCGGCGCTGCGCATCAGGTCGGTACGACATCGGGCCGCTCCACGGGGACCGCTTGCTTCCTGCCCCTCACTGTGGGTCACCGGCGTTCGCCAAGCTACCGATTTCGCCTGATCAGCGGCATAGTTCGCCTGATCGGACACGTCGGCACGACGACGCCGGCAGCGGGGATCGAGGTCGGCACCACAAGCCCCGCTGCGCGGCGGCGGGCCACAGCGGCTCGTCACTCGGTCAGCGGCAGCCAGGTGTCCAGGTCGCCGCAGTCGCTGACGGTGAGTTCCCCGGCCATCCGCATCGCGTCCGCCTCCGGGATCCGGGTGCTGTCCGCGACGCTCAGCTGAAGGTGGCAGGCCCCGGTGTCCACGACGACGATGCTGCCGCCCTCGGCCGGTGCGAGCGCGTCGTTCGGCCGGTCCACGTACCAGGCGTCGTGCCCGCCGACCCGCTGCGGCGCCGGCAGCGCCGGGCGGATCATCTCCCAGTCACGGTCGCCCTCGCCCGTCACCGCGAAGACGGTCATCGACACGTCCCCTGCCGGCCCGCTGTCGTATCCGTACGTCACCGCCGCCGACTTGCCGCTGAGCAGCGCGGAGTCGTGCAGTTGCAGCCCGGTGACCCGCAGGCCCGGCGCGAGCCAGCCGAACCGGAACGGCGCGCGGACCGGCTGCGGCGGATCCTGGACCCGCAGGTCGCGCGCCACCTCGATCAGGTCCGCCCGTACCGCCGGCGTCACCGAGTGCCGGAACAGGACGACCCAGGCGCCGGAGGGCTCCTGCCAGCCGAGGGCCGGCCCGTTCGTCAGCGCCGGGGCGTTCCGGCCGTCCAGGGACATGTCCTCCTCGACCGGCAGGTCCGGCGCGTACCAGGCCTGCCGCCCGCCGACGGTGACCGGCTCCCCCCGGCGCAGCGCGGCCGGGTCGTAGGCGCCGGGGTCGAACACCAGCACGCCGGCACCCTCGTTGACGGTCAGCTGGTCGGGCCGGGCGGCGGTCACCGCGGCCCGGTGGACGACCTGGGCCTGCTCGCGGTCGCCGGCGCTGCTGCGCCACGGGATCACGAAGTCGGAGCCGGGCGCCATCGCGGCGGACAGTTCGGTCACGCTCCGGAACGGCGGCGGCGCCTCGGCGGGGTCCGGCGGGGTCGTCTCGCGCAGGGCCAGCGGCACTGTCACCGCCGCGGCGGCCACCGCGACCACGGTGGCGGCGCCCTGGACGATCCGCCGTCGGCGCCGGATCCGCCCTGCGCCGGCGCGGGCCCGTTCCACCATGCCGGCTCCGTCCGGCGCGGCCTCGGCGCGGCGCGCCAGCGATTGCTGAAGATCTTCGAGGGTACGCATCACAGCACCTCCACTGGCGGGGCGGTTGTCGGGCTCAACTCGACGCGGAGCGTGGCCAGCGCCCGGCTCGCGTACCCGCGGACGGTCGTGGGCCGGCACCGGAGCACCTCAGCGATCTCCGGGTCGCTGAGACCCTCGTAGTAGCGCAGCACGATCACCGCGCGTTGCTGGCGGGGCAGCCCGCCGAGCAGCCGCCACACCTCCTCATCGGGCCGGTCCGGCGCCGGTTCCGCCGCTGCGGCGGTGTCCCGCGTGGTCCAGCTCAGCGGCACGGTCGGTACCCGTCGCCGCCGCAGGAACGACAGATACTCGTTGGTCAGCATGGTGCGGACGTAGGCGTACGGTTCTTCCAGCGCACCGATCCGGCGCCACTTCAGCAGCGCCTTGGTCAGCACGTCCTGCACCAGGTCGCTCGCCTGCTCCCGGTCGCCGGACAGCAGGATCGCGTACCGCAGCAGAGCCGGCAACCGCGCCGCCGCGAACTCCTCGAACTGCACATGTCCCTCCCCGTCGATGTGTCGCCGATAGAAGAACGCGAACCCGCCTCGATTTGTTGTGCCGGTGGCCCTCTTCCCGAACGACCCCGGACTTGGATACGAACTGACCACCCCGCCATGGCTCGGAATCCGCCGGAATGATCCTCACGACCCCCGCAGCCGGCTTCCTGAAGGGTCAGGCAGCGCCCGACGACCAGGCGCTCGACGCCTGGCCCGGACGCGCCGTCCAGCATCGGGCCGACCGGGTGATCGGCGACATCGGCATCTGGCTCCCCGCGAAGCCGGACGCCGCCCCGATATCGGCTTTCAGTTCCACCCCGCGTACCACGGCAAGGGTTACGAGGTGGATCGCGCTCACCTGGCTCACCACCAGTAGTTGTCCTGGGGCAGGTAAGGCGCCTCCAGCTGAGCGATCTCGTCCTCGGTCAGCGTGAGGTCGAGGGCGGCGACCGCGTCCTGGAGGTGGTGCGGCTTGGTGGCTCCCACGATCGGGCAGGAGACGACCGGCTTGGACAGCACCCAGGCGAGCGCCACCCGCGCCATCGCGACGCCGCGAGCCTCCGCGACCTGCTGAATCGCGTGCACCACGGGCTCGTCGACGTCGCGGTCGAACGCCTTGGCGACGTTGTCCGACGACGACCGGGCCGTCTGCTGCCCCCACGGCCGGGCGGCGCGCCCCTTCGCCAGCGGGGAGTACGGCGTCAGGCCGACACCCTGATCGAGGCACATCGGGATCATGTCGCGCTCTTCCTCACGTTTGAGCACGTTGTACTGGTCCTGCATGGCCGCGAACGTCGTCCACCCGTTCACCACGGCGGCGTGCTGTGCCTTCGCGAACTGCCACGCCCACATCGAGGACGCGCCGAGATAGCGCACCTTGCCGGCCCGGACCAGGTCGTCGAGGGCCCGCATGGTCTCCTCGACCGGCGTCTCGGGGTCGAAGCGGTGAATGTAGTAGACGTCGATGTAGTCGGTGCCCAGCCGGCGCAGCGAGGCATCGGCCTGTTCCAGGATCGCCGCGCGGGACAGCCCGCTGCCGCCCGGTCCGTCATGCGTCTTCCCGCTGACCTTGGTGGCCAGCACGATGTCCTCCCGCCGCGAGAACCGGCGGATCGCCCGCCCGACGAACTCCTCCGAAGTGCCACCCTGGTACACGTTCGCGGTGTCCCAGAACGTCACACCAAGCTCGACGGCCTGCCGGAAGAACGGCGCGGCGGCCTCCTCGTCCAGGGTCCACTGGTGCATGCCGGCCGCGGCCTGGCCGTAGCTCATGCACCCCAGCCCGATCCTGCTCACCCGCAGCCCGGTCCGGCCGAGCCGTGTGTACTCCACCGCGATACCTCCCTAAGTCGGCTCTCCGTCGGCTCTCCGTCGGCTTTCCATCGGCTCTGCGTCGGCTCTGCGTCGGCTCTCCGCCGACTTCAGTCGGCGAGGACGTCGCTGGGGCGCACCAACGCGTTCTGGTACGCGATCACCACCAGCTGTGCCCGATCACGGGCGTTCAGCTTGACCATCGTACGGTTGACGTGGGTCTTCACGGTCAGCGGCGACACGTAGAGGCGCTGCGCGATCTCGTCGTTGGACAGCCCGTGCGCGACCAGGATCAGAATCTCCATCTCCCGCTCGGTGACCAGGTCGAGGGCGGGCAGGCGGCGGGTCACCGGCGGCTGGATCTGGTGGATGAACCGGCTCACCAGGCCTCGGGTGGCCCGCGGCGACAGCAGCGCCTCGCCGCCGGCGACGACCCGGATCGCGGTGACCAGCTCCGGCGGGGCGACGTTCTTGCCGAGGAACCCGCTCGCGCCGGCCTGCAACGCCAGCACCACGTTGTCGTCGTTGTCGAACGTGGTGAGCACCAGGACGCGGACCCCCGCCAATCGCTCGTCGGCGCAGATGCGCCGCGTCGCCTCGATGCCGTCCATGTGCGGCATCCGGATGTCCATCAGCACCACGTCGACCCGCGCGGAGTGGCAGAGATCCACGGCCTCCTTGCCGTCGCTCGCCTCGCCGGCGACCTCGAAGCCGGGCTCCGCATCGACGATCATGCGAAAACCGGCCCGGATCAGGGCCTGGTCGTCGGCGAGCAGGACACGAATCGTCACCCCAAGATCCTTTCAGAGGCCGACACCGCGACGGGCAGCACCGCACGCACCCGGAACCAGCCACCGGGAAGCGGCCCCGCCGTGATGGTCCCGTGCGCGACGGCCGCGCGTTCGCGCATGCCGAGCAGCCCGTAACCCGACCCGGAACGCCGCGGCCCCGGCCACGCGATCCGGTTGGTCACCTGGATCGTGACGGCGTCCCGCTCGTACTCGATGTCCAGCAGCGCCTCGCCGTCGCCGTACCGGTGCGCGTTCGTCAGGGCCTCCTGCACGATCCGGTAGGCGGCCAGATCCGCGATCGCCGGCAGCGGCCGGGCGTCACCGCGCTGCTGCGACCGCACGGCGAAGCCCGCCGTCCGCAGGGTGCCGAGCAGGTCGTCGAGCCGGTCCAGGCCGGGCAGCGGCTCGGTGAGCACGACCTCGTCCGGGTCGCGCAGCACGCTGATCACCGACTTGATCTCCTCCAGGACCGTGTCGGCAGCGCCGCGGATGTGCTCGAGGACCGGCCACACCCTCTCCGGATCGTTGCGCAGCACGTGTCCGGCCGCGCCCGCGTGCACGCTGATCACCGCGATGTGGTGCGCCACCACGTCGTGCAGCTCCCGGGCGATCCGCAGACGCTCATCGATCACCCTGCGTTGTGCCTCCTGCTCGCGGGTCTGTTCCGCCTGGCGTGCCCTCTCGGTCACCTCCTGGATGTACGCCCGGCGCATGCGCACCGAGTCACCGGCGCCCGCGCCGCCGAAGAAGAACGCGAACAACGCGATCTGATGCCAGCCCCACCAGCCGGCGTAATCGCTGATCAGACTGGTGACCACCAGCGAGATCCACACCGTGCGCGCATAGAACCACGGCCGGCGGCGAGGGCTGTGGAGCGCTGCCGCATAGGTCAGCGCGCCGGTGGTGACGAACAAGCCCGGCACCCCGTGGTCGGCCGGGATCGTGATGATCGTGAACGCCGTGGCCGTGGCGAGCACCCCGACCGGGTGCCTGCGGCGCAGCAGCGAGGCGACGACCGAGAACACCGCCGCCAGCACGATCAGCCGTGTCGTCTGTGCCCAGGGCTGCAGCGTCAGGGTGATCACGGCGAGCGCGGCGGCCAGGGTGACGTCACTGACCCAGGTCATGTGCCGGGCCAGCCACGGTGGCACCCACGGAGCGCTCGCGTCGTACATGTCCACGACCGTAGGCCGTCGCGGCGGCGGCATCATCCTGTTCACGCAGTATCCCCGGCTCGCCGATTTACTGCGTTCGCAGTACCCGCGATGCCTGCGCTGACAGGACGACCACAGCTCCGTTTGCCGGGATCGTGATGCGCGCAGCGTTCACGACCAACGGAGGACTGCGTGGCTACCCTGCTCTACCGGCTCGGCCGGTTCTCGTACCGGCGGCGCCGGCTCACCCTCGGCGCCTGGCTGTTGCTGCTCGCGGTCGCCACGCTCGGCGCGCTGACCCTGTCGAAGCCGACGTCCGGCGCGTTCGAGATCCCCGGCACCGAGTCGTCGAAGGCGCTGACGATCCTGGAGGAGAAGTTCGGCGGCGGCTCCGACGCGGCCTCGGCGAGAGTCGTGTTCACCGTCTCCGGGGACGCCGAGATCACCGGCGCTGACCTTGCCGGCACGGTCGCCGCGCTGGAAAAGGCGCCGCAGGTGGCCTCGGTCGCCGACCCGGTCGTCTCGCAGGACGGGCAGACCGCGTATGCGACGGTCACCTACTCCGTTCCGGTGACCGACGTCAGCATCGAGAACCGGGAGGCGATGCTCGCCGCCGGCGAGACCGCGAGGGCCGCCGGCATCGGTGTGGAGTTCTCCGGTGAGGTCACCAAGACCACCGAGATGAGCCACACCTCCGAGGCCCTCGGCGTGGCCGTCGCAGCGGTCGTCCTGATCATCACCTTCGGGTCGCTCGTCGCGGCGGGGCTGCCGCTGCTGACCGCGCTGATCGGCGTCGGGCTCGGCATGCTCGGCATCCAGATCGCCACCGGATTCCTCGACCTGTCCGCCACCACCCCGGTGCTCGCGACCATGCTCGGCCTGGCGGTCGGCATCGACTACGCGCTGTTCGTCGTCTCCCGCTACCGCGGCGAGCTGGCCGCCGGCCGCGACGGCGAGGAGGCCGCCGGACGGGCTGTCGGCACCGCCGGATCCGCCGTGGTCTTCGCCGGCCTGACCGTGATCATCGCGCTCGCCGCGCTCAGCGTCACCGGCATCCCGTTCCTGGCCGCGATGGGCTGGGCCGCCGCCGGCACGGTCGCCGTCGCCGTGGTCGTCACCCTGAGCGTGGTGCCCGCGATCCTCGGCTTCGCCGGCCGCAAGATCCTGCCCCGGAAGCACCGCGACGCACCGGGCCAGCCCGCCCACAAGGTCACGTTCGGCGAGCGCTGGGGCCGGGGCGTGCTCAAGCACCGCTGGGCCGCGCTGCTGGTCTCGCTCGGCCTGATCGCCGCGGTCGCCGTCCCGGCCCTGGACCTGCGCCTGGCCATGCCCGACGACTCCACCGCCGCGGTCGACTCCACCCAGCGCAAGGCCTACGACCAGCTCGCCGACGGCTTCGGCGCCGGCTTCAACGGCCCGCTCGTCGTGGTGGTCGAGGGAGCCGCCGCCCAGGGCGACACCGTCACGAAGGCCATCGCCGGGCTCGACGACGTCGTCACGGTCACCCCGCCGGTGCTCGACAAGGCTGCCGGCGACACCGCGATGCTGACCGTCATCCCCGCCTCCGGCCCGACCAGCGAAGCCACCACCGACCTGGTGCACGCCATCCGCGGCCTCGGCATCACCGGCCTGGCCGTCACCGGCGCCACCGCCGTCAACATCGACATCTCGGAGAAGCTGAGCGACGCGCTCGTCCCCTACCTCGCGATCGTCGTCGGCCTCGCGTTCCTTCTGCTCATGCTCGTCTTCCGCAGCCTGCTCGTGCCGATCAAGGCGACCGTCGGGTTCCTGCTGTCCGTGGCGGCGGCGTTCGGCGCCATCGTCGCGGTCTTCCAGAACGGCCACCTCGCCGGCCTGTTCGGCGTGGAGACGACCGGTCCGCTCGTCAGCGTCATGCCGATCTTCCTGATCGGCATCCTGTTCGGCCTCGCCATGGACTACGAGGTCTTCCTGGTCACCCGCGCCCGCGAGGAATTCGTCCACGGCGCCTCCCCCGACGACGCCATGGTCTCCGGCATGAAGCACGGCGCCCGCGTCGTCACCGCCGCCGCCCTCATCATGATCAGCGTCTTCGCCGGCTTCATCCTCGCCGACGACACCATCATCAAGAGCCTCGGCTTCGCCCTGGCCTTCGGCGTCGCCGTTGACGCCTTCCTAGTCCGGATGACCATCGTCCCCGCCGTGATGTCCCTGCTCGGGCGCGCGGCGTGGTGGCTCCCCGGCTGGCTCGACCATCTCCTCCCCAACATCGACGTCGAGGGCGAGCAGCTCACCAAGCAGCTCGCCGCCCCGGCCCGGCCGGACGAGCCGCGGGAGAAGGAGTTCGCCGCCACGAGTTCCTGACCCCGCACCCCGGGGACGCGGGCGGCGCTGCTGCCACCGCCCGCGTCCCCTCGCCGGCCTACCAGGTCCAGTCCTGCTCCGGTTCGTGCGTGAGCTGCTGGCCGCGGAGAACCTGACCCCGCTGACCCGGACCCGCAGGGACCGGCCTGCGCCACACCGACCGATGGACGCCCGGAAGCGCACCCGCGCCGCGAGATCGTCGACGTGATCCGCTATCTGGTCGACAACGGCTGCACGTGGCGAGCCCTGCCCGGCGGCGGATCCGGGCCTGACGGGTGGCTATCCGGTCAGCGCTGTCCTCAGCTGGCCCAATCCCAGCGAACCTACGTTCAGCGCCCGACGATGGAACGCTCGCTGGTCGCCGCTAAAGGACGCGCGGCCGGCCAGCCACACCCGCTCACCCACCTTGTAGGTCAGCGCCTGGCCTGGCCTGCCCAGATAACGCGCGAGCTCCGGGGACGCGTACGGCCCTTGATGGCAACGATCTTGCAGCAGCTGCAGCGCGGCATCCGGCGTCCATGATGCGCCGCCACCGGACGGCACCGGCAGCCGCAGGTGCAGACCGATATCGAGTACGACCCGTGCGGCCCGCAGTAGATGCGAGAACAGATACCCCAGTCGTGCGCCCGGCTGCTCGTAGTACCCGAGTTCGTCCATGAACCGCTCGGCGTACAGCGCCCAGCCCTCCTGGCAGCCGGAGAGCCCGCCGAGCAGGCTCAGTCGTTGCCCGAGGCCGCCCTGGCATGCCTCATGACCGATGTGAAGATGGTGGCCGGGAACGCCCTCGTGGTACGCGGTGCTCTGGGCCCACCAGGTGGGGAAGCTCTCCTGCCCCTCGGGCAGGAGCCACCAGACCCGGCCCGGCCGCGTCAGGTCCCGCGACGGCCCGGTGTAGGCGATGCCGCCCGACACCGTCACTCGGGACTCGATGCGCCGCAGCGGCGCGGGGATGTCGAAATACACGCCGTCCACCTGTTCGATGGTGGCCTCCAGCAGCTCCTGCAGCCATGCACCGAACGCTGCCCGGCTGTGCAGGATACCCGGCGCGCCGGGCTCCTCGAGCCGATCGATCACCTCGGGGACGGTCCCGCCCAGGGCCTTCGCTTCTGCGACCAGCTCCGCCTCGATCCTGGTGAACTCGTCCCAGCCCCAGGCGTAGAGCTCGCGCAGATCCGGCTCGGTTCCGAGGAAGTTCCGCACCCAGAGTTCGTATCGCTGCGGCCCGAAAGCCTCCTGGCTGCGCGCCTGCGGCGCCAGGTCCGCGGTCAGCGTCGCAGCCAGTTTCTGGTACGCCACGCGAGCCTGCTGCGCCGCTGCCTGCTGCCGCCCACCGCCGTAGCGCTCGACCAGGGCGATGTCATCGTCGACCCAGTTGCGGCAGCGCTGCGTCACGAGCTCCACCTGGCGCTGCGTCGGCAGGTGACCGCGCTCGGCAGCGAGCAGGAGGCTGCTGGTGTACCCGGTCAAGGCGACGGGTATCGCGGCCTGACGCGCGGCGACGCGAGCCCAGCCGTCCTCGTAGGCTGCGCCCTCAGCGTCACGGCCGGGCACCGCGGCCTCGACCGACTGCCGGATCAGCTGGAGCGGGCCGGTGGCCGCCGCATGCAGTTCCCGCAGATCCTCCCCGGCCTCGTGAAAGGCGATACGGGCCCGCAGCCGTTCGACAAGATGAGCATGCAGCGGGCTCGTCGCAGGCAGGGTTTCCAGGTCGCGCAGGGCCGAGGCACCGAGATCGGCGCGAGCCTGGTGACCGTCCGGACTGTAGTCGGTGAGCCCATCGACATCTTGCTCGCCAGCGTCCACCACCGCCGTGCAAGGGTCGAGGCGGGCCATGTCGCGCAGGAGCCGGCTCGCGAAGTCCTCGATCACGGACGCGATGCTAACGCTATGTCCTAATTGCACGCGATGGCTTACGTCCACGCCTCGTGTTGGTCGAGACGGCTACCACGCGCGTTCTCTGCGGCACGAGAGCACGTTCCGCCGCTGCAGTCGTTCATTCCTGAGGTGTCTGCCCTGCCAGTACGCGGCGGCGCCGTTTCTCGTATTCGGCGGCGGTGATGACGCCCAGGCCGTACCTGCCGTGATAGTTACAGCTGTACCCGATTCCGAAGCTCTGGACCGTGTCCTCCAGGCCTACCCACGTCACTTGGACGTGCTGCGGGGCCGGCTCCCAGATGACGCCGGGATGCCCGTGCCAGAGGCGGTCGCACAGGGGCGGCGGGTCGCCCACACCCACCATCAGATCGTCGGTGGTCGTCTCACCGAGATATTCGACGTAGAGGCCATTTGCCAACCTGCCAGTGGTCAGAACATCGTGCGTACCCACCGGAGGAGCCTAGATCAGCGGTCCGACCAAGCACGCGACCCGGCCGCGACGGCCAGGCCGTTCGTGACTGCTCGGACCGCGGCAGTAAGGACCGAGGACCGCTACGGCGGTCTCGGTCGAACGAGCCTCTACGACTCTGGCGATGACTGGAACTGCTTCGAGATCACGGGGATCGAATTTGAGCAAGCTTGGATCCCGGACGGAGAGTGACGGCCCTGCCGTTCACGAGTGACCGGATCTCAGCAGAACAATGAACGCCGCATGGGCTCCAAGATTGCTTATCCTGTTTCGAGATTCCCGCAGAACGCGGATGGGTGGCGATCATGACCGGAGCTCATGTGAGGTATTAGTGATTTCTGTTGGCCGGTTTCCGGTGAGGGCGGCGACAATGGGGTCATGGCGCAGCTTTCTTTATTTCCCGTGAGGCATCTGCGGGACCCTGCTGCGCGTCGCAATTATTCTCCGGAGGGGGAGCGTTTCCGGCGTGAGCACGAGCGGCATCGCGCGTGGGGCCTTGTGCAACGGCACGCTCGGCGGCTTCGTCAGTTGCGTGATCAGATGGAGGCTCCGGCGGCCGCGGAGCCGGCACCACAAGTCCCGGCGTTGCCGGCCACCCCGGCGCCGTGCGATCCGCCGCCGTCCGCAGCTGCTGCTTCGCCCCTTGCTCCGGCTGCGTCCGTGGCTGGCGCTGCGTCCGTGGCTGGCGCTGCGTCCGTGGCTCGCGCATCGTCGGCAGGTGTGACTTCGTCCGTGGCTCGCGCTCCCTCCGGAGTTCAGGTGCAGTCTGCGACCGTGCCAGCGACCGCGCATCAAACATCGGCGGCCGATGCGCCGGCTGCCGAGGCGGAGACGCTGACCGCGGATCGGGCAACGGCGCTCAAGCGCTCACGCCGGGTGCCGGCACCAATGGTTCAAGATCTCCGACGCAAAATGATCGGCCGGTTTCCCGAACTCATGGAAGGGCTGCTGTTCACGCGCGGTAAGCGCCGGAAAGGGAACGGTCCGAAGAATGGCAGAGGTCCGCCGCGCAGCGGAACCGACAAATGACACCGGAGCCAGCCGCGATCTCTGAAACACCGACGGCATAAGCCTTCGCGGGAATGACGCACTCACATCAGAAAGAAGACGAAGTAAGCCCCAAACGAGGTTCCTTCGTCGTACGACTCGGCTGCACCCTCCTCCTCCAGGTCCACCAGGAAGTCCTCCACCTGCTCAATCCATGGCAGCGGATAGGCGCCGGGCGGGAGATTGGGAGTCGGAGTCAGCGGTACATGAATCTCAACGAGCAGCGCCACAACGAGATCGCCCTACCTACGGGCATACGGATCAAGCCGAACCACTTGGTGGCTGCGATTACACCATAGGTGATCGGGCTGTCCCTCGATCCGGAGCACCGGCGCCGGATAGCGTGGCTGCCGTGCTGGCACGCGTGATTCGCATTCGATCGGTGGACACCAATCCTCCGGGCGATCCCCACCGGCTGCTGGACCGGCCGCTCCCCGATGCCGAGCGGTTCGCCAAGGCCGCGACCGTGGTGACCACGCTCTACAGTGAGCACCTCGCCGCTGGCACGCCGCTGGTGGCGAAGACCTCGTGGGTCAGGTTCATCCCGGCCGACATGCCGGACATCGTCGGCTACGCCGCCGGAGCCGGCGACGCCTCCCTCGGGCTGGGCGAGGTGCACGAGGTCCCCTTCGATCGCGCCGTGCTCGGCCTGCCTGATCGGGAACGTCGGTTCGCGATCCTCGACTGGCTGGGTGGGGAAGGTGGAGCGCTTCGCCGTCGGCTCGTGACCACGCGCGTCGGGACGCCGCGCGTTTATGATGCGGCTGCGGGTTCGCAACCGGGCCTCGGGGAGGGTCGTGGCGATCAGCAGGGAGGCGAGGACCGCCGTCGGCGCCGGCATGATGCGGGCGCTCGAAGGTCATGCCCGCCGTCCGCTGTTCTCCGATCCGCTGGCCGAGCGCCTGCTCACCGGCTGGCCCGCCGTCATCGTCGCGAACCCTGCGCTGCGCTGGGCGTTCCTGCGCGCGCTCGAACGGGTCGGGCCCGGCTTCTACGGGGCGGTCGTCTGCCGTACCCGGGTGATCGACGACGCCTGCCGCGACGCGCTCGCCGGCGGTGTGCGGCAGGTGGTCCTCATCGGCGCGGGGATGGACACCCGGCCGTACCGGATGCCGGAGATGACCCGGGCGCGGGTGTGGGAGCTGGATCTGCCGGCGGTGCAGGCGGAGAAGCGGGTGGCGCTGGCCCGGGTTCTGCCAGAACCCGCCGGCCACGTGCGCTACGCGCCACTGGACCTGGTCACGCAACCGGTCGGCGACGTGCTGGCCGAGGCGGGCGCCGACCCGGCCGCGCCGACCCTGGTGCTCTGCGAAGCGGTGGTGATGTACCTACCGGGCGGCGCCACTGACCGCCTGCTCGCCTACGCCGCCGGGCTGGCGCCGGGCAGCCGGCTCGTGCTGACCTATCTGCCGCGCAGCGTCCACGACGATCCGCGCTTCGCCGGCTGGAGGCGGCGGCTGGGCTTGCGGACCGCCGCCGACCCGCCCGAACTGGCCCGCCGGCTGGCCGCCTGCGGGCTGCTCGTCCACGCCGACCTCGGTGCCGAGGAGCACCAGGGACTGCTGCGGGACCGCCGGATGGGCGTTTTCGCCGGCGAGCGGACCGTGATCGCCGGCAAGTGAGCCACCGGGCTCAGCCCCGGCGGCTGCCGGGCCGGAGTGCGAGCGTGCCGGCGGCGACGCCGAGCAGTGCGGGGATGCCGATCAACGCCACGGCGTCCCGCCGGCTGTTCGCGTCCGACTCCAGGTACGGCTGCCGCCACCGGGCAGCCTTGTTTGCGGCGTGCCGTGCCGGGCATTGGCCTCAGGGATTCGCACCGAGAGGATCTCGAAACGAGAGGATAGGCCGACGATGGCACGCAAGAACGACACCGCAGTCAACTACACGGTTCCGGGGCTCAAGCCGGACGCCGCCGCCCAGGTCGTGTCGACGCTGCAGGACCGCCTCAACGCGCTCAACGACCTCGCCCTGACTCTCAAGCACGTCCACTGGAACGTGGTCGGCCCGACCTTCATCGCCGTGCACACCATGCTCGACCCGCAGGTCGACGGGGTCCGGTCCATGGTGGACGCGACAGCGGAGCGGATCGCCACGCTGGGTGGCTCCCCCATCGGCACGCCGGGTGCCTTGGTCGCCCAGCGCACCTGGGACGACTACTCGATCGGCCGGGCCGGCGCGGACGCGCACCTGGCGGCGCTGGACCTGGTTTACGCCGGTGTCATCCAGGACCACCGGGCCGCCATCGAGAAGACCGAGGAGCTCGACCCGGTCACCGAGGACCTGCTGGTCAGCCAGGCCGGCGTGCTGGAGCAGTACCACTGGTTCATCCGCGCCCACCTGGAGAACCCGGACGGCACCCTGAAGACGGCCGGCGCCCCCACCGAGAAGGCCGCGGCCCGCAAGACGAAGCGCTGATCGACCCGGAACACGGCGGGGCCGCGGAGCGATTCCGCAGCCCCGCCGCACGGCGGTGTCGTCTCAACCCGCCGCACGGCGGTGTCGTCTCAACCCGGCGCACGGCGGTGTCGTCTCAACCCGGCGATCGGGCGTCCGATAGACGCGGCAGGCACGGACGCAGGTACGGCCTCGAGCCGGACCGTATCGCCGAGGAGAACGCTGTGACGAACGAGGACGGCGCGAACAGCAACGCCACCCACCAGTACGGGCCGACACCACCCCCACCGCCGCCCTGGGCCATGCCCCCCCGCCCCGAAGTCGCCCTGGCTGGGCCGGCGCGGCGCTGTGGTGGCGGCCGGTGTGGCGGGCCTGCTGGTGCTCAGCGGCGGTGCGGCGTTCGGCGTCACCGCGTACGCCAAGCACGGGGTGTGCTCGGCCGTCGCCGACGACGCCGCGTCACTGGTGGACGTGGCGAACGTCGACACGGGAGCCGGCGACATGGAGGCCGGCGCGGCGCTCGGCGAGGTCCGGGACCGACTGGAGGCCAAGGCCCGGCTGCTGGTGACGAACTCCGAACTCCGAACTGCGCTCCGCGGTACGGGGTCTGGCCGCCGACGTCGGTCAGATGGAGACGCTGCGGCAGGCCATCACCGCGGATCCCAGCGCCGGCATGGGCAACTATCTCGCCGAGGCGGTGTCGCTGTTCGGGTCGTTGAACACGCACGTCCGCCAGGTTCAGCTGGCGTGCGGGCTGCCGGCCACCGGGATCCCGATGAACGCGGACAGCGAGTCGGACGCCACTGCCGGCACGGTGGCCGACACCTCGTCGCAGGCGGAGGCCGAGCTGCGGGCGCTGCAGTGCCGGCAGACCATGGACCAGCTCAACGAGACCTTGATCGACACTCGGCAGCAACGTGACGCCGCGATGATGGACCTGCTCGAACCGGACAGCGACGCCTACAGCACCACGGCGCTCGTCGACGCGTACAACGAGCAGTTGCACGAAATCATGGAGCAGCAGACGAGTCTGGAGCAGTCCGTGGAGTGCTCCGGCACGCAGCTCGACCGCTGGTACTACTGAGGCCCGCGGACGGCGGCAGCAGGCGCATCATGTGCCGCCGCTGAGCGCCGGCGGCCGGCCGGAGAGCCGGGGTCGTTCGGTACTGCCCACGCGAGACACCGACCGCAGCGCGAATATCGCTGCCGCCTCCCGGAACTGCGTGTGATCTTCCGGCACGTCCCAGCTCGAAACCGGGTCGGGCGCCACGGGATGGAGCGGGGGGCACGGGGGTCTGGAGCAGCGGCTCAGTCCAGCTCGATCTCCACCAGTGGACTTCCCTCGATCCAGCTCTCCAGGCTGCCGGCCCAGTCCAGGCCCGGCACGATCTCCCCGAACACCCGGGCGCGCTCGTCCGGGTCGGTCACGGTCCTCGCGTGTGCGCTGACGTCCCGCCCGGCGAGATGCAGGGTGAATGCCGGATGCGCTGCCAGGTTCGCATACCAGTCCCGCGCCCCTGGGCTACCGGTCAGCCAGTAGCGGCCGCTTGCCCGGTATCGCCATGTCTCGATGCGACGTGGCTGCCCGGTTCGGCGCCCGACAGTGGTGATCTCCACCGTCGTCCGCTCGTCCAGCGCCCGTCGGACCTCGTCGCTCACCGCCATGCGGTCATCCTGGACCTTCAAGCCGGGTTCATATCAAGTGCCGCACCGGCCGTGGGATCACGTCCCGGTTCGGATGCTGTCCCAGTCGGCTCGAGAGGCAGCGACCTCGGGCGTGGTCGCAGCTGCCGCGCCCCTACCGCGACGCTCCAGGATCGATGGGTCAACGTTGACGAGGTCGCACAGAACGACTTCGTGTGACTTCATCAACGCCAGGGAGCCTGTTGCTTTTTGGCTACGGTGGTTACGGGTGACTAGCCACTTTGATCCATGTTTGTGATCATTTAGGGGTGGCGAAGTGGTATCGGCCG